>CALMPG010000054.1 GCA_937871915.1 uncultured Phycisphaerales bacterium
GGTCCGGGGCAGTGTATCGCACGCCTGAAAAGGAGTTCCCCGTTGCCGTGGTCCGGCGCTAGCGCCGGTACCGGTTTGCAAGCCGCTGGATCCCAAAAGCGAATCCGCTCGAAGGGCTTTGAGCCCCGCGTCCATGCCGCGCATCCCAGACGAAAATTCTGTTTCACCCGTTGCATGCCAGAGTTGACAACTTCGCTCTGCGCTTCGCTTCGCGCGAATGCGGGCATGGAGGCCCGCGATCCGAGAAAAAGCCCTTATCCGCCCTCCGGGGATCAGCTGGTCCAGCCGACCTGGCGGGTGTAGCCCCCCCCGCTTCCCCCGCCCCCGCCACGCCCCCCGCCAACCCGTAACAGCCCACTCTCACCTTCCGCCTTCCTCCTCTCCCTTCGGCCCTCAGGAGCCCCCCGTGATCCGCAGCATGACCGGCTTCGGCGAGGCCTCCGCAACTTCCGGCGCGGCCCACTTCTACCTGGAAGTCCGCTCCCTCAACTCCAAGTACTTCAAGGCGGTCATCCGCCTCCCCGAAGAGTTCCAGGTCCTCGAGGCCGAACTCGAGACCCAGCTCCGCCACCGCCTCAACCGCGGCTCGGTCTTCATGACCATCCGCTACTCCGACACCTCCGGCGACGTCGCCCACGTCGTCAACGAGCCCGCCCTCCGGAGCTACCTCGACCAGCTCAAGAAGCTCCCCCAGGTCGCCTCCGGCGCGGTCCAGATCGAACTCGCCCCGCTCCTGTCCCTGCCCGGCGTCCTCCAGCCCCCCGCCGGCGAGGAGCAGCGCCTCGGCGTCGCCCGCGCCAGCCTCAACAAACTCCTCGAGATCGCCTGCGAGGGCCTCGTGAAGATGCGCGAGCGCGAGGGCCAGTACCTCGTCAGCGACCTGCTCACCCACCACGACGTCATCGCCGCCCGCCTCGTCCAGATCAAGGCCCGCGCCCCGCAGGTGATGGTCGAGCACGAGAAGCGCCTCAAGGGCCGCATCGAGCAGATGATCAAGGACATGGGCCTGAGCGTCCAGGGCGTGGACATCGTCCGCGAGCTCGCCATCACCGCCGAGCGCGTGGACATCTCCGAGGAGATCGCCCGCCTCTCCGGCCACCTCGACCAGTTCACCCAGATGCTCAAGGACAAGGAGTTCAAGCCCATCGGCCGGACCCTCGACTTCCTCACCCAGGAAATGCTCCGCGAGGCCAACACCATCGCCAGCAAGTGCAACGACGCCGAGATCTCCCGCTGGTGCGTCGAGGTCAAGGGCTCCATCGACCGCATCAAAGAGCAGGTCCAGAACGTCGAATAAGGTGCTTCTCGCGAGAGCGAGAGGTGCCTCGTGCGGGGGCGTCACGGGATTTCCGGCTCCACCAGCCGCGCCAGCTGCTCCAGCGACTCCTGCCAACCCAGATAGCACATCTCCACCGGGATCCGCGCCGGCAGGTTCTCCTGGACGATGGTGATCTCGGTCCCGCACGACACGGGCCGCAGCGTCACAGTCACCGCCATCTCCCCCGGCATGCTCGGATCATCGAACTTGTCCGTGTATCGGATCAGTTCATGGGGCGTCAGTTCCACGTAGGTCCCGCCGAACGAGTGCGTCTGCCCCGTCCCGAAGCTCGTAAACGACGCCGCGTACCCACCGCCGACCCTCGCATCCATGCTCTCCACCCGACACACGAACCCATGCGGCGGCAGCCACTTGCACATCGCGGCCGGCTCCAGAAACGCGCGATACACCCTGCTCGCGGGAGCCCTCAGGACGCGATGCAGACGAACAGTGCTCGACGATGACGACATTGACAACTCCTGGCGTCGCCGATAACGCCTTTGCCACCGAACTCCCGCCACACCCGCCTGAGATGATAGAGAACGACCGCGGCGCCCGCCCTTCTTCGAGCCACCGTATCATCCCGACACCCCCCCCATGGACCTTCGCCTGAACCTCCCCGCCGATCTGGAAACCCGCCTCGAGAGCGCCGCCCGCTCCGAGGGCGTTTCCGCCAGCGAGTTCGTCGTCCGAACGCTCGAGCACGCCCTCTCCGACGACCGACGCAGCGCCGCGATCTACATGCTCCGCCGTTGGCGCGACGAGGACGCCCGATCGAACGCCCGCCAGACCAAGGACCAGAAAGACGCCTGGAAGGCGTTCAAGAAGGGGCTCAACGCCAACCACACCTCCGGTCGCAAGGTGTTCCCGTGAGGACGATCATTCTGGACTCCGGCCCGCTCGGATTGCTCGCTCATCGGGGGGGATCGCCGGACATCGCCGACTGCAAACTCTGGGTCGAAAGGCTGCTCGCCGCGGGCGACCATGTCGTCGTGCCCGAGATTTGCGACTACGAAGTCCGGCGCGAGTTGCTCAGAATCGGATCGCTCTCCAGCATCGAACGCCTCGACAGCCTCGCCCGTGGTTTGGAATACCTCCCGCTCAATACCGCGATGATGCGCGACGCGGCGGTCCTCTGGGCAAAGTCCCGCTCCAAGGGCCGTGTCACCGCCGACCGCCACGCCCTCGACGGCGACGTGATCCTGGCCGCCCAGGCCATGAGCATCCAATCGCGATCTCCGATCATCGCCACGACCAACGTCGGCCACCTCGGCTCCCTGGCCAAGGCCGCGAAGTGGTCGTCGATCTAAGGCCCCGCCCGAACACGCCGCGTCGCCGCCGCGCCCTTAGCCTTCCCCGATGCCCACCCCCTCCCGCGCTCGCATCACCGCCGGCGAGCTCGTCGTCGTCTGCTCCCACTACGACCTCGGCGCCATCGACGAGGTCCGCCGGTTCCGCGGCGGCTCGCGCCTCGCCCCAAAGGTCCTCATCTCCACCTCCACCGGCGAATATCTCCTCAAACGCCGCGCCCCCGGACCCGCCAACGTCCCCTCCAAGGTCGCCTTCACCCATGAGGTCATCCTCCATCTCGCCTCGCGCGGCTTCCCCGTCCCACCCATGATCGGCACCCGCGCCGGCTCGGGTTCCTCTGGGGGGGGCGGGGGGGGCGGGGGCGGCGGCGACAACTCCATGCTCCAGCTCGGCCCCGCAAGCCCCGGCGGCGGCGGCGTCTACGAGGTCTTCCGCTTCGTGCGCGGCCGGCGCTACGCCCGCACCACCGCCGAATCTCGCATCGCCGGCGCGTGCCTCGCCCACTGCCACGCCCTGCTCGCCGACTTCCAC
This sequence comes from uncultured Phycisphaerales bacterium, assembly GCA_937871915.1. Taxonomy (GTDB): domain Bacteria; phylum Planctomycetota; class Phycisphaerae; order Phycisphaerales; family UBA1924; genus UBA4658. The sequence goes on from CALMPG010000054.1 coordinate 3,161, forward strand.
CCCCTCTTCCCCGCCCCCCGCCGAACCTTCCACAACCACGGCCAGGTCCCCGAGCGCCTCATGGCCATCTCCGGCACGCTCAACGACCCCGCCCTCCGCTCCGTCTGCCGCGCCCTCGCCGACGCCTACCTCTTCGCCTCGCAGCGCGCCGAGCGCTTCGCCCCCACCACCGACGGCACCCCCGAGCAGATCGTCCACGGCGACTGGCACCCCGGCAACATGCTCTTCACGGACCCAAACCCTGCCGCCCCCGCCGATCGCTCCATCGCCGCCATCTTCGATTTCGACTCCGCCCGCCTCGGCCGCCCCCTCCACGACCTGGCCAACGGCGCCATGCAGTTCTCCGTCACCCGCCACATGGGCACCAGCGAGAACGGCGAGGGCATCCCCCCCAGTTCCTGGCGCATCGCCCTCGACCCGGACCTCTTCGCCGCCTTCTGCTCCGGCTATCTCGACGCCCCCCCCGCCGGCGTCGCCGCGACCCCCGACGCCCTGCGTGCCGTCCCCTGGCTCATGATCGAGGCCATGATCGTCGAGGTCGGCGTCCCCATCGCCGCCACCGGCAAGTTCGGCAAACTCGCCGCCCGCCCCGTCCTCGGCGTCGTCCATCGCGCCGTCGAGGCCCTCGCCGCCGGCGCCGACCGCCTCACCACCCTCGCCGCCGGTCGTTAGATACAATCCCCGAAGGCCCGGCGACCGAACCTTTCGCCCCCGGCGCGGTACAACCCTCCGAGCACCCCATGATGTTCCGGCCCACATCCCCCGCCAGCGCCCGGCGCGCCATCGCGTGGATGTCCGGCCCCATCGCCGCCGCGATCCTGCTCGCCTCCCCCGCCCACGCCCAGATCATCCAACTCCCCGACCCAAAGCCCGCCCTCGGCGAACCCGTCGATCGACTCCTCGACGCGGACCAGGTCCGCCCCACCTTCGACCGCCTCGTCGCCGATCTCGCCAGCGCGAACTTCGCCGCCCGGCAGGCCGCCTCCACCACCCTCGCCACCAACGAGCAGTTCACCCTCGAAATGCTCGAGTCCGCCCTCAAGAGCCCCGACCTCACCCTCGAGGCCCGCTACCGCCTCTTCGGCATCGCCCGCCAGCGCTTCTTCCGCTCCCCGCGCGCCGCCCTCGGCTTCAAGTTCGGCGGCCAACTCCGCGACCGCGTCGTCGTCGGCGAGACCTTCCCCAACTTCGCCAGCTTCAAGGTCCTCCAGATCGGCGACATGATCGTCGGCGCCGACGGCATGAAGATCGAGGGCCCCGGCGGACAGGCCATGCTCCAGTCCATCATCATCTCCCACGACCCCGGCGAGATCATCCACCTCACCATCCGGCGCGGCCCGCAGAAACTCGACCTCGACATCCCCCTGGGCAAGTTCGCCGATCTCGACAACGCCGGCGCCGGCCTCTTCGAGGACCGCCTCGCCCGCGCCTGGCGCATCCGCTCGCAATCCCGCATGGGCGCAAACGTCGAGCCCGTGCGCGTCGATGGCCCCACGCCCCCGTGGATGCCCGCCGCCGACGACGCCCAGCGCAAACTCGACGCCGCCATGCGCCGCGAGGCCAACGTCGTCCCGCTCCAGATCGTCGGCGGCGGCATGCCCCGCGCCGCCCAGGCCACCGACGACGCCCGCTTCGCCGAGCAGGGCTTCCGCCCCCAGGTCGTCGTCATGCCCAACGGCCAGGCCCGCATCATCAACATGCCCGTCTTCCGCAACGCCTTCGGCGGCATCGGCGGCGGCTTCGGCGATTTCGATCCCGACAACGGCCGCCAGGCCATGAAGCCCGAGGAGGAACTCGCCCAGCTCCTCCAGGCCAAGATGGAACTCACCAAGCGCCTCGGCGGTCTCGACCTCCACACGCTCCCCCCCACCGACCCGCGCCGGCCCGCCCTCCTCGAAACCCAGAAGCAACTCGACCTCATCAAGAAGCAGTTCGACGCCATCGACGCCGAGCACAAAGAGGCCCAGGCCGCCTCCCCCAAAGACAAGCACTCCGCCGTCGAGGCCACCACGCCGCCGCTCCCCTGACAGAGGCCCGGGCGCAGGCCCGGGCAAGCACCGCGACCGCTTCTGTCACATCCCCACGATCCCCCGCACCGCCCGCACGGCCCGCTCCATCTCCGGATGCCCCGCCCGGTCCGGCTCCGCCAGCGCCAGCGCACGCTCGGCCCGACCCGGCAACTTCGCCCGCGCCTCCGCCGACAACTCCGCGCAGTCGCACCAGTTGTCGAACACATCCGCCAGTTTCACCAGCCGCGCCCGCCAGTCCGCCCGCGCCAGCCGCGCGTCGTAGTCCGCCTCGCGCTCCGCCAGCGGCATCGCCATGTTCTTCGTCAGTGCGCCCACAATCCCCGCCACCTCCTCCCCGAAACCCCCCGCCACGTCGTCGTAGTCCGTCGTCGTGTCCTCGATCGTGTCGTGCAGCAGCGCGGCACACATCGCCCCCTCATCCTCGCACCCGAAGACATGCCGCACCGTGATCGCCACCCGCATCGGATGAGCGATGTACGGCGTCCGCCCGTCGTTGCGCACCTGATGCCGATGCGCCCGCGCCGCAAACGCCGCCGCGGCCTGCCACGCGTCCCGATTCACTTGGCCCATGAACGCCCCTCCGAGAGCGTCGCGGATCCCGCCGCGTCGGCCCCGCACCCACCCTAGGCACCCGCCCGTCCCTCCGCGCCGCACCCGCGATTCCCGCGCATTCGATACACTCCCATCCATGCCCGCCGAGGCCGCGCCCACACCACCCCTCGTCTTCGCCCGCGACCTCCCCTGCATCCACTGTTCCTACAACCTGCGCTCCCTCGCAATCTCCGCCCTCTGCCCCGAGTGCGGCAAACCCGCGCGCGACTCACTCGACTCCCTCCACGCCGCCAACCCGCGCGACCTCGCCCGCCTCCGCCTCGGCCTTCTTCTCATGCTCCTGGCCGCCTCGATCATCCCCGTGATCGCCGGCGCGGTTCCCTTCACCCTCTCCTTCCTTCCCTTCCCCTACAACACCGGCTCCCCCATGGACCACGCCATGCTCGGCTTCGGCTTCGCCATCGGCGTCCTCGGCCCCACCATGGCCTGCGTCGGCACGTTCTTCCTCGCCACCCCCGTCCGCCGCGCCGTTGACATCACCGTCCGCACCCCCGTCTCCGCCCCGCTCGCCCGCACCACCCTTCTCGGCGCGGCCGCCCTCTACCCCCTCTGCGGCAGCGCGGTCTGGCTCTTCGCCCTCGTTGTCAACACGCGCTGGTACAGCCCCGTCGGCCGGAACGAAGAGCCCTTCATCTTCGCCCTGGTCTCGACCATCTTCCTCGGCCTTGCCGCCTGGTCCCTCCGCAACTTCTTCGCCTGCGCCCGCCTCGCCGCCCTTTGCCGCCGCGCCGGCGCACGCCGCACCGCACGCCTCCACGCGTTCCTCAAGTGGATCAGCCTCGCGATGCTCCTGGTCATCGTCATAACCGGGTTGGCCCTGCTCGTGCTCTACCTCTTCCACAAGGACATCGAGGAACTCCTCGAACTCGCCTCCCCCACCATCGGGCGCGGCAGCAACTCGCTCCAGGTCCTCCTCATCATCATGGGCCTCGTGCAAATGACCATCGGCGTTGCCCTCGTCGGCTGGGGCATCCTCTGGCCCACGGCCCTCGGCATTGTGCTCCGCCCCCTCGGCCGCATCGCAGCTCAAGCCACCCCAAACGCAAGGGGCCTCCTCGCCGTCGCGCCCCTTGAAGCCAACGCACCTCCCACCGTCCCACCCGCTGCGCCTGCCTACCGCCAGAACCCCCACAACCCATCCCCCGGCGCCACCGGCGCATACCGATAGCTCCCGCGATACCTCGACTCGTGCTCGAAGAACAGCAACTGATCCGCCCGCGGGTCCAGATACACCCGGCGCGGATACGCCAGCGACGCCCGCTCGCGCTCGGGCCACTCGCTGCTCGCCATCACCGGCCCCTGATCTCGATACCCCAGCGCCGCGTCGTTGCGCGAATACTCGGCAAACTCCCGCGCATCCGTCCCCGCGTGCGCCCGGTTCACCGTCGGCGAGTTGAACACCAACCCCCACGACCCGCCCGCGCTCGCGCCACGCGCCCGCGCCGAAAGGCGCGACGCGCCAACATCGGCAGGGTGCCCTGAAGTCGAGAAGACGCGGTTCACCTCATGCTCCCAACAGGATGTGCACCAGCAGCCCGATCACCGCGAGCAGGAACGCGGTGGCCAGGAACTCGGGCACCCGGAAGATGCGCATCTTCGCGCTCGCCGTTTCGAGCACCGCGAGGCCCATGCCGCCGATCGCCAGCTTGGCGACCAGCGCTGGCAGCGCCAGCACCAGTTCGAGCGGCGCCTGCGCCTCGGCGATGCCCCAGGGGAAGAACAGGGCCAGCCCGATGCACGAATAGGCGAACAGCTTCAGGCTCGCCGCCCACTCGATCAGCGCGAGGTGGCGCCCCGAGTACTCGAGGACCAGCGCCTCGTGGATCATCGTCAGCTCGAGGTGCGTGGCGGGGTTGTCGACCGGCACCCGGGCGTTCTCGGCCAGCGAGACCATCGTGAACGCGACGCCGGCGAAGGCCAGCACGGGGTCGATCGCCAGTTCCCGGTGCGCGAGCGACTCGACCATCGTGGTCAGCGACGTCGACTGCGAGATGAGCGACGCCGAGAACAGCACCATCAGCAGCGCCGGCTCGGCCAGGAAACCGACCAGCATCTCGCGCCGCGCGCCCAGCGTCCCGAAGGCCGTGCCCACGTCCATCGCCGCAAGCGAGACGAACACCCGGGCCAGGGCCAGCAGCCCGACCAGCGCGATCGCGTCGGCCGCCGTCGACATCGGCAGGTCGGTCGACAAGGTCGGGACGATCGCGCAGGCCACCAGCATGCATCCGAACACGATGTACGGTGCCGCCTGGAAGATCGGCGACGCGTGCTCGGCGAGCACCGATTCCTTGACGAAGAGCTTGTGCAGCATGCGGTACGGCTGCCACAGGCTCGGCGCCGAGCGGTTCTGCAGCCAGGCGCGGCACATGTTCACCCAGCCGGTCAGCAGCGGCGCGAGCAGCA
>CALMPG010000055.1 GCA_937871915.1 uncultured Phycisphaerales bacterium
GTCGCGTCGGCGTAGGCCGTCGAGCACGTGGCCCCGCGGCAGCAGACGCCGGAGGCCCCGCCGCCGACGGTGAACTGGACGAAGTGGATCAGGCCGTTCCATGCCGCAACGCTCCCCGTCCAGGTGAGGTCCGGCGACACGACCGTGGTGCTCGACGCGTCGGTCAGCTCGACGTGGCAGGTGTAGTCCGCCGTCTGGTTCATCCTGGTGCAGAGCACCGCGTCCGGGAAATACAGCGTCGAGTAGTTGGGGCCGCCGGTGGCGGTGGAGTCGATGCCTTCCGCGGCGTCGTTGGGCTGATCGTTGGCGAGGTTGGTCGGGCAGACCGCGAGGTAGTAGGTGCCCGCGGGCAGGTTGCGGATGAAACTTGTCGTGGTGCCCGCGGGGTCGGGCGCGGTATTGGCGAACACGCCGTCGGCCCCGCCGGGACCCCCGGGGCCGTTCACCAGGGCGTTGAAGTTGCCGTCGTAGAGCCACGTGTCGGAGTCGATCGCCGTGGCGCCGCTGTTCACGACGCGGACGGTGACGTTGCCCGCGGCCAGCGAGCCCGTCGCGACCGTCGGGCTCACGGGCGTGTCGTTGAGCTGGATGACGTACGGAACCGAGCTGCCGCTGAACGGCTCGAGGATCATGCTCTCCTGCTTGCCGAAGCCGTACCAGACGGTGAGCTTGCTCGTGCCGCTGGCGCCCTGGATGCCGAGGTTGCCGTACGCCAGAGCGCCGGCGTTCTGGCCGCGCCCGCGGATGCCGTAGCCGGCGGCGCCCTGGATCATGGTCATCTCGTGGCGGTAGATGCCCGGGGGCGCCGCGGTGGTGCTGACCAGCCACAGATCGACGAAGGGATTGGACAGGGGGCCGTTGGTGTAGCCGTGCAGGCCGGAGTCGAAGCCGCCGCCGGTGGTGATGCCCGAGATGCTGTCGCCGCTGCCCATCGACGCCGGGTTGAGATTCGGGCTGCTGCTCAGGAACGCGCCGAAGTTGTCGCTGTTGGGCTCGTGCTCGCCGAAGCACAAGCCGCCCGGGCAGGCGACGGCGGTGCCGAGGTGGGTGCCCGGGAGGGCGAGGGCCGCGCACGCGGACGAGGACATCACGGCGCACACGCCGCCCTGCTGGCAGCAGGCGCCGAGCACGAAGTCGCAGGTGCTCGTCTCGCACGCCAGGCCCGCGGCGGCGGTGGAGCCGCCCGTGCAGACGGTCCCGCCGTACATGGGGGCGCACGCCGCGGTGGTGTTGTTGCAGCACACGCGCACGACCGGGCAGGCGTTGGCGTCGCAGGCCGTGCCGGCGCCCGCGGTCGAGCCCGAGGTGCAGGCGGTACCGCCGTACATGGGGGCGCACACGCCGGTGGTGTTGTTGCAGCACACGCGCACGACCGGGCAGGCGTTGGCGTCGCAGGCCGCGCCGACGCCGGCGGTCGAGCCGGTGGTGCACGCGCCCTGGTAGATCAGCGTGCACGCGCCGGTGTTGTTGTCGCAGCAGGAGGCCGTCGGCTGGGGGCAGGGATTGGGGTCGCACACGCCGCCGGACTGGGTCCAGGCGCCCCCCGCGGCGGCGCAGCCGTCCTGAGTCTGGAGCGTGCACCCGCCGACGCCGGCGCAGCACCGGGCCGCGCAGGGGTTGGGCGAGCACGAGCCGTTGAGCGTCCACGCGCCGGCGCAGGTGGCCTCAACGCTGAGCGAGCACGCGCCGGCGACGCAGCAGTTGCCCGTGGGGGCGTTGCACGGGCCGGGGCTACACGAGCCGCCGATGGACCAGACGCCGCCCATGCCGGAGCAGCCGCCGGAGGTGGTGACCGTGCAGGACGTTCCCACGCAGCACTCCCCGTTGGGGGCGACGCACGGATTGCTCGGCGTGCAGGAGCCGTTCTGGTCCCAGGCCGAGGGCGAAGCGCACGCGCCCTGGGCGGTCATGGTGCACGCGGCGGCCACGTCGCAGCACGAGCCCAGCACCGCGATGTTGTCGAACAGGGCCGCGGCGCCCGGGTTGTTGTCGCAGATGAGCAGGTACAGCGCATCGCCCGCCTGCGGGGGGATGCCTCCCAGCGTGGTCGGAACCACCGTGAGGGTGGTCGAGCCCGTCTTGGCCGTGGTGGTCTCGCCGCCCCAGATCGAGGCCGCGGTGGCGTTGACCAGCGGGGCCAGCGGGGTCAGCCCGATCTCGCCGGGAACCACGAAGTTGCTCGGCGTGCCGTTGCCCACCCACAGCTGGACACGCACCATGTTGAACGTCGTGCTGGCCCGGTCGGCGACGTCCATGCCGATGGTGTAGTCGCCGTGGCCGGGGTCGTAGTTGCCGATGCGGGTCCACACCCCGCCCAGGTGGATGCCGTTGGTGGGGATCGCCGCGTACCCCCAGTTGGAGCCCCCGCCGTTGATGGGCGCCAGGACGCTGGTCCCGTCGGCCACCATCACCCGGGTGGAGATGTCGTCCCCGTTGAACCAGTTGGCCACCACCGAGTTGAACGCCGGGGCGGTGGTCGAGCAGGTCAGGCCGCTCGTCGCGTTGCCATAGGCCACGGAGCAGTCCGTGCCCTCGAAGCTCGCGTCGGCGGGCTGGAACAGGCCGGGCGTGCACGCGCCGCCCATGGCGTAGGTTCCCCCGCACCCGGCGGAGGTCGCCACGGGCGTGCAGACGCCCGACACGGTGCACGAGCCGGCGCACGAGCCGCCCTGAGTCCACGTTCCGCCGCACGACGCCTCGTACGTGATCGTGCACCCGCCGCCGGCGACGCAGGAACCGACCCAGTTGGTCTGCTTGCGAACCGTGGTGAACGTGCCGTACTGGTTGAGCGCGGTCTCGGTGATGGCGGCGTTGCCATTCCAGGCCGCCGGGTACACGGCGGTGTTCTGCACGAGGGGTGCGTTGTCGATGAGGATCTCGTTGGTGCCGACGTGGTCGGTGACCACCGCCGCGGCGGCCTTGCGGGCGAACTCCAGCGCGGCCCCCTCGCTGGTGATGTTCACCGTCGAGGTGAACGCGATCGGATCGGCCGCGCCGCCGGTGGTGACGGCGTTGGCCGTGCCGCTGCCGCCCAGGCGGAGCGTGCCGGTGCCGCTGAGCGTGACGGCAAGGTCCTGCACGGCGGTGCACCAGACCCGCCCGCCGCTGATGGCGACGGCGGGCTGGCCGGCCGCGTCGGACCCGGTGGCGCCGTTGGAGATGTACCCGTACACGGTCGCCGCGTTGGCGCCGTGGAACCGGAGCAGGCCGTCGGTGACCGTGAGCGAGCCGGTCCCGAGGGCGAGCCGCTGGCCGGTCGTGGTGGTGAAGTTCAGGTATCCGCCGTTGACGGTGAGCGCCTTGTTCACCGCGGTCGCGCTGGCGATGGTGCCCGTGTACGCCAGACCGGTCCCCGTGTCGGTCCAGTTGGCGTTCTGGAACGGGTTGACGCCGTTGGCGGCCGTCGGGCCCGAGGTCGTGGCGTTGTACGTGGGATTCCAGACAAGCTGCGCGGACGCGGTCGAGGCGACGCCCGCGCCGGCGAGGAGACAGGCGGCCAGGAACAAACGGTTGCGGCACATATGAGAACCTCCAGAGCGTGCGATCGGTGAACACAGAACGGATCGGGTGGGGTGGACCGGACGCGCCGACGGGCGCGCCCGAGGGGGGTGGGGGGTTGGGGGTGGGGGGGGTGGGGGGGGGGCGAGTAGGACGCGGGCTCGTTGGGAATCGGA
>CALMPG010000056.1 GCA_937871915.1 uncultured Phycisphaerales bacterium
GGGCTTCACCCCGGTGACCTTCGACGACCTCTCCACCGGCTGGGGCGAGGCGGTGAAGTTCGGTTCGCTCGTCAAGGCGAGCCTGATGGATCCTGCCCCCTTTGATGCCGCGTTTCGCGGGCATCGGCCGGCGGGTCGTCGAGGGGCGCCTGGCGGACCGCGAGGCGGTACGAGTCGGTGGCCACCATCGTGAGCCCGTCCTGGGCGATCCGCACCAGCACGCCGGTCAGCACCGGGCGCGTCTCGTCGCGGGAGGCGGCCCGCGCCACCCGGTTGATCGCCTCGACGAGCGGCTCGGCCGGGATCGTCAGGCCGCTGCCCTCGTCGGCGGGCAACTCCGGGAAGTCGTGCGCCTGCAGGCAGTTGAGCGAGAACGAGGAGCCGCCGCCGGAGAGGCTCACCACGCCCTCGTTGGCGCGGTGCTCGAGCGTGATCGGGCCGTCGGTGTGGCCGGACAACTGCAGGTCGTAACCGACACCCGCCGCTGCCAGCGCGCTGCGCGGCTGATGCGCCAGCAACAGGCGCAGCCCCGCGCCCAGCGGTGCCCCCTGCAAGGCGCCGCGCGGGTCGCTGCGGTGGCTGGCGTCGAAACGGTGGGCGCCAAAATCGGCCACGCCGGCCACGACCACGCCGCCATGCCCGCCGACGACGACCACTCCGCCCACATGAACGTCGGCGAGGCCGAGTCCCGCCGTCTCCTCGTCAAGACCATCTTCGGCGCGGCCCTCTCCCTCCCGGTCCTCATCATCGCCATGTCCCACGGCGCCATCGCCGCCTTCAACGTCCCCTGGATCAACTGGCTCCAGCTCGCCCTCACCACCCCCGTCCTCTTCTGGTGCGGCGGACAGTTCTTCCGCTCCGCGCTCAAGGGCCTCCGCCACCTCAGCGCCAACATGGACACCCTCGTCGCCCTGGGCACCGGCGCGGCCTACCTCTACTCCCTCGCCGCCACCATCTGGCCCGGGTTCTTCGCGTCCGTCGGCGGCGCGCCCGCGCACTCCGACATGGTGATGGGCGGGGTTCCCATGGTCGCCGTCTACTACGAGGCCGCCGCCGTCATCATCGTCCTCATCCTCCTGGGCAAGTACTTCGAGGCCCGCGCCACCGGCCAGACCGGCGCCGCCATCAAACGCCTCATCGGCATGCAGGCCAAGACCGCCCGCGTCGTGCGCGCCGGCGTCGAGCAGGACGTCCCCATCGAGAGCGTCGTCGTCGGAGACACCGTCCTCGTCCGCCCCGGCGAGAAGATCCCCGTGGACGGGCGCGTCGATTCCGGCCGGTCCGCCGTGGACGAGTCCATGCTCACCGGCGAGAGCGTCCCCGTCGAGAAAACCCCCGGCGACGACGTCTTCGGCGCCACCATGAACACCACCGGCGCACTCCGCCTCTCCGCCACCAAGGTCGGCCACGACACCGCCCTCCAGCAGATCGTGCGCCTCGTGCAGGAAGCCCAGGGCTCCAAGGCCCCCATCGCCCGCCTCGCCGACCGCATCAGCGGCATCTTCGTCCCCATCGTCATCGCCATCGCCCTCATCACCTTCGCCGTCTGGTGGTTCGCCTCGCCGCCCGAAACCCGCCTGAACATGTCCCTCATCACCTCCGTCTCCGTCCTCATCATCGCCTGCCCCTGCGCACTCGGCCTCGCCACGCCCACCGCGATCATGGTCGGCACCGGCCGCGGCGCGGAGCGCGGCATCCTCATCAAGGGCGGCGAAGCCCTCGAAACCGCCCACACGCTCTCCGCCATCGTGCTCGACAAGACCGGCACTATTACCCGCGGCAAGCCCGCCCTCACCGACGTGCACCCCCTCCCCGGCATCAACGAATCCGACCTCCTCCGCCTCGCCGCCTCCGCCGAGCGCTCCAGCGAGCACCCCCTCGCCGCCGCCATCGTCGAGGGCGCACGGGCCAAGGGCCTCACCCTTTCCGAACCCACCGCCTTCACCGCCGTCGTCGGCCACGGCATCGAGGCCACCGCCGACGGTCGCGCCGTCCTCGTCGGCAAGCGCGCCCTCCTCTCGGACCGCGGTATCGACCCCTCCGCCCTCGCCGCCATCCCCAAAGCCCCCCCCACCGCCGGCAAGACCCCCATGTACGCCGCGCTCGACGGCGCCCCCGCCGGCCTCATCGCCGTCGCCGACACCGTCAAGCCCGATTCCAGATCCGCCATCGAGCACATGCAGGCCATGGGCCTGCGCGTCGCCATGATCACCGGCGACAACGCCCTCACCGCCGCCTCCGTCGCCCGCGCCGTCGGCATCGCCCCCGACCTCGTCTTCGCCGAGGTCCTCCCCGAGCACAAGGCCGACCACGTCAGGAACCTCCAGGCCAAGGGCCTCATCGTCGGCATGGTCGGCGACGGCATCAACGATGCCCCCGCCCTCGCCCAGGCCGACGTCGGCCTCGCCATGGGCACCGGCACCGACGTCGCCATCGAGGCCTCCGACATCACCCTCATCCGCGGCGACCTGCGCACCGTCCCCGACGCCATCGCCCTCTCCCGCGCCACCATGCGCACCATCCGCCAGAACCTCTTCTGGGCCTTCATCTACAACCTCATCGGCATCCCCATCGCCGCCGGCGTCCTCTACCCTCTCACCGGCTGGCTCCTCTCCCCCATCTTCGCCAGCGCGGCCATGGCCTTCAGCAGCATCAGCGTTGTCCTCAACAGCCTCCGCCTCCGCAGAGCGCACCTCTAGCCCCATGCGGCGATCAAAACGCGACCGATTGGATTCGAACCAATGACCTGCGGTTTAGGAAACCGCCGCTCTATCCAGCTGAGCTACGGCCGCACGACCCATGATAGGGTCTGCTCCCGCGCCGATTCCCGACCCGGCGCCCTCACACAAACACCCGCACCACCCGCGCCGTTGCGACCGCGACCTTCCCGTCGGCTGCGTTTCGTCACCTCCGTAAGCCGATCTTGCACGTTGTGTCCAATGTGGGCAGCCCAATGCCTGCAGCAAAAACGCAACGGCCCGAGGTCGCCCGGGCCGTAGCGTCTAATCCTTTCCGCTAGTTGGACCTTTCAGTCCTCACACGTCGGATCGAACAACTTCACGGGCACGCCGAGCGCATCCGCGATTTTTTCCAGCGTCACCCTCGACGGGCTGTGCTTGGCGTTCTCGATCCTGCTCAGGTGGCTCTGGGGCAGGCCGGTTTTTTCGGCGAGCTGCTCTTGGGTGAGCCCCTTCTGGTTCCGAACTTCCCTGATCTTCGCACTGACCCACTCCTTCCACGCCTGGAGTTTGCCGCCCTCGTCGTTGGTCTCCCGCTCAAGGTCCAGTTTGCGGACCCCGACCGGCTTTCCTTCGAGGAGTTCGAACATGGCCTCCAGCGCGGCGTTCCGATCCTCATCGGATTCGGCCGCGTTCAAGTCTTGGAAGAAGCCCAGCATCAGATCGCTGTCCTCCTTCGTCAGACGCGCCATGCGATCGGTCACGATCCCGATCGCGAGCAACCACTTCTGTTGCTCTTGGGTCAACGTCCGAACGTCGTTGATCCTTTCGGCAGTTGTCATCGATTCTCCTTTCCGCATCTACCAGAATGCGGATCACACGGTCCCACCACCACCCACCCCGATCCATCACCCACCCTTCCTCTCCTTTTCCCTTTCGGGAATTTGGGCGACTCCATAGTCGCCGTTCAGATATTTCTTCCGCCGCGCCGACATCAATCGCTTAGTCGCGGGCGACGTCGCCCCGTCCGACTCCTTCTTCATCGCCCCGAGCACCACGATCGTGCGCTCGTGGACAATGAAGAAGAACCGGCCGTTGATCTTCCCGAGCGGGCCACCCTTGACCCGAAGCTCGTGAAAATCCGCCACCGCATCCACCGACACCGTGAGCGGGTGCGTCGGGTGCGGCTCTCCGGCCAGCGACCGGAACTGCTCGATCACATGGTCCACCTGCGCGCCGGTGAGGAAGGCCCGCGCCTGATCCTCCGCGACGGTCAGATACTCCACGTTCCACCTAAAGCCAGGGGGCGGGCCGCCGCCGACGTTCGCACCCCGCTTGATTTCATCACTCTTTCCCATCTGGATACTCCGTTTCTGTTGCTGGCCGCATCCCTGGCGCACCATCAATATACAACAGGCCGGAGTGTTTGTCAACGCATATTTTGTATATCGGTACGAAATGACAGAGGCTTCAGTTCTGCGTAAAAGACCGCGAAATGGTCAATACTCGGGGCTTTTCTCCTTACGGAACCCGACCTTGAAATATGTCACGGACTACCGCTTCCCGCCCGCGCCGATGGGCAATTGGGGGGCGACGGTGAACGGTTGGTACGAGCAGTCCAGGTGATGAACCAAGACCCTGGCAAGGCTGCTCACACAAACACCCGCACCACCCGCGCCACCGCCCCCGCGATCTCCACCACATCCCCCGCCCGCGCCGCCTTCTCCACCAGCGCCGCGCACGCCAACTGCGCCTCCGCCATCGAAAACGCCGTCCGGCGCGCCTCGCCCAACCTCGTCGCCAGCACCTCCATCGTCCCCGCCGGCACGATCGCCTCCATCGCCGCCTGCCCGATCCGCCGGTTCCGCAACTCCGCCGTCAGGTTCCGGATCGCCAGCGCCTGCCCCGCGATCGCCCGCTGCAAATCGTCCACCGCCCCGAGCAGCTCCGCCCGGCGCTCCCCCGCCGTCGCGTTCATCACCAGGTCCCGAAGGTCCACGATCGTCGTCTCCGTCATCATCTGATCCCCCTTTCCCGCGCGTACCACGGGCATCCCCGCCCGTGGCGGGCGCACACACGTTGTCCGTCAACACTCCGCACCGACCGCACCCCACGCATCCCGACGCACCCCGCCGCCCACGGCACGGGCAGGATGCCCGTGCTACCTCCCCTCCACCACGCTCCGCACCCGCTCGATCCGCTCCCGCACATCCGCCGCCACGCCCTCCCCCCACTCCCGCGCCACGATCCCCAGCACCGCCGCGCGAACATCCCGATCCCCGATCACCCCGCCCACGGCCCGGCGCACATCCCCACCATTCGTCGCGCTCCGCATCGCCTCCGCCTGAAGCCCCGCAACACGCACTTGCTCCCCCACCGCCGCCAGATACCGCTCCACTCCCTCGCGATACCTCCCCGTCCCCTCCGCCGCCACCCGCACCGCCAGGTACCCATCCACGATCGCATCCCGGCGCGCCGAGAGCCCCGCCCGCACCGTCGCGGCGAGATCGTGCATCCGCGCGCGCTCCACTCGCGCGACCGCCTCCTCCAGCGCCTGCCCGGCCGTCGCGGCGCGCGCCGTCGCGGCCGCGTGCTCGGCGGCGGTCGCGGTGTGCGCCGCGATCGCCCGTGCCCGCACGTCCCGCGCGGCCCGCCAGGCGGCTGGGCTTTCCGGGGCGGGGCTTCCGGCCGCGGCATAAGG
>CALMPG010000057.1 GCA_937871915.1 uncultured Phycisphaerales bacterium
CCGCGCCGCCGGTGAGGGTGGAGTTGATGTTGTACGCGCCGTCGGCGGGGGCGGTGAAGGAGTACCAGAGGCCCTTGACGCCGGAGGAGCAGGTGATGGTGGAGTTGGTGATGGAGGCCGCGAGATCACCGCCGACGGAGACGTTGAGGGTGAGGGGGATGGGGAACTCGCAGGTCTGGCCGGGGCATGGGCTCGGGGAGCAGGTGGAGCCGAGGCCGCCGAAGGTGCCCGAGCAGGCGCCGGCGGAGGTGGCGAGGGTGCACAGGCCGCCCGCGTCGCAGCAGGAGCCGCCGCAGTTGTTGGGGGTGCACGAGCCGTTGGCCGTGAAGGTGCCGGAGCAGTTGGCCTGGAAGGCGATGGTGCAGGCGGCGCCGGTGCAGCAGGAGCCGCCGGGGGGGCAGGGGATCGCGCCGCAGACGGTGCCGTTGCCCTGGTAGACGCCGCTGGCGCCGGTGCAGATGGGGGCGACCTGGAGGGTGCAGCCGCCGGCGATGCCGCAGCAGGCGCCGCTGGTGCAGGGGGCGGAGGTGCAGGTGGTGCCGTTGCCGTTGAAGGCGCCGCCGCCGGCGAGACACGCGGCGTAGGTGAGTTGCTGGCAGCCGTTGAGGCAGCACGAGCCGGTGGGGAGGGCGCCGGAGCAGGGGTTGGCGGCCGCGGTCCAGAAGAGCGAGGCGTTGCCGGAGCCGAGGTTGGCGGCGGGCACGGAGGTGCCGGTGGTTCCGTCGGGGCTCTCGACGCCGACCTGGGGGACGGCGACGGCCACGCCGGGGTCGAGGGCGCCGTAGCGGTACTCGACGGCGTCGGCGGACTCGTAGAGGATGATCTGGAAGGTGTTGGAACCGGTCTGGGCGCCGGCGTTGTAGCGGGCGGCGTTGTTCCACTGGATGATGAAGCGCTGGTACGGGGCGACGCCCTTGGTGGCGTAGGTGATCTGGTCGGCGCTGCCGAGGATCATGTCAACCCAGAAGGGGGCGAGGACGTTGTTGGGGGCGGCGGCGTTGGGGATGGCCGGGGGCGCGTAGACGGTGGAGTTGCCGGCGCCGAAGTAGGCGAAGCCGTTGGTGCAGATGTTGACGGTGGACTGGGCGGTGCCGAAGAAGTTGAAGTTGAAGCCGATGGGGACGCCGAGGTTGGTGCCGTCGTCGAGGCTGGCGGTGCCGCCGTTGCCGCCGGGGACGTAGGCGGTGCCGGGGTTGGGGCCGAAGGAGGAGATGTCCTCGATGGGCGCGGCGGCCTGGGCGGGGGCGGGGAAGGCGCCGGAGCAGGAGCCGGCGGCGAAGAAGGTTCCGCCGCCGGCGGTGCAGGCGTTGGAGATGCCCGTCGAGCAGGTGGCGCCGTTGCAGCAGGCGCCGATGGGGCAGGTGGTGGCGGTGCAGGAGGTGCCGATGCCGAAGAAGAAACTGCCGGCGCCGGTGCAGACGCCGGAGTCATCGGCGATGGTGCAGGCGCCCGCGGCGGTGCAGCAGGCGCCGGAGGTCGGGGGCGGGGCGACGCAGGTGAAGTGGAGGGAGAGGCCGGGGGTGATCACGCCGGCGGTGTTGTAGGTGTACTGGACGAAGAACTGGCCGCCGGGGGCCTGCTGGGCGCCGACGGTGGCGCTGCCGCGGTCGGCCATCGTGCTGCCGTAGACGATGTCGAAGTCGTTGGAGCCCTCGGTGAAGATGACCTGGTAGTTGTTGATGGGGGCGGCGGTGCTGCAGCAGAAGTTGGCTCGCCACTCGATGACGAACTGGCGGTTGGGAGCGCTGCCGACCTCCATGGTGAAGATGCCCTGGCCGGCGGCGGCGCCGCTGGTGTAGCCGTCGTCCCAGAAGGCGAGGATGGCGGGGCCGAAGTTGCCGTTGGCGACGGTGGTGGGGAGGGCGACGTTGGTGTAGAAGCCGCCCGCGTGGGGGGTGGTGAAGTCGATCCAGCCGTTGGAGCCGGCGTTGCAGGAGTTGTACACGGTGCCGTAGAAGGAGACGGGGAAGGGGAGGTTGACGAGCGTGGAGCAGTCGTCGCAGTTGTTGCCGATGTCGGTGGTGGCGCCGGCGATGAACGTTGCGCTGCCGGGAGCGACGGTGTAGTTCTGGCACTGGGCCTGGGCGGACTGGGCCATGCCGAGGCCGGCCAGGAGACCGAGCGCGGCGAACGCCGCGGATCGGAGACAACACCCCACGCGATTCATGGACTGCATACCTACCACCTTTCCTCAGAGAATGTCGGAGCGATCGGGAATCCGGACGCCACGGGCCGCGCGGGCTGCTCCGGAGAGCGGGGCTCGCGGCACGGGGCGCAACCGGGCACTTTCATTGTATCAGAAGTTTGGGCGTTCGGGAGGAAAACGGGGGAAAACGGCGGGGTTTTTGCGGGATGAGGGGAGGGGAAAATAAAAAGCCCCCGCCGAGGGGCGGGGGCTGGGGGACTCGGTGAGATGCGGGGACCCTTGCGGGCGGGGCTTAGATGCAGCCGCCGGCGAACCAGGCGTTGAGGAAGTCGAAGATGTTCTGGACCTGGAGGGCGCCGGTGTCGCCGTCGCCGCCGACGAGGGCCGCCTTGTTGCCGGCGAACCAGTCGTTGAGGAAGTCGAAGATGTCACCGACCTCGAGGGTGGCGTTGTGGTTGTAGTTGGCGTAGCAGCAGGGGGTGGTGGTGACGCCGGAAGCGTTGCAGGCGGTTGCGTTGCTCACGAAACTGGTCACCGCGGAGGTGGTCGTCGTGTAGGCGGCGGCGCAGGCGGCGGCGCTGGTGTAGGCGGTGGAGCAGGTAGCGCCGCGGCAGCAGACGCCCGACGGGGGCTGCGGGCAGGGGTTGGGGGAGCAGGTGCAGGCGGCGGACCAGGTGGAGGGGCCGGTGCAGGCGGCCTGCGTGGTGTAGGTGCAGGCGCCGGCGATATCGCAGCAGGAGCCGTTGGCGGCGACGTTGGCCACGGTGATGTCGTCGAGCCAGACGCCGCCGCCGGTGACGCCGACGCTGGAGTCGCTGGCCATCTGGAAGCGGATGGTGACGGTGTCTCCGGCGTTGACGCCGGGGATGTCGGCCTGGGCCTCGAACCACTGGGTGCCGAGGGCGAAGTCGATGGTCTCGCCGCTGTAGGCATCCTGGCCGCCGATGGGGCTGCTGAAGCCGGTGCTGATGGTGTCGTTGTAGCCGTTGAACGCGAAGGCGGCGGCGCCGATGTTGGTGAAGGCTCCGCCGTTGATGGAGGCCTCGACGACCCAGCCGTCGAAGCCGGCCTCGGTGTTGAAGCGGAACCAGTAGTCGAGGGTGACCGTGCCGAGGGCCGTGTAGGTGGGCAGGGTGAGGAACTGGGAGGAGACACTGCCCACGTCGTTGGTCGCGACGGAGTTCAGGGGCGAGTTGGAGACGGCGGTATCGACCGCCCAGATCGCACCGAGGCCGGTAGAGCTGGTCTGGAAGCAGGCCGGGAGGGAGCCGGAGGCGTCGAAGTTGTGGGTGATGCCGGGGAGTCCCACGCAGGGGTTGGGGGAGCAGGTGCTGCCCGTGGCGGTGCCGAAGGGGCAGGTCGCGCCGTTGACGAAGGAGCAGGCGCCGCTGACGGCGTTGCAGCAGGCGGTGACCGCGACGGGGCAGCCGGGGTTGCAGGTGGTGCCGAGGCCCTGGAAGAGGGAGGGCGCCGTGCAGCTGGCGGCGTCGGTCTGGGAGCAGGTGCCGTCGTTGGCACAGCAGGCGCCGGCGGTGGGGCAGGAGTTGGGGGAGCAGAGCGAGCCCGAGGCGACGGTGCCGCTGGGGCAGGAGGCGGTGCTGAGGATGAAGGTGCAGGCCGCGGTAGTGGTGTCGCAGCAGGCCGTGGCCGCGCCGGACGGGCAGTTCGCGCCCGAGCAGGAGGTGCTGGCGCCGAGATAGAGGCTCGGGCTGGCGCAGTTGGTGGGGAGTTGGACGGAGCAGGAGCCGTCGGTGCCACAGCAGGCGCCGACAGCGGGCACGGCCACGTTGACGGTGAAGTCCCAGACCTGGCCGAAGGTGTAGGAGCCGCAGGCGGGGGAGGTGCCGTCGCCCATGACCACGCGCATGCGGGTGGTGCCGGTGAGGGCGCCCGCGGGCGGGGTGATGGTGCCGGTGAAGTTCGAGGCCGTGCAACCGTTGTGGGTGAGCGAGAAGGTCTCGTCCATGTCGAGGAGGCCGAGGTTGTGGTTCCAGTCGATGTAGACCGTGCACTGATCGCTCGAGTAGCAGTTGCGGATCGTGACGGTGATGGGGGAGCCGACGCCCACGAGCAGGGTCGGGGGGGTCTGGGCGGTGAGGTCGATGTAGCCCGCGGTGGTGACGGTGTCGGTGTAGTTGAGCGACTCGATCGTGACGTTGCTGATCTTCTCGAAGCTGGTGCTGGTGGCCGTGTCGGAGCAGTAGGCGGTGGCCGAGCAGGTGTTGGGAGTGCAGACGCTGCCGGGGCCGGTGGAGTGGCTGCCGGAGGGGCAGGTTGTCGCGAGGGCGAAGATGCACGCGGCGGTGGTGTCGTTGCAGCAGGCGATGGTGCTGGTGACGCAGGAAGAGCACGTGGAACTGAGGCCGAGGAAGATGCTGGGGGATGCGCAGGCCGCGGGGGCGGTGAGGGCGCAGGTGCCGTCATCGGCGCAGCAGGCGCCGTCGGTGGGGCAGGTATAGGTGCCGCAGGTGGTGTTGTCGCCGCCGTAGATGTTGCCGCTACCGGAGAGGCAGACGGACTGGATGGCGTTGGAGCAGGTCAGCGCGGTGGTGCAGCAGGCGCCGGTGATGCAGGGGTTGGGCGAGCAGCTCACCCCGTCGCCCTGGTAGGAGCCGCCGGAGGTGAGGCACGCGCCGGCCGTGGCGGAGGAGCAGGAGCTGCCGGTGCAGCACGCGCCGGAGGCGGGCGGGTTGCAGGAGTTGTCGGACGCGATCCAGAGGAGAGAGACGTTGCCCGGGGTGACGACGGTGGAGGCCACGCTCGTGCCGATGAGGCCGGTCGCGTTCTCGACGCCGACGGTGCGGGTGCCGGAGTTGGTGCCGAGGTTCATGGTTCCGTAGCGCATGGAGATCGCGCCGACGGGGGACTCGTAGAGGATGACCTGGTAGGTCAGAGCGCCGCCGCCGGAGAAGAAGGGAACGGCGGTCCACTGCGTGATGAAGCGACGGTTCGGGGCCGTGCCGAGCGTCTGGTAGCGGATCTGGTTGGCGCTCGAAGCGTTCTGGTCGGCCCAGAAGGTGGCGATGACGCCGTTGGGGGAGGTGGCGCTGGGGATGGTGCCGGTGTCGTTGGTGGGCGTTGCGCCGGAGGCGAGGGCGAGGATGCCGTTGGTTCCGATGGCGAGGGTGGTGTAGGGCTGATTGAAGTAGCCGAAGGTGAAGCCGATGGGGACGTTGGGCATGTAGCCCTGGTCGAGGGTGCCGGTGACGGTGATGGCGGTGCCGGTGGCGGAGATGTCCTCCATGGCGGTGGTGCCCTGGATGGGGGCGGCGTAGGTTCCGCCGCAGTTGGTGCCGGCACCCTGCCAGGTTCCGCCGGCGTTCTGACAGTCGGTCATGCTTCCCACGATCGAGCACGTGGTGCCGGTGCAGCAGGCTCCGGAGCAGAGGTTGGGGGAGCAGGAGCCGCCGACGGTGAAGGTGTTGGGGGAGAGGCAGTTGTTGGCGACGGTGAGCGTGCAGGCGAAGGTGGTGGCGTTGCAGCAGTTGCCGTTGTTGACGCAGGGGACGGAGCAGGATGTGCCGGCGGTCCACTGGCTGGTGGAGGCGGTGCAGGCCGTCGAGAGGGTGACGGTGCAGGTGAGGCTGGAGGTGCAGCACTGGCCGGCGCCGGGGCAGAGGGTGGCGCAGGTGGTGCCGGCGGTCCAGGTGCTGGGAGAAACGCAGCCGGAGGCGGTCGTCACGGTGCAGCTCGCCGTGGTGGAGCAGCACTGGCCGAGGCTGGCACAGGGAGCACACGCACAGGTCGAGAAGAGACCCTGGTTGACGCATCCGGCGGTGCCGACCACCTGGATGGAGCAGGCGAGAGTCGAGTTGTCGCAGCAGGCGCCGGTGCAGGGATTGGGGGTGCAGGTGCCGCCGGCGATGAAGTAGAGGGCGGGGCCGATGGCGCTGGTCACGTAGCTGGACGAGCTTTCGCAGAGCAGATCAATGGTGAGCGTGCAGACGCCGGCGGTGGAGCAGCAGGCACCCACAACGCAGGGGTTGGGGGAGCAGGTGGAACCGGTGCCGTACTTGGAGGTGCCGGTGGGGCAGGCGGCGCCGGTCGTGATGGTGCAGACGCCGGCCGAGGTGCAGCAGGCGGACGAGCAGGGGTTGGTGGTGCAGCTGGTGAAACCGGGCAGCCACTTGCTCGATCCGGTGCACGCGGAGGCGACCGTGACGGTGCAGCCAAAGGAGCTCGAGCAGCAGACGCCAGTCGCGCAGATGTTGCCCGACGGGCAGGTGGTGCCAAAGCCGGCGAAGGAGCCGCTGGCGCAGGCGGCACCGGAGCTGAGCAGGGTGCAGGTGAAGGGCGAGGTCGTCAGGCAGCACGCTCCCAAGGGGTAGCATGCGGCGTTGGCGGTGCCGCAGGTGACGCCCGACTGCCAGGAGGAGGTGGAAGTGCACTGGGCGAACGTGGTGAGCGTGCACACCGCGCCGGAGGTGCAGCAGGCACCCTGAACGCAAGACCCTGCGGTGCAGACGGAGCCATAGCCCTGCCACGTGTTGGAGGCCGTGGCACAGGCCGCGGTGGTGGGGAGGGTGATCGTGCAGGCCCCCGAGGTGTTGTCGCAGCACGCGCCAACGCAGGGGTTCACGGTGCAGGTGGAGCCGGAGCCGAAGAAGTACGCGCCGGAACCGGTCGCGCAGCTCTCGGGCATCGTCAGTGAGCAGATGCCGGCGGTGGAGCAGCAAGCGCCGATGCAGGAATAGTCGTAGACGCCGACCTGGTACATGCCGCTGGCGCTGAAGCCGGAGAGGCGGATGTAGTAGGTGGTGCCGGTGGTGAGCAGGAGGTTGGACAATCGAGTAGCAAGAGTGGATCCGCCGGTGGTCGCGGGGCCCGGGGCGGCACCGCCCTGATCGTCGGCGCATCCGCCGGGCGTCACGACGAACAGCGCATCGTCGTTGCCGGTGCAGTCAACGGCGGAATACACCGTGACCACGGAGTCAAAGCGGCTGCCGGAGGCGTTGATCTGGTAGCGACCGGTGGCGCTAGGCGAGAACTTGAACCACACACCACGGAAGTTTGAGGTGGGCTGGCAGGGGGCGGCGGGGCCGTCGTAGAACCCGAGCGCCTCGGTGCTGCGTCCGGTGGCGGGTGTGTTGACCGACAACGTGACGGCGCCGGCGCAGAGATCATTTGGTGAGACAACGGGACCCTGGGCGAGGGCCGAAGTTCCACAACACATCGCCGCGGCCGTGGCCAGCGCGGCTGCCCACGTCCTTGTCTTAGACAGAAGACCCATACGAACCACCTTTCTTCCTCGTTAGAGGGAACCCGAATGACTCGGAGCACGAGCGGATCACACTCCGTCGGCGCCGACCTGCGAAACTTTTTAGACCGGGAGACATTCCCGGGAATCTGCGAATCTGCGTGTCCGAGAACGGAACTGTCACAATCGTGCAAAAACGGGCGGTGCTTGGGCGCGAGTGCGCACAATGGGACGCTTGGCTCTAGTTTGCCGGAAGAGTTGCACTTGTCAACGGTTTTTTTGCGAGTGTCGCTAAGTCCCCCATAATTGTGACAGGGTTATCCCTTTTTGGTGAATCAGGGCCGGGACTGGAGTTGTGCGGTGTTTGGGCCGATGTGCAAAACCACCTGTTTAGGGTGATTGCCATATGGAGCCCCGATTGCGGGGCGGGAGCCCAACACCGATGACTGCCCGTGAACTCACCACAATCGGGGCCGGAATGCACACGAGGGGCCGCCGATCGGGCGTGGGGCGTGGGGGGTGCGCGGCGGTCGCTCGGCGGGCGGGTCGGGGTGGGGCCGATGGGTTCTCGGACCTGGAGACGTTGGAGGCTCGCCGGCTGTTCGTGGCGGACCCGGTGTCGGTGGTGCATCCGACGTGGTTTGCCAACTACGGGGCGGTGGCGGTGGACGGGGTGATGGACGCGGGGGAGTGGGCGGACTCGGTGCCGGTGGTTCGGACGCAGGGGAACCGGGTGGACTCGTCGGTGACGATGCGGGTGAAGTACACGGAGCTGGGGCTGTACATCGGGCTGGACGTGAAGGACCAGTACCTGTGGGCCGACGGGGGGGGGAACGGGAGCGGGTCGTCGTACGACTGGTTCAACGACGACTCGATGGCGCTGTACTTTGATGCGTCGAACACGCGCAAGCAGTACATGACGCCGGCGGGGCGTGCGCTGTCGTTCAACATCGGGGCGCCCAACGGGCCGACGAGCGGTGGCGGGGCGGTGACGCGGTACAACTACATCCGCGGGAACAACCCGACGGGGATCGACGGGGACCTGTACGGGGTGCACGTGAATCCGTGGGGGGCGCTGTCGGCGGGGATGACATGGAAGACGGTGTACCACGGGACGGTGAACAACAACAGCGACCTGGACGAGGGGTGGACGACGGAGGTGTTCCTGCCGTGGGCGAGCATCAACATGGGCGGGATGCCGGTGAACGGGCAGTCGATCACGATGAACTTCTCGGTGTTGCTCGACGACACCGGCGGGGCGCGGAATGCGACGGACTATTCGCAGAGCGCCGACCCGAGCATGCGGTTCGGGCCGCGCACGCTCGACGATCAGATCGACGGGGTGCCCAGCAGCTTCAACGTGTCGATGCCGGGGATGCAGGGGCCGGTGGGGTATGCGTGGCTGGTGTTCACGGATCCGAGGGCGAACGACAGGCCGAATCCGGTGATCCAGCTGGGCGTGGACGGGGTGGACGGGTACAGCGCGCGGCTGAGGTTCATCGCGCCGGCGGCGGGGCAGAACTGCTTCGTGCTGGGGCCGGCCAAGCGGGGCGGGGTGTACCAGTACGCGATCCGGTGGTCGGAGACGCCGTTTGCGGATGAGGGGGACTGGGACACGGGGACGGAGGTTGTGAACACGTTCACGCCGCACCCGCGCGGGATCAAGGACGCGGTGCGGATCGGGCAGCTCGAGCCGGGGACGCAGTACTACGTGGCGATCCGGACGGTGGACACGGCGGGGCGGATGAGCGACATCCAGCAGGTGTCGTTCACGACGCAGACGGAGTTGCAGGACCCGACGGGGGGGCAGCGGCTGATGCCCTCGCCGGCGGGCGGGGGGCTGGTGACGGAGGGGCTGGGCGAGGCGTTCACGATGGTGGCGAGCTCGATCATCCCGAACAACCTGTACGTGCGGAACGCGTACCCGGGGGACGGGTGGAACGCGAACGCGGGGACGTACGTGAACTACACGCAGACGCCGGGGGGCGAGGGGGGCGTGGGCGGGTACTTCGCGGCGCTGGCCGACAGCGGGGTGAACACGCTGAGGGTGACGATGGAGTGGCTGGCGACGGCGGCGCCCGGGGCGCTGCCGGGGGTGCGGGGGTCGTACTGGATCGAGTCGCGTCCGGGGGTGTACAACGACGACATGCGGCAGTGGCTGCTGACGCTCATGGGCGAGGCGTCGCGGAACGGGATCCGGCTGATGCTCAAGCCGTTCGACACGTTCAACTATCGGGCGTACTTCGATATGACGGCGTTCTCGACGGCCAACGGGGGGCCGATCTCGACGATCGACGATTTCTTCCAGAGCAACGGCGTGATGAACATGGTCGTGAACCGGATGAAGACGATCATCGACTGGGTGAACTCGAGCCCGGACGCGGCGAGCGTGATCGGGATCCAGCTGCCCAACGAGTGGGACAACTGGTCGTGGACGCTCAACCCGCGCGGCAACGGGGACCCGAGCCGGACGCAGGAGATGCGGGACCGGTCGAAGTACATCCTGCGCGAGGCGGCGGCGGTCAAGGCGTATGCGCCGAACATGCTGGTGGTGTCAACGACCGACGGGCTGGTGCCGCGCGGGCCGGCGGCGCGGGCGCTGTTCCTGGGGGACAACCTGGACATTCTCGCGCCGCACCTGTACACGAGCACGACGGCGGAGCCGGTGAACAGCCCGGACGCGGACAAGAGCGTTCGGCCGGTGAGCGACTATGCCGCGCTGGCGGGGTATTGGATGACCAACACGCGGGACAACCGGGCGCTGTTCAACGGGGAGTGGGGTCTGGTGAAGTGGCTGTGGGACACGAACCGGGTGTACTACACGGGGGTGTCGCCGAACCCGAACCCGGCGAAGCCGTGGACGGTGCAGAACGACGTGGACCTGTACCGGACGACGACGTGGACGCAGATCGCGATGGGGATGGCGGGGTCGGGGAACCGGCTGGCGGGGCAGGAGATGCGGGACCTGTTGCCGGACAACATCGGTCCGGGGACGACGGGGTATCTGCCCGCGCCGCTGCCGGCGCAGATGCGTGGGATCCAGGGGACGGTGGCGGCGTTCGCGAGCGACTGGGGCGTCGGGTTCGACGCGGGGAACTATCGCGCGCTGCCGCTGGCGGGGCGGGTGTCGTTCGGCGGGACGGGGAAGAGGCTGATCGGCGTGGGGTCGTCGGACGGGCTCCAGGGGATGGTGTATGTGATGCAGGACCTGAACCGGACGAGCGGGAACGTGCCGAGCGCGACGCTGAATGTGGAGGCGCGCTACATCCGCTTCCGTTTCATCAATGACAATCAGCAGCCGGAACTCGGCGGTGCTCAACGGCACGGTGAGGCCGTCCGGGTCGATCAGTTCGCGCCGCCCGACATTGAGCCCAGC
>CALMPG010000058.1 GCA_937871915.1 uncultured Phycisphaerales bacterium
GTGGGGGGGGGGGGTGGGGGGGGGGGGGTGTGGGGGGGGGGGGGGGGGGGGGGGGGGGGGGGGGGGGGGGGGGGGGGTTGGGGGTTACTTGCCGAAGACCGTCTCGGCCAGTCCGGCGGAGAGCAGGTCCACGATGCGCTTGGCGATGTCGGTGGTGGGGCGGAGGTCCCAGCCCCGGTCGAAGGCCGCCACGCGGGTGCTGCGGCCCTGCTCGGTGAGGCTCAACTTGGAGATGCGGCTGTCGCCGAGTTCCCAGTCGCGGTTGAGGGCGTGGACGGGGAAGACCAGGGCGCAGAAGTCGTGGCCGGCGATGGTGCCCGTGGCCCAGGTCCCGGTGCCCGCGTACCGGCGGTCGGTCTTGGCGACCTTGAGCGTGGCGAGCATCTCATCCGGCTCGGTGGGGATGCGGGGGAGAACCTGCCGCCCCTTGGCGACGGCGGTCGCCAGCCCGTCCCACTCCTCGTCGGTGAGCATGTCGTCGGCGCGGGCCGAGAGCATCATCTCGGCGGCATCGAGCAGAGCGTTCAGGGCGTCGGTCGCGTTCGCGGGGGTGTTCTTGGCGGGCATGGTCGTGTTCTCCTTCGTGGTTAGGGGGTGGTGCAGTGGTGGTTCAGCAGCCCGCGACCCGCTCCATCTCGCGGAGCACGTCGTGGATCATCGAGTTGGTGGCGTTGGCGTTGCCGCGCTTGTCGGTGCCGCAGACCACCTTGGCGACCTCGACGGCCTGGGCGAAGCGGCGCGCGTCGTCATCATCGCGGGCGATGTGGGCGATGCAGATGTCCTGCACGCCCGCGTGGCGGGTGCGCTGCTGGATGGTGGCCTCGGCCCCGCGCTGCGTGCGGCTGATCCGAACCTCCTGGTCGATCCCCTCGATGACGACGGTCTTGATGAACATTGGCGTGCTCCTTCGCGGGGTTCTCGCCCGCGTTGACGACATGAAGCCATGCCGGTGCCCCGCTTGCAAGGCGTCGGCGCGGACTTGGCGGGATGTCCGGCAGATCAAGGGAATGCCTTGTTTTCCAGAGGCGGCGATGTTCCCCATCCTCATGTGGATGGGGTCACGCAGGGGATGTCCTGCCCACGCGGGCGAGCGCACCGCAGCGCACGGCCCGCCCACCCCCGCCACGTTCACGCCCGTCGCCCAACGTTGGCCCGCGTCGCAGCCGGTGCGAGAGTTGGGGGAACCAACCGCCCCAACCGCCCAACCGCCCACGCTGGCCCCGACCCTGCGAAATCGAACGATCCAAAAACGCCACGACCGATCCCGATGGCAGGATCGGCCGCAACATGCTTCCCGTCGGTCACGGGGACGGGATGCGAAACACTCGCTCAGGAGAGAGCGCTGAAGGCCCAGCATCGGCCGCGGAAGGGCTGGGCTTGATGTGAAGCGAAAAGATCCGGCGCGGGACAATCGTGGTCCCCGCCGATATCTCTTTGAGCGCGGCGCACCGAGCCTAACAGACAGTGTGGCTCAACGCAAGTGCAAAGCAGGTACATCGGAATCACCTTCATGGGCGTCGCGTCACATAACTACCGGTGTATGCATGTCCACGCCGCTCCCGCCGGGGCCTACCGTTCGCTACGCCCCACCCATGACGATGAGGCGAAGGAGATATGTATGTCCAAAAGAGGCAACACAAGTGGAACCAAGGCCCCCCGCGCCGGGCGCGGGCTGGGCGGACTCTCGGTGTCGGATCTGCGGAAGGAACTGGCCAAGCGCGAGCGCCGCGTGGGCGCGCTGCTCCGCAAGCGCGAGCGGATCATGGCCAAGGTACGGAGCCTGGACGCGACGATCGCCGAGCACGGCGGGTCGGCCCGCGCCGGCGGCCTGGCGATCCGCCGCCGCCCCAAGAACGACATGAACCTGGTGGACGCGCTGGCCAAGGTGCTCGACGGCAAGACCATGTCGGTGACCGAGGTGTCGCAGGCGGTGCAGGACTTCGGCTACAAGACCACGTCCCCATCGTTCCGCACCATCGTGAACCAGACGCTCATCAACAGCGGGAAGTTCAAGCGGGTCGCGCGAGGGCAGTACACGGCGAAGTGAACCGGGCTTCGCGGCAGCACGCAAAGCTAAGGTGCTTGGCGAGATCGCCGCCTGGGTGATCGCCTTGCTGGCCTACTCGATCTTGCGGATCTTCTTGGCGTTGTTGTTGGAAACCTGCTGCCCCGTCTCCGGGTCGCGATGCGTTCCTTTGTCCTCGCAATCCTGGGTGTAGGTCTTCTCGACCTCATACCAGCCGGTCGGGATGGGCGACTCCTCGCACACGGTCATGGTGGTCACGGGGAGCTCGGAGACTTTCTGCAAGAGCCATCCGTTCTTGCGGGTCTCCGGGGGCATGTGCAGGCAGATTGACTCCCTGAGGATGACGAAGCCGTCCGGCGGTGCTTTCCACGGGCGCTGATACAACGCCTTCATTTGCACGACGCCCGTTGCGGCAGGCTCGGTCCTCCAGGCGTTCTGGTCGGTCGGCGGGGCCGGCGCGGGGGGATTGCACTTCGAGCAGTGCCCTTGGCCTACATAAACCAGCGGGTCGGGCAACGGTGGAAGCGGCGTGGTGGTGAGCGCCGGTTTACACACGTCATCGTCGCAGGTGTCCGCCGCTGCTGGAAAGGAATCCGCGATCCGGTCGGGCGCGGGCCGCGGGCCAAAGACCGGAGTGCGAACCGGCTCGCTTGCCGCTTGGTCGCTCCCGCAGCCCACGAGCAATGTAGCGAGCACGCAGAGACCGATGGCCTTCAAGTTCATGGGAAAGTCCTTTCGGGAAAACGTACGCGGGCGGGCTCGGCGGAGGGAGTTCGAGATGGCGGTTTGTCGCGCCGCACGCAGCGCGGTTTCACGATCACGGCGCACGTGGAAGCGATGGACGCAACCGCATCTCGACAGGGACAGTCCGAGTTCTGTCCCCGTTCGGCAAGAACGGCCTTGCCGCCAGCGCCAGAAGGGGGTACCTCAATCAATTAGCGCAACGCTTTGGCCGCGGAACGTAGCGGCCCATGCGATCTCGCCGGGGGGCGGGGGCAGGAGGCCCCGCCGATGACCAGTCCCAGCCGCCGCCCCAAGCCCCGCCGCCGACTCCCGCCGGAGGTCCTCTCCCCCGACGAGGTCGCCGCCCTCATCGCCGCCGCCGGGGACTCGTACACCCAGGTCCGCACCCGCGCCCTCATCGCCGTGCTGTACCGATCCGGCCTGCGCATCGCCGAGGCGCTGGCGCTCTACCCCAAGGACGTGGACCCGGAGCGA
Source organism: uncultured Phycisphaerales bacterium (assembly GCA_937871915.1). GTDB lineage: Bacteria > Planctomycetota > Phycisphaerae > Phycisphaerales > UBA1924 > UBA4658. The sequence goes on from CALMPG010000058.1 coordinate 3,245, forward strand.
TCATCTATACGGGTGCTGCGGGGCAAGGGCGGCAAGTCCCGCACCGTCGGCATCGACGCGGGCGGGCTGGCGATGCTCACCCCGTGGCTGGAACGCCGCGCCCGCATGGGCTTCAACGGCGTCCATCCCCTGTTCTGCTCGGCCTGGGGCCAGCCCCTCACCACCGGGTACATCCGCCGCATGCTCCCCGCCCTGGCCCGCCGCGCCGGCATCGCCAAGCGCGTGCACGCCCACGGCCTGCGCCACACTCACGCGGCCGAACTCCGCGAGGAGGGGGTGGACATTGGGGTGATCTCCAAGCAACTCGGGCACACGGACATCAGCACAACGGCCAGATACCTGGACCACATTGCCCCTTGGGCGGTGGTGGAGACGGTTCGGGCGCGACATTGGAACCCCGTCGCATCAGCGATCATTCCGTCTGCGTAGTTCGCGGTGAATCTCATCCCACAGCCCGGCTGCGTGTAGGTTGCGCCTTGCTTTTTCGATTCGCTCCTCTTGCTCCGTGGCATCATCGCACCCATCGCCATTACTCTTGCGCCAGACGACTCGCGATTGCTTGGTCAAGGGCCATGGGCGGATGCTCCCGAAGCATGCATCGGTCAAGCCTCTCGGATCAAATGGACGCGCAGGGTCCGGATGGAGTACCCCGCGAACGACGCACTCGGGCGGTCGAAGTCCAAAGCCACCGACTAGGACGCCAGAAATATGGCGACGCAAAGGGAGATTGGTGCGCGTGGCAAAAAAGAGCGAGTGATCAAACGTGGCCTCGTTTCTGATCGGACCGACGGAATCGCCGGTCAGACGATTGATCGTGGACGTGATCACGCTTGACCCGATGAGGAGTTCTTCAAGGTGGTGAGTTTGCAAGCCGATCGCGCTCACCTCCCAGTGGAGCGTCGTGACAAATACCAAGACAGGTACCGTGTGTCCCGAGACTTGCTTTGCTTTGCTGACAATTTCCTGTTTGATCGCCGCCGTGGCAGTGCCGTAATACTTCGGTCCGGTGTGTTTGCTGGAGTGGGAGAGTCCTGTTCGGTCTGAGGCGGTCGGAATGGTGATTGTGGTGACCTCTACGAGAAACGACGCACCGTTGCCAACGCATCGAAAATCGGCTCCCCCATGAGCGTCGGACTCGTTCAGTTCAATACTGTCACATCGCGGGTCCAGCCAGTTCCAAGCAGCCGCCTCGCCCACTGCTCCTTCGACGTGAATCGAACTCGGGCTCTCCAGCCGAGAGAGGAATCTCTTGCAGGCGCTCGGGCGCTGCGCTTCGAGCCACTTGCGATAGGCGATGATCACTTCCCTGTATGCATCGAGTCGGACCATACGACCGAGTGTACCGGCCCGGAGCGATCGCACCAACGGTGCCGCCGGTCACTTCTTCAACTCCCCCGCAATCGCCCCAAACTGATCCAGCGCCGTCTGAAGATCATCCGCGATCTCCTGCGCCAGCACATCGGGCTCCGGCAGATCATCCCCATCCGCCAGCGACTTGTCCTTGAGCCAGAAGATGTCCAGGTTCGCCTTGTCACGCTTCATCAGCTCTTCGTACTCGAACGCACGCCAGCGACCTTCGGGGCCGGCGCCCTTGGCCCCCTTGCCGCCGCCCCCCTCGGCCTCCGCCCACGTCGCCTTCCGCGTGTGCCGCCCATCCGGCTTGTAGCACGCCACGAACTCGTCCAGATCCGCCCGCTTCAGCGGCCGCTCCTTCTGGGTGAAGTGCATGTTTGTCCGCAGGTCGTAGACCCACAGCTTCTTCGTCCACGGCGCTTCCTGGGCCGGCTTGGCGTCGAAGAACAGCACGTTCGCCTTGACGCCCTGCGCGTAGAAGATGCCCGTGGGCAGGCGCAGCAACGTGTGCACGTCGAACTGGCGCAGCAGGTTCCGCCGCACCGTCTCCCCCGCGCCGCCCTCGAAGAGCACGTTGTCCGGCACCACCACCGCCGCGCGGCCGTTCACCTTCAGCAGCGTCTTGACGTGCTGCACGAAGTTGAGCTGTTTGTTCTTCGTGGTCGTCCAGAAGTCCTGCCGCTCGTAGGAGTGCTCTTCCTTCTCCAGGTCGCCGTCCTCGCCGACGATTGAGATGCTGCTTTTCTTGCCGAAGGGCGGGTTGGTCAGGATCATGCTGAACCGCTCGCCGGGGTCGCTGGCCAAAGAGTCCACGCCGCTCTTCACCGGGCAGGGGTCCGCATCGATCCCGTGCAGGTACAGGTTCATGATGCACAGCCGCGCCGTCGCCGCGACCAGTTCCCAGGCGTGCACGAAGTTCTTCTTCAGGTGCTTCTTCTGATCCGGGTCCAGATCCTTGCCGTGGTGGTCCACCACGTACTTGTGGGCCGCCAGCAGGAACCCGCCCGTGCCCGCGGCCGGGTCGCACACCGTGTCGTCCGGCCCCGGCCGCATGACATCCACGATCGCCTTGATCAGCTCCCGCGGCGTGAAATACTGCCCCGCGCCCTTGGGGCTCTCCGCGGCCGAGCGGGCCAGCAGCCCCTCATAAATGTCCCCCTTGATGTCCGAGTCCATCTTCGTCCACTGCTCGGCCCCGATCAGGTCCACGATCAGCCGCTTGAGCGTGGCCGGGTTCTGGATCTCCATCCGGGCCTTCTTGAAGATTTCCCCCAACATCCCCGGCTTGTTCCCCAGCGTCTCCAGCACGAGCCGGTAGTGCGTCTCCAGCTCCGCGCCATCGAGCTTGAGCAGCGACTCCCACGACCACTTCGCCGGGACGATCGGCGGCCGGTTGTACGGCGGCCGCGTCATCTCGTCGGCCATCTTCAAGAAGAGCAGGAACGTGATCTGCTCCGTGTACGCCATGTACGACAGCCCATCGTCCCGCAGGACGTGGGCGTAGTTCCAGGCTTTGTTGACGATCTGGGAGGTGTCAGGAGGCATTCGGTTTCCGGTCGAAGCAGATGCGTTCGACAAGTCTCGCGTCGTGCAACGGGTCAAAGTCCTTGTCAGTCGTGAGCAGGATCGCGCGGCCGACGCGCGCCGTCGCGGCGATCCACAAGTCGTTGTCGCCGATGGCACGCCCATTCGACTTGGCGAACAGTTTGAGTTCCGCGTAACCATCCAAGATCAGAGGATCGTCGATCCCGACCGTCACAAGACTGTCGAGCGACGCGATCGCCTTGCCTTCTGCCTCGGCGCCCCACTTGCGTCCGCGCACAAACGTCCGAACCTCCCCGTGCGTGACAATCGAAACGAGCGGGCGAACAGGGGATGCACGGATGCCGGTGCGCTTGTCGATGCGATCGGCCAACTCCCCGCCCCACGACAGCGCGGCGACGACGCCGGTATCAAGCAAATACAAGGGGGCGGGAGGGCTGCTCAACTCAACTCCTCCACGGCCTGCATCAACTCTTCCTCCGTTCCCTCTTTGGGCCACCGTCCCCAGATCGCGTTCACGCCAGTGGTCTCGGTCTGACGTTGCCGCAGGACTGCTCCGTTGAGCGAGCGACCCAGCGGGACAGGCAGTTTGGTGAAGAGCGCATCCTCTTTTCTGGCCGGAGCGATCGCGGTGGTGTCCACCCGCAGGAGGCCGCCGGAAGGACGGAACACCGCATCGCCCTCGATCACCACGGCCTTGTTGAGATACTCAGCCAACGTGATCACGGTCTGCCCGGTCCACACGGCCCGTAATCGCTCGCCCTGATCCAGCATCAACTCGAACACCCGATCGCTCACCCGGATCATGTCCAACGTGCCCGAGATGCGCACCCGTCGCGGGCGCGGCGTCTCAGATACCAGCGACTTGGCAGTCTCTGTCAGCAGCGGATCGATTGTCTCCCGATGCCCCTTCGTCAGGTGGTGTCCCCCGAGCGTGAGCCGATTCAGTCCACGTCCGAGGATCGAATCAAACCCAGCGACACGACCGAGCAAGTCCGAGTCAAACCGCTCGCTCTCGGTCTTGCGCTCGCGGATGTCGGCGAGCATCCCACCGATCAGATCGAAGGCGGTGTCGTCGGGCTTCGGACCGTCGTTCCAAAGGAACCCCTGCTCGAACAGTCGCGGCGCGGCGGCGCCGAGGGTCGGAAGGCGGAAGAGAAGTCGCGTTGATCCATCCGGGCCTTTCTCTTGCCCCCCGTGGAGCACTTCCCACGCGGACTGGAGCTCCTTGATTGGCCGTCCCACACGCCTGCTCGTCCGGAGCACGCTCATCCGCACGGTCTGGATGACCATCGGGCGTACTCGGGTCAGCACGCCGCCGACCAGTTCGGGCAGCGCGTACTGCCCCCTGCATCCGGGGCCTTCAAGATCGATATGGTGGTCTACCAACTGCACGGCGCACCTCCGAACATTGACCGTAGGTGTCATTGTATTCGGACGGTTCGCGGCGCGGGCTGTCGAAGCGGACGACCGCCGCACATGCGCTCGGGGCAGTTATCCGGCCCTGCGCGGCGCTCAAGCGGGCCGGAGGAGCCGCAAAACCTCGTGGTTAACGAGAAAAACCACGTGGATAAATCAAAAAACCATGCGGTAGAACTCGCGCACCACATGGTGGAACGAAAAAACCATGCGGTGGGAGAGAAGAACCACGTGGTAAAACTCCTCAACCACGTGGTAAGACGATTTCTCCACGCCGAAAAACTCCCCGACCACGCCGGGAATCTCTCGCACCGGGCTGTGATGCGGTTATCAGACACGGGCGCGGCTCCTGCGCATTGGGGGTTTGGCCGGTGCGGGGGGCTTGCCGTTGGTCGCGGGCTTGATGCGTTCGAGGAGCGCGGCGGCGGGCTCGTCGGTCGGGTCCTGCTCGACGAGTTTGCCCTCGAAGGCGCGCTTGAGGATGGCTTGGCGGAGGCGGGCGGCGCGCTGGAGGGCGTGCTCGACCTGCGTCTCGGCGGCGTCGGCGACGGAGAGGCGGCGATCGACCTCGGCCACGATCTCGGCCTGTTCGGCGAGCGGCGGGATCGGGACGGGGAGCCTGCACACCTTGGTGACGCTGAGTGTGTAGAGCCCGCTCGTCGAAGCGGCCTCGGCCATCACTCGCTTCGCGCCGTTCGGCGAGTTCCAGTACATGTTGACGAAGCCCGTCAGCACGCCGAGGGGTCGGACCCGGATGATGTGGTTCTGATGAACGCAGTTCGGAATCTCGCCGCGCCAGATGGCGCTCCGACCAATCTCCGTCAAACTGCCGTTCCCCTCCACGATCAGCAGGTCATTGGGTTCCAGTCGCAGCCGTTCGAGTTCGCCGGGGAACAACTCGAACTTCTCCATGTCATCGAGCAGCAGCTGATCTCGTCGCACGTTGGCGACCCGTAGATATGGAAAGGCGTTCTTGACCGGAGCCCGCTTCGGTTGCTTCTGTATGCCACCCTGAACGTCCGCGATCCGATCGATGTTCGACCAAGACCACCCGGGCGGCAGCGATCCGAGCCCGTCGGTCAGTGCCGCCGACGAATCCTCGAAGCTTTCCTTCCACCCCTTCGGCGGTGTCTTCCCCGACTCCTTGAACTTGCGGAGTTGGTCCTGCTCCCACTTGGCGCGGCGTTCGGCGAGAATGCGTTCGAGGAGTTTGGCGGCGGGTTCGGTGGCCGGGTGCCGCGTGCGCCATTCCTCGGTCAGACGCCCCTCGACGGCGGCTTTGAGCACGGCCGCGCGGTACCGCTTCAGGTTCGCCCTCACCCGCTCCAGCGCGGCCACGCCCGCGTCGAGGTCGGAGAAGAGTTCCTCGATCTTGGCGACGATGCGATCTTGCTCAGGGCGGGGCGCTACACGAAGTTCGATCCGACCCAAAGTCTTCAGGTAAACACCCTTCTGGGCCGTTCCACGAGCATCCTGTTCAAGCTTGCGCTGAATGTCCGGGGATTGCAGCTGGTACATGCAGAAGCGCGGTTGCAATGCCAAGGGCTTGAGCACCGCGACGCTGCGCTGCAAAGTGACGGTTTCAAGCGACTCGGGAACGACAGCGGCTCGGCCGATGGTTCCCACGATCGTCAGCAAGACATCTCCGGGTCGCACTCGCGTTCGCGCGTCCTCAGCGGCGAACGCTTCCGGCGTGATGAACCGCCCGTCGAGGCTGATCGTTCCGTTCCCGATGTTCTTCGCGCTGAGCATGGGACGGCCGGTCGCCTGCTTTGCGGGCGGGAGGTGCGATCCGTCCACCAGCTTCTCACATAGCCGAGAGAGGGGCGCGACGGTCCAACTGCGTGGCATGCGATCTGGATCGCTCATGCCACCAACCTCTCATTCATCTCGCTCAGCAGCGTCGGCAGCGACTCGCCGAAGACCTCGTACGCCGCGCCCAGCCCGCCCATCTGCTTGAAGGGCACATCCTCCAGCGCCTCGGCATCGATGGCCAGCGATGCGGCGATGTGGTCCTTGATGGCGTCCAGCCACTTCCGCTGCTGAGGCGCGAACGTGATCCCGGCCTTCGCCTTCTCCGCCAGCCACGCCGCGTACCGCTCCTCCACCACCTCCTCAACCGGCACCAGCGGCGTGCGGCCATCGATCGCGTGCTTCACCAGCGCGATCAGGTCCACCAGTTGCCTGCCACCTGCACCCTTGGCTTTGACCGCCTCCGGCTCAGCCGCCTCAAACGCCTGCCAGAGTCGTCCGACCGTCTCCGGCTTCCGCGCATCCACATAGAACGGCGGCACGCCGAGCTTCAGGGCCAGGTCCTTCACCTGCCCGTACCGCAGCCCCGCCCGGTACGGCCGGCTATAGAGGATGCGGATCGCCTCGATCTCATCCTTGTGCTCCTCGATGAACGCCTTGAAGGAGGTGACGACCGAGCGGGCCTTGGCCAGCGCGGCCGCGTCGAAGCCCGAGCGCAGAAGCGTGTCCCGGTTGACTTCGTCGAAGACCTGCTCGGCGGCGGCCTTCACGCGCAGGATGGTGTTGCGGAGTTTGGGATTGAGGAAGGGCTTGAGGGCCGCGGTCATGGCCGCGCGTTCGACGGGGTCGATCTGCTGCTCGGTGGGTTCCTGCCCCGGAGGCAGGTTCAGCGCCTTGGCGTTCGTGTCGGTGTCGATACTGGCGAGCAGCGTCGCGGCGAGCGCGGCGGGGGAATGGCCCCCGGCGGCCTCGGTGACCTCGGCCCGGCGGTCCTCATCGAGTTCCCGATCCAGCCGGGCCAGCCGGGCCGCGAGCGTGGAGACGATGTCGGCGCTGACGGCGCCGGCGGCGACGGTGTTCAGGATCTTCTCCAGCGCGATCGAGGGCTGGCGGTCGAGCGGCTTGGAGAGGGTCTTCTCGGATTCGGTGACGCCGACGGCATCGACGATGACGAAGTGGGTCTTGTTGCCCCCCGGAGCATCCGGCGTCACGGCCTGGAGCGCATCGGAGGAGATGATGCGGCAGCCGCGCCCCTTCATCTGCTCGAAGTAGGCCGCCGAGGCGATGTTCCGCATGAACAGCAGGCACTCCAGCGGCTTGACATCGGTGCCGGTGGCGATCATGTCCACGGTGACGGCGACGCGGGGGAAGTAGGAGTTTCGGAACTCGTTGAGCAGTTCCTCGGGCTTCTTGCCCGTGGACTTGCTGGTGATCTTCTGGCAGAACTCGTTCCCCTTGCCGAACTCCTCCCGGATGATGCGGGTGACATCGTCGGCGTGCAGGTCGGTCTTGGCGAAGACCAGGGTCTTGGGGCACTCGGTGCGGCCGGGGAAGATCTCGGGGAGGCTGTTCTTGAAGGTCTGGATGACCAGCCGGATCTGGCTCTCGTTGACAACATCCCGGTCGAGTTGCGTGCCGGTGTACGGCACATCATCGTCGAGGGCCGCGTACCGCTTCTTGCGGGTCGAGCGGTCGCGCCGGGGGACGAGGTAGTCGGGGTTCTTGGCGAGGGTCGCCCCGTCCTTGGTGACCTGGGTCTCGATGCGATAGACCGTGTAGCCGACATTCACCCCATCGATCACCGCCTGCTCGTGGGTGTATTCCATGACCAGGTTGCCGTTGAAGAAGCCAATGGTCTGGGCGCTGGGCGTGGCGGTCAGGCCGATCAGGAAGGCGTCGTAGTACTCCAGCACCTGCCGCCAGACGTTGTAGATGGAGCGGTGGCACTCATCCACGATGATGAAGTCGAAGAACTCGGGCGGGTACTTGTCGTTGTAGACAACGGGGAGGGGTTCCTTGACCAACTTCTCGGCCGCGCCCTCGAACATGGACGCCTCCTCGCCGGACTCGTCGAACTCTTCCTCGCCCTTCAGGATCGAATACAGCCGCTGGATCGTGGTGATGACCACCTTCGCGGCCGGGTCGATGGTGTTCTTCTTCAGATGCTGGACGCCGAACTCCTCGGTGAAGGTGTACTGGTTGTACGGCGAGGCGAACTGTTGGAACTCGTTGAGCGTCTGGCGGCCCAGGTTGTTCCGGTCCACCAGGAACAGCACCCGCTTGGCCTGGCCGAACTTGATCAGGCGGTAGGCGATGTTGCAGGCCGTGAACGTCTTGCCCGCGCCCATGACCATCTGGATGAGCGAGCGGGGATGCCCGGCCGCGAGCGACTTCTCCAGATTCTCGATGGCCGTGACCTGCTTCTCCCAGAGCTTGGAGGTATCCAGCGCGGGCATGTGCTGGAGGTTGAATCGGAGTTGGTGGTCGAGTCCGGCCAGCCGAGCCAGTTCCTCCGGGCGATGGAAGGCAAAGACCTCTCGGCTGCGGGGTTCCGGGTCGAGGTTGCTGGTGAACTGCGTGACGGTGCCGGTGGACTCGTAGGCGAACGGGAGGGGGGTGCCGTCGGGCGTCCAGCGGGGCAGACCCGCCGGGAGCCCGGTCAGGTACTTGGCGGACTGGGTTTCCACGCCCCGGAGAGTGTGGCCTTCAGGCTTGGCCTCGACCACCCCGATGACCTTGCCGGAGACGTACAGCAGGTAGTCGGCGAACCCGGTCTTGAGGGGGAACTCACGGACGGCCACGCCGGGGCCGGCCCCAATGTTCATCTCGGTGAAGTCTTGGACCGTCCACCCACACTGCCCCAGCAGGCGATCGATCGTCTGGCGGGCGAGTTGTTCGGGGGTGGGTTTGGGCACGACAGAGTGGGCGGCGGGGCGGTAGGGGGAGCATTAGACTACCACACCCCGCCCCGGGATGCGCCCAAACATCGGAAATGGTGGTTGGGGGGGAGGCACGGTTAGAACATGAGAATCACCCTCGCCCGCCGCGTCAGAATCATCGAACGCCGCGAAGCCGACCGGCCCCCCGACCCGGCCACCCTGTGCCCGGTGGCGTGGACGGCTCGGTTCGAGGCCCACCGGCCGGAGAACGCCACAGCTCTGGCGGCGGCGCGGCGGTACGAGACGACCTGCAAGAGCGAGCACCTGGGCCACGTCGCCATGGGCCTGTACTTGGAGGCGGGGTTCGATACCTGGGACGGCAAGAACGTCACCATGCCGCCATCGCCCACCGATGCGCAGGCGGAGGCCAACAGGGTGTTGGAGCAGCTTCTCGCGTGCTCCAATGTATATCAGGCAGAGACCAACGACCGGTTTCCCATGCCCTACTGGGGGATTTGAGGCTCTCCCGGACCAGCCGATGGGTCATAATCACCCAGTCGCAGGGTCGGGTCATCGGAGTGCGCCGGGGCGGGTGGTGACAGCAGGCAGGCCTGTTGACGGCGCGCCGATCCCGTCCACACTCGGAGGACGTGCACGGATGCCGACCAAGCGCAAGACCAACAAGCGAAGCCACGGGCCGAAGACGCCGGATCAACGCACACCAAAGCTCAGGGCGGTGTTCGACGGGAACGGGCAAGAGATCCCCATCATCCACGGGCGGGCTGGGGGGACGGTCGTCAGCGTGCCGCGGGGGCAACAGTGCCGCCCACCGCTGGAAGACAACGGCGAAGCGGATGAGTCCTTGACCACGATCCAACCCGGCGATCCGTCCATGGCGAAAAACCCGATCCTCCGCCTCCTCGACGGGCTCACGCTGGTATGTGTGGGGCTGCGCTCGGTGGTGGTGTGCCACGAGCCCGTTGTGGAAGCACGGCAGAGGGCGTACACGGCGTGCGAGCGGACGATCCATTGGCAGAGCGCCGAGGGATTCAAGGAAGCGGTTGAGGCGTTGGAGCGGCTGGGTTCCACAGTTCCCGACGCGAACATCCCCGCACAGGTGTACGAGGCCGCTGGCGCGGCGATCTATCGCTGCCACCAAGCGCGTCAACGCATCGAGGTGGCGCTTTGGGTCGGAGGGGCGGGAATCCTGGATGCAGCCGGCGGCACCGGCGGCTTCGGACGCTCGCTCCACATCAGCAAGCTTTCTCAGCGGCTGGACCGGGCGCTCGGCCAACTCGAACTCGGGCTAATCGCGGACCTTGCGAAGATCGACCAGGATGTCCAGGAGTGCCGCACGCTCCGCGAGCAGTTCGAAGAGGTTCGGATCGAGCTCGAGGCGGCCGTCAAGCTGAAGGGGCTCTCTGGGCGTGCGGAGGCACCCACGAACGCACCCCCCAACGACCCTCCGTCGATTCGAGTTGAACTGGAGACAAGCACCGTTTGGGTGGGGACGAAGCGGTACCCGGTTCGGGCGCGGGCGGCTCAGCTGGCGTCGAAGATCATCGAGGCGAAGGGCCATCCGGTGTCGGGCACGAAGCTGTGCCTGCCGGGAAAGCCCAACGAGCGCATCGATCGGGAGCTCAACACACTGCCCGACGAGGTCCGATGCCACTTCGAGGGCCGACGGGGTTTGGGGTACTGGCACAAGGTGGAATAACTACGGCGCAGGCGCGCCGTTGCTGCGCCACGGGCCGGAGCGGCACAGTTGTCTGTTCAAACCACGCGCGATGGTGCGTGTGGCTTCAACAGGAAGCACTGCCATGCCCACGTCCCGACCGTCAAACCCAGAATCGCTGTCCCCCTCCGCAAGCGAGCCCCTGCTCATCGACGCTAGGAGGGCCGCCAACACCCTCGGCATCTCCACGCGCAAGTTGTGGCAGATGACGGCGGAGTTCGAGATCCCGTGCACCCGCATCGGCACGAGGAACCTGTACTCACCGGATGCGCTGCGTGCCTGGATCGCCAAGAAGTCGCGCGGCGGCGAGGAGTGATTCCTGCCCGCCATGGTGGTCGGCGTCGCATCCAGCACCGAAAGGGTCGTACTGTGTCGAGGGTCCTTGGTCATTCCGACAGCGAGGCGCACGGCGGCAGCGTCGCTGGTGGCCTCACCGGCCCGCTGCGGTGGCTCTGGGCGATTGCCAACAGCGACCTGGATAGAACGGAGAAGCACGTCTGCACGATGCTGCTCTGCTGGGCGAACTTTGACACCGGGGAGGCGTGGCCCGCGCTGGCGTCGTTGGCCGAGGCGTGCTCGATGAATCCGAATGCCCTCCGTCGCGTGCTGAAAAGGCTTGTCGTCGAGCAGGTGCTCGTGTTCGTTGAAACCACCAGGGGCGGAGTCGATGCCGCGGGCCGTGGGAAGACTAATCGGGTTCGATTGATGATCGATCGGCTGTTGTCCCGCGGAGCCAACGTCGCGGCGGACCCGAACCCCCGCGCCGCGCGGGGGTTGGTTACGCCCGAACCCCCGCGCCCGGTGCGTCAAACCCCCGCGCCCGATGCGTTGAACCCCCGCGCAGCGCGGGGGGAACAGACCAATGAACAGACCAACCAACAAACCACCACCACAACCACGCTCGCGGTTGCCAGAAACCCCGACCGGGACCGCGAAGGCGGACACGATGAGGGTGGTGGCGGTGGTGGTCGGTGTGCCGTGGGGGGGAGGGCGGACCTCGCGGACCGGCTGGTCAAGGCGGGCGTGAACCGATCGGAGGCGGGTCGTCTGGCGGCGTTGCCGCGCGTGACCGACGACCTCGTGGCGTTTGTGTGCAAGCAGGCCCAGAAGCCGAGCGTGAAGCACCCCGGCAAACTCATCGCGGGACTGCTGCGAAAGCCCCTCGAGGAACTCGACGGGTGGGAGGGGTTCCGAAAGAAGCGGCTGCGTCAGCGCACCGGGGCGTACGAGCGGGTGCTCCGACAGGGCGGTAGCACGACGAAGGACAAGGAGGGCGAGATGCGCGCCGTCGTAGACCTGATCGACGCGGCGTGGATCGACTACGCCGACCTCGCCGAGCGCGGGCCCCTGCTGCACGACGAGGTGTGCGATGATCGCCCCGATGTGGCCGCGCTATTCGACCGCGTGGTGGCCGCGGCACGACAGCATGCAGAACAGTCACCCCCACGCCTTGAAGCATGCCCCGATGACGGCCTTCAGTGCCAAAGGGACCAGCGCCAGCCCCATGCTGGCAAGGAGGTCCCGTGGCCAGCGTGATCCGAGATCCCAAGGGCTTGAAGCGTGTGCAGTGGTGCGTGGCGGGCGGCGAGCGGCGGACGCTGCGGCTGGGCAGCGTCTCGGTCCGGCAGGCCGAAGCCGTCCGCGTCCGCATCGAGCAGGTGCTCGCGGCCCGGTCCACGGGCGTGATGGACTGCGAGGCCACCAAGTGGCTCGAGTCCCTCGACGACGACATGCACGGCAAACTCTCCCGCCTGGGGCTGGTTCCGCCCCGCGAGCGCAACGTCGCCACCGTCGGGGGCCTGCTGGCCGCGTACTTCGAGAACCTCAACGTCAAGCCGGGCACGCGGCGAACCTACGAGCAGACCCGCACGAGCCTGGAGGCCCACTTCGGGAAGGCGACGGCGCTGTCGGCGGTTACCCCGCTGGCCTGCGACCAGTGGCGGCAGACCATGGTCAAGGCCGAACTCGCCCCGCCGACGATCGCCAAGCGGGTCAAGACCGCCCGGCAGATCTTCAAGCAGGCCATCCGGTGGAAGTTGGCGACCGAGAACCCGCTGGCGGACGTGAAGGCCGGTGCCACGGTCAACCGAAGCCGGATGTTCTTCGTCACCCGCGAGGCCATGGACCGGGTGCTCGACGCCTGCCCGGACATCGAGTGGCGGCTCATCTTCGCCATGGCCCGGTACGGGGGCGTGCGGGCACCGAGCGAACTGCTGCCGCTCACCTGGCAGGATGTGGACTTCGACCGGGGCCAGATCCGCATCCGCTCGTCCAAGACCGAGGCGTATGAGGGGAAGGACGAGAGGCTGCTGCCGATGTTCCCAGAACTACGGAGCCTGCTGCTCGAGGCGTTCGCGCAGGCCGAGGAGGGGGCCGAGCGTGTGATCACCAGGCATCTCCACTGCGGGACCAACCTGCGGACGCGGGCCAACGCGATCATCCGCCGCGCGGGGTTGATCCCGTGGCCTAAGACGTTCGTGAACATGCGGTCCAGCCGCGCGACCGAGTTGGCCGAGCGGTTCCCGCAGGCGGTGCTGACGGCATGGCTGGGGCACTCGGCGGAGGTCTCGGTCCGGCACTATCAGCAGGTCCTGCCCGAGCACCATGCACGGGCCGTGGCGGGCGACGGGGCGGCCAGGGGCGGGGCGGCGAGGAGTGGGGGAGTGGCGGGGGCGGCGGCTCGGAACGCGGCGTAGGCCAACGTCGGGCCACCAACGGGAACGGGGCGGGAGCGGGCACGAGGGCGACGCCTTGATCGCCGCAACCGCGACCAACCGATCCGCAGGAGTTCGAATCCCGGGCGGGATTCGAACGAGCGTCGGCGACGCAGAAAGCGACGCTCCATGTGCGGTTTTGAGCGTCGGCGGCGCAGAAAGCGGCGCAGCAACCAGCCGCACCGGAGCGCACCAGCGTGCAAATCGTTCGAGGAACCTTGGGGGTCTGCGCTTGGGTGCGCAAAACTGCAACGCCCTGCACTCTGGTGCAGGGCGTTGGAATGACCCCATGGGGATTCGAACCCCAGTTTCTAGGATGAGAACCTAGCGTCCTAGACCAGGCTAGACGATGGGGCCAACGGGTATTGGGGCGATGCCGGAGCGCTCCGGAATCGACGCCATCTGCCTAGGACTGCCACCAAGATAGGCCCGCATCGGCCGCTAGGCCAGCGCCAGAGCCCGTCGCAACTGGGCCAGCGCGTGCACCGCGGCCTCTTCCTGCGATCGGCTTACCACCGCGCCCGCGATGGTCGCCGAGCCGGCCTCCCGCCACTCCGCCGCGTGGACATTGAACTGGGCGTTGTGCGTGAGCGAGAGATCAAAGCCCGCCGCGGCGAACTCCTGACGCACCCGTCCGACCGTCGGATACGCCCGGCCGGTGCCATCGAACGAGCACCCCGCAGAATCCAATCCCGACCAGCCGGTCGCCAGCAACTCGTCGAGCGCGATGGTGATGCCCATGGTCGTCCTCTCGGCTTGTCCCACCCGCAGACGCTCGCCTGGGCGCCAGTCATGGCGCCGCGCGACGAGGCGAAGTGTAGGAATGCGACGCCGGGCCGATCGCCCCGACCCTTCCCGAGTTCCAGACCCGCGGCCGACCGCCCAAACCGGGCAGATCCCCCGGTTTCACACGATTTCCTTGATCTGGAACCGCTTCACGCCGCGCGGCCCGCGGACGGAGATGACCTCGCCCACCCGGGCCTTGAGCAGGGCATCACCGAACGGGCTGTTCACGGTGGCCTCGGTGATCTCACCCGTGGGCGCGCCGCCGGCCGACTCGCCGACGAGGCGGAATACCTCGATCTCGTCGACCTCCTCGGTCACGGCCCCGCTGTCGTCAACGCGAACCTCGACGATCCGCACCGTTGCGCCGACGAACACCACGCCCGAGGCCTTGTGCGAGTCGTCGACCACCTGCACGATGGTCAGTCGTTCGGTGAGCCGGCGGATCTCAGCCTCCTGCATCCCCTGTTCTTCGCGGGCGGCGTGGTAGTCCGCGTTCTCGCGCAGGTCGCCAAGCTCGCGGGCCTCGGCGATGCGCTTGGACAGCGCGGGGCGATTCGCGACCAGCGCGGCGAGCTTCGCTTCGAGTCCGATTTTCTCTTCCTGGGTGACCATTTCCATGACGAAACTCCAATGGGCATTCGTGCCGACGGCTCGCCATCGACCGAACGAAATACGCGCGGGTGTTGGGTATCGGCCCGCGTGGCCTGAAAAGACCCCGGACTGGTGGGGGTGCGGTATCTGAATTTAGGCCGCTCGCCTCGTCCGGCCAAGGGCCGACCGAATCCACGCGACCACCCAGAGTACCACGCCCACTGCGGCCACCACGCCGATCGACTCCCATTGCCCGATGCTGATGGGCCCCTGCGGCCCGGAGAGCCCCACGCCCGTCAGCGCGGGAATGCCCGTGAGCGGAGAGATCATCGGCAGCCAGGCGGGGCTCGGCCGGTTCGCGAACGCCAGCCCGAGCGAACACATCGGGCCAAGCCCGACGGCGATCACAATGACGGCCATCCACAGCGACCGCGCGGCCAAACGTGGGTCGCGGGGCTCGACCACCGGCGCACCGCTCAGCGCGCACGCCTGCAGTCCACCCGAGAGCATGACCCACGCCGCGATCATCGCCGCCACGCCCGCCACGATCACTAGCGGCCAGTTCGCCAGCACCACCAGCGGCCAGAGCACGAACTGGATCGGCAGCAGGATCACAAACACGTCGGCGAGCACATGCCCCACGACCGAGCCCCGCGGCGACATCTGGCTCAGTCGCACCATCGGCCAGAGCACCGTGGCCCCGAGCGCGACGACCACCAGCATGATCCGCGCCGCCGGGCCGTACGACCCCGCCGACACCGACGCGAAGCGGGCCACCCACAGGATGCTCCCCGCCACGGCGATGAGCACGTAGATCGTCCACCCCAGCGCGAACAGGCGAGGCTCGCCGCGCCGATGGGCCCACGGATCCGCGGGACGCGCTCGCGGAGTCGGCAAGGGCGGTGGGGGGGGGGCCACCCCGGGCGGCGCGGGTTCCTCGCTCGCGCCGGGCATCGGCGGGATCTCGCCGCCCTGGAGCCCCTCGCCGCTCACCTCGACCCCGGCTTCTTCGCCCTCGCCCTGTCACCCTTCTTCGCGTCCGGCGGGTTCTGCCGCGATCGGGCCATCACGCCCGTGGTGTCGCGCACGTACACCCCGTCGAGCAGGCGCACATCCAGCACCGCCCGCCCGGCGTCCACGCGCCCGTGCTGGCGGTAGATCTCGCCCAGCCGGGCCAGTTTCGCCGCGGGCGCGGCCTGCCCGGGGTTGAACTCGTCCAGCGGCCCGCCCCAGATGATCCTGTTGCCCAGCTCCGTGACGAGCACCAGCGTGCGATTCGCCCCGTAGTCGGTCACGTCCACGGCCGCGATCTGCTCCGCGCACGCGAGCGTCGAGACATAGTCGAGCAGCCGCAGCCCGGCCTGCACCTCGCCCCCCAGCCACGCCTGGCCCGGCTCCGGCGCGGGGCTCGCCACGCCGATGAGCGCCTTGTACCCCGACGCCTCCGGCGGATACCGCACCGGCAGCACCTCGCCGGCGGAGGTGACGAGCACATCCTGTCCGCCGCTCCGCACCGCCGCGGCGGGGATCCGCCACGTCCCGTTCACGCGCACCAGCCCGTCCGCCTCTCGCACCAGCCGCAGGTCATCGCGGAACCAGCCCGTGCGGGCCAGGTCCTCGCGGGCGGTCTCCAGGCTGTCGCGATCGAACGGATCGCTCGAGAGCGATCCGAGCACGGTCTGTTCCAAGCCGGATCGGATCTGCGCGTTCACCCACGTCATGGGCTCGGGTCGGCCGGCGACCTCCGCCGAGGAAAACCCGGCCAGCGGCGGCCAGGTGAACCGCACCTTCGGGGGCGCACTGGTCAGGTGCGAGGCCCGGGCCTGCAGCGGCCCGAAACTCGCCCCCAGCGCCACGATCACGCCCACGCTCAGCAGCGTCGCGATCCATCCCGAGGTCTGCCGGTACGCACCAGCCACCCGGGACCACACCGATGGGGGGCGATGGGCGGCGGAAGAGATGTCGGTTTCGGACTCGGCCATGGGATAGCGGCGCACCCGCGGGGCGCGCCAGAGAAGTTATCGACCATCGCGCCGCTTCGCACCCCTTTTTCCCTCCCCTCCCGCCCGGTCTACACCCGTCCGTGATCACGCACGGCCATCTCCACCAGGCGGCCACACAGAACCGGCATGTCCATCCCCGCGTGCCGCGCCGCCATGGGCACCAGCGAGTGGTCGGTAAACCCAGGGATCGTGTTGATCTCCAGAAACCACGCCGTCGCCCCGGGTCCATCCCCGTCGAGCATGAAATCCGCCCTCGCCAGATGCCGCACGCCCATCGCCTGAGCCAGCGCGGCCGTCTGGGCCTGGATCGTCTTGGTCACCTCGCCGGGCAGATTCGGTGCAACAACATACCGCGTGTCGTTGCGGGTGTACTTGGCCTCGTAGTCGTAGAGCCCCTCGGCCGGGGTGATCTCGATCACCGGCAGCGGCTCCCCGTCGATGATCCCGACGGTCAGTTCCCGAGCCTTCTTCCCCCCCGGGCGCGAGGCGCACGCCTCGATCATGGAGACCCGCCCCGGGTACCCCGACGCTCCGCGCCGGGCTTCTTCTCGAATGGTGCCCACCGCCCTCGCCCACTCCCCGGCGGTGGTGCACACAAACAGCCCCACCGTGGACCCCTCGTGCACCGGCTTGATGATCACCGGAAATGCCAGGGGGCACGCCTCATCGCGAACATCCAGCACGCGGCACGCGGGCGTCGGAATGCCGAGCGTCACCGCCGTGAACTTGGTCGCGATCTTGTCCATCGCGTGCCGCGCGGCCTGGGCCCTGCACCCGACAAACGGCCGCCCATCGGCCTCGAGCAGGTCCTGCAGCGGCCCCCCCTCGCCCCATCCCCCGTGGAGTGCGGGGAAGATCACATCCCCCGGGAGGGCCTTGAGATGATCGCCCGTGACTTTGTCGATCGTTTCGTTGCGCACGCCGGCGAAGGTCCCCGAGGCCGTGAGGGCCTGTGCGATGAAGCGGGCCGACTTGATCGAGACCTCGCGCTCCGAGTCCGGGCCGCCGCCGAGAACGAGCACGCTCTGCTTGCCACCCATCGCGCACATCCTTGCCCGCACGGTCGGTCAGGCCGACCTGCGCCACACGACCACCTCCGGCACGAGTTCCACGCCGAAGGACTCGCGAACCCGGCGCTTCACCTGATCCATCAGGTCGATCACGTGCCGGGCCGTCGCGGTCTTCATGTCGGCCACGATAAAGTTCCCATGCCGCTGGCTCACGCTCGCCCCGCCGACGCTCGTCCCCTTGCACCCGGCCTTGTCGATGAGCATCCCGGCCGACACGCGGGCCCCCTTGGCCCCGATGTCCTTGAGGTCCTCGGCCAGCGTCGGGTTCTTGAACACGCACCCAGCGCTCCGCTCGCCCATCGGCTGGCTCTTGGCCTTGCAGGCCATGACGTCCTTGTGGCGCGTCCGCAGGGCCGCCGGGTCTGTGGGAAACAGGGCCAGTTCCACGTGCGTGATGATCGCATCGTCGAGGCCGCTGTGCCGGTACGAGAACCCGATCTGCTTGCGCGTCAGCGGGAACTCGCTCCCATCCCGCCGCAGCCCGTGCACGCGCCAGACCACATCCGCGATCTGCCCGAACGTCCCGCCCGCGTTCATGCGAACGGCCCCGCCGATGGTCGCGGGAATCCCGCCCAGCCCCTCCAGCCCGCCCAGCCCCAGCCGCACCGACTCGGTGACCATCTTGGGCAGGTTCGCCCCCGCCCCGGCCACGACCGTCCCCGCTTCCCTGTCCCACTTGGCGCCCGCGAACGACGGCGCACTCAAGGAGACCACCAGGTTCCCCACGCCTCCATCATCCACAAGCAGGTTGGCCCCATCGCCGAGCACCAGCAACCCGGGATCCATCGCCAGGCATTGCTTGAGTTGCTCCACGGTGTGCGGCTTGGCCATCTGGTCCGCGCCCCCGCCGATGCCGAACCACGTCGGGATCGGAGCATCTTTCGCCACAACAACATCGGCCAGTGCGGTCATGGCTTCACCCCCATCGTCTGTCCCGCCTTCAGGAACCCGCGCCCGATCGCGTCCACCGGCCCCGCCCCCATCACGATCAGCACATCCCCGGGCCGGCACACGATCTCCAGTTGCTCCACGATCGCCTCGAACGGGTGCAGGTGCATCGCCTGCACGCCCTTCTGCCGGAGCAGGTCCACCAGATCCGTGGACGTCACCTTGGCCCGCTCCTCCTGCGAGTCGCGAACGAAATAGATCTCCGGCACGATCACGATGTCCGCCGCGGAGAACGCGCTGGCGAACTCCTTGAGCAGGTGCCTCGTCCGGCTGTGCTGGTGCGGCTGGAACACACAGATCAGCCGCCCATGCCGCTCGTGGGGCTTCTCAAACTCCCGCATCGCCCGCAGCGTCGTCTCCACCTCGGTCGGGTGGTGGCCGTAGTCGTCGTACACCTTCACCGGGCCGCGCGTCCCGTCGGCATCCCCCGGCATCGCCCGCGTGCCCAGCAACTGCATCCGCCGATCCAGCCCGGTGAACCTGTTGATCGCCGGCCCGAGCACATCCGGGTCCGCCCCTGCCCACAACGCCAGCACGCACGCCGTCGCCGCGTTCATCGCGTTGTGGTC
Organism: uncultured Phycisphaerales bacterium; assembly: GCA_937871915.1. Classification (GTDB taxonomy): domain Bacteria; phylum Planctomycetota; class Phycisphaerae; order Phycisphaerales; family UBA1924; genus UBA4658. Next base: position 22,606 of record CALMPG010000058.1, read on the forward strand.
CCCCGGCAGCGGCGTCACCCACGCGGCCACCAGCCCCTCGCCCTTCCGGACCAGCCCCGTCCTTCTCGTCCGGGCGTCGTACGTCACCGACCAGTCCGCGCTGGGCGACCATCCGATCGTCTCGACGGCACACTCCAGCCCCCCCGTCACCTCGCGCCGGTGCGCGTTCTGCTCGGCGATGAGCAGCTTCCCCCCCCCTCCCCCGGCCGAGGCCGGCGGCAGCAACTTCGCGAACACGTGGAACGACTTGATGACTTCCTCGAGCGACCCGTACATGTCGAGGTGGTCCGCCTCGACGCTCGTGACCACCGCGTACCTCGGCGAGTAGTTGTGGAACGACCGGTTGAACTCGCACGCCTCCACGACCAGCAGCCCCGGCTCCCCCGCGTGCCGACCGCTGGCGATCGTCTGCGACCCGAGGCGGAACCCGCCGCCGAGTTGGGCGCAGTTGGCCCCGACGATGACGTTCGGGTCCAAACCGCTCTCGCCCAGGATGAACCCCAGCATCGCCGTCGTCGTGCTCTTCCCGTGCGTCCCCGCCACGCACACGCCCGTCATCCCCACCATCGCCCACCCGAGGGCCTCGGCGTACGACAGGTGCGGGATCCCCCGATGCTGGGCCTCGAGGATCTGCGGATGATCCGGCCGGATCGCGGCCGAGGCCACGACCAGCTCCGTCTCCTCCGGGAGCCATTGCTTCGACTGGTCGAATCCGACCGCGATCCCTTCCTTCTCCAAGGTCTCGGTGAACGGCGAGGGCGCCTTGTCCGACCCGGAGACGATTCCCCCCCGCGTCTTGAGCATCCGGGCCAAGCCGGAGACGCCGCACCCGCCGATCCCGACCATGTACACGTGCCGCCCCCGCACATCGAGCGGCCCGGCCCGGTCCGCATCCGCAAACGCGTTCGGGGCGACCTGGATGGGTCTGGACTGAACTGGCAGGGTGGGAGCGGGGGGCATGAAGATGGAAGAGGACGCCACGCCCAGACGGATGGGCGGCGAGGACGGATCGACGGTCGTGCGCATTGCCGACTTCATCGGATTGTTTGCACGCCGATCGTGAAGCAAGGAGCCGCCTGTCGCTTGCTCTCTCTCCCATGCTCCCCCGCTCCGCTGCCCGGCCCAGCAGGGGAGCATGGGAGCAGAGGGACCAGGGGAGCAATACCCTCTTGCGATGTCCTCACCCCAACCGCTTCCCTACAAACTCGCCTGCCTCTGCGATCTCCGCGACAAGGACGGCCGCGTGCTCCTGCTCCGGCGCGTCAAGGCCCCCAACCAGGGCCTCTGCTCCCCCATCGGCGGGAAGCTCGACATGCACACGGGCGAGAGCCCGGCCCGGTGCGCCCAGCGCGAGATCGAGGAGGAGGCCGGCATCCACGTCCCCATCGACCGCCTGCACCTGCTCGGCCTGATCTCCGAGCGGGCCTACGAGGGCACCGGCCACTGGCTCCTGTTCTACTACCGCGTCCTCGGCCCCGTCGAGGTCACGCGCACCAGCCTCAACGAGGGCACCCTCGAGTGGTTCCACGAGCACGAGATCGACGCGGGGGGGCTTCCACTGCCCGACTCCGACCGCAAGATCATCTGGCCTATGGTCCGCCGGTGCGAGAAGAAGTACGACCCGGGCAAACCCGTCTCGCACACCAATCGCCCCGGCTTCTTCGCCCTGCACATCGACTGTGGAGAAAGCGGCGAGATGACCTGGGCGGTGGAGCAGGTCGAAGAGTAATCAGCGCCGAGGGGGCGGCGCACCCCGCCGGTGGATTGCCAGGTTTCCGGTGTCTCCCATGCCCATCGACAACGCCACCCTCCTCAAACGCACCCCCCCGCCCCCCCCACCCCCCCAGCGTCGCCCGCGTCCGTGGTGGGTCGCCCCGCTGATCTTCATCGTCGGCGCGGCCGTCTTCTCCACCGCCGCGCGGCTCGCCTGGGGCGACTTGCTCCTCACCCGCATCGTCGTCGTCGCCCTCATGGGCTTCGCCGCGCTCTTTGCGCTCTGGCGGATGCTCATCGGCTGGCAGGAGGGCGGCCTCCTGGGCGTGTTGTATCGCCGGAAGCACCCGACGGGCACCATGCTCGCGGGCGATGAGGAGCGCGACGGGGTCGTCAACGCCCTCTGGGTCCTCGCGTGCCTGGCGGTCATGGTCTCGTTCGCGCTCTGGGTCGCCGCGCCCGGCGCCTTCGCCAAGGGGCCGGCCGCGACCCCGCCCGCCCCGCAGTGGCGGAAGTGAGAACGACCCCCGTCGAACCGCCCCGGGGCCGTACTGATCACAAACCCCCCCCCTCCCCCCTCC
>CALMPG010000059.1 GCA_937871915.1 uncultured Phycisphaerales bacterium
ACCCCGACACTCCGTGGCGGGCCCGGGTACCCCGACACTCCGTGGCGGGCCCGGGTACCCCGACACTCCGTGGCGGGTCTTCTCGCACAGTTCCTTGTTCGCATGGCTCCTCGCATCCTGCCGCGGAGTGTCGGGGAACCCGGAAATCGGGCCTAAACTACAGGCCCCCCATGCCACGCACCACCAATCCAACCCAACCCGCCCCAAAGAAGGGCGGGAACGAGATCAAGTCCGTCGCGTTTGTCAGCCTTGGCTGCCCCAAAAACCTGGTGGACTCGGAAAAGATGCTCGGCCTGCTCGCCGAGAGCGGCCTGGCGATCGTGTCGTACGAAACGTGCACGATGAACGAGGAGCCGGGGATTGAGGAACAGGGCAAGAGCGGCAAGTCCCGCGCGACCGCGATCGAGTCGCCCGTGGCCGATGCCGTCGTCATCAACACCTGCGGCTTCCTTGAAGCCAGCAAGGACGAGTCGCTCGGGGTCATCAAGGACGCCATCCGCGACAAGGCCAAGGGTAAGGTCAAGCGGGTGGTGGTGACGGGGTGCCTCGTGCAGCGGCACCGGGCCAAGATGCTCGAGTGGGCCCCCGGGATCGACGCCATGATCGGCGTGTTCGATCGCGATCACGTCGTCGAGGCCGTGCGTGGTACCGCCGAATCGGCGGGAACCCGCGAGATCGTCGGCGAGAAGGACCAGCCCAAGTACTGGATCTCGGGCAACGCGCTGGTGGCCGCGAAAGTGCGCGGCATGAGGACCACCGGCCTGACCGTCAACGGCAAGGACGGGACGGGCATCGGCTACTTCGAGGACGACTCGGCCCGGCTGCGCCTCACGCCGCGCCACTACGCGTATCTGCGGATGTCCGAAGGCTGCAACCAGAACTGCGCCTTCTGCACGATCCCCTCGATCCGCGGCAAGATGCGCTCCAAGCCGCTGGACAAGATCGCCATCGAGGCCCGCGAACTCGTCGCCGATGGAGCGTTCGAGATCAACCTCATCGGGCAGGACACGACGAGCTGGGGCGACGACATCGGCATGGGAATCGGGAGTGCAAAGGGTGGCACGGGCGGCTCGTCCGCCCGTGGTGAGTCCAGGAGCGGCATGCCCGCCGTGTTGCAGACCGTCTCCCGAGTCTTCGCCGACGCCGGCGTGGACGGCTGGGTCCGCCTGATGTACGCCTACCCCACCAACTTCTCCGACGCGATGATCGACGCCATCGCCGAGATGTCGGTGCTCAACACGGGCTCAAAGTCCCGCGGCAAGGTGCTGCCGTACATCGACATCCCCCTCCAGCACGCCTCCGATCGGATGCTCACGGCCATGCGCCGAAACGTCGGCGCGGCCCACCAGCGCGGCCTGATGCTCAAACTCCGCGAGCGCATCCCCGGCATGGCGATCCGAACCACCTTTATCTCGGGCTTCCCGGGCGAGACCGAGGCCGACCACCGGCAACTCATGGAGTTCGTCGAGGAGATCGGCTTCGACGCCATGGGCGTCTTCGAGTACTCGCACGAGGAAGGGACCGTCGCCGGAACGATGGAGAACGACCCGAAACTCGCCGTTCCCGCCGAGACCAAGAAGCGCCGGCGCGATGAGCTCATGGCCCTGCAGCAGACCATCGCCTTCGAGCAGGCCGCCTACCTCGCGGAGCAGTTCGACGAGAAGCGCCCGACCAAGACGGGCGTGCAGATGGACGTCCTGATCGACCGGGCCATGCGGACCACCGGCCGGGAAACCACGGGCGTGGGCAAGGGGGGCGGCCTGTACATGGGCCGGACGTACTTCCAGGCCCCGCAGATCGACGCGGCCACCTACGTGCAGTCCAAGCGGAAACTCTCCCCCGGCGAACTCGTCCGCTGCACCATCGTCGCCAGCGACGGGTACGACCTGATCGCTCGCCCGGTGGACGAGCTGGAAAAGCGGGTCGAACTCAGCGTCCTGAAGGCCCGCTGATTTCTCCAGCCCGGTTTCCGACCCCGCCGATCAACCACCGATGCTGCGCCCCGGTCAAGCCGTTGCGGTCTGTGTCCTCGCCCTGCTCACCGTCGGGGTGGTGATGGTCAACTCCGCGGGGATGACCATCAACGCCCGCACGCCCCTGACGTTCGAGTCGATCCTGCTCTCCCGTTCCACGATCTACGCGGGCGTGGCCATGCTCGCCCTCGCCGCGTGCGCACTGATGCCGATCCGGCGCTTGGCCGCGGTCGGGCTGGGCCGGCCGGTGGACGAGGTCGAACTGGAACCGAACTCGCCCGCACTTGAAGAACCGCTGCTCTCCCCGGCGTGGCTGCGGGCCCTGATCCGGGAGTACATCAGTCTCTGGCCGCTCTGGCTGGGGGTGCTGGGACTGCTGGTCATGCTGGCCATGGTCTATGCCCCGGGGATCAGCTCGCCCAAGAACGGCTCGCACCGGTGGGTGAACCTGCACGTGCCCGGGTTCGAGTCCGTCCAGCCGAGCGAACTGGCCAAGTGGGGGCTGATCCTCCTGGTTGCCTGGTATGCCTCACGCTCGGGGGCGCGCATGAAGTCGTTCTGGGTCGGGCTCGTTCCCGGGCTCGCGGCCATCGGACTGGTCGCGGGGTTCGTGGTCATCGAGGACCTGGGAACGGGCGCCCTCATGGTCGCGGCGTCGGCGCTGATCCTCATCGCGGCCGGGGCCCGTCTCTGGCACATGGCGCTGCTCTTCCCCCTGCCCGCCGCGGGAGCCTTCCTGGCGATCGTCTCCAACCCCTACCGCATGCACCGCATCGAGTCGTTCATGAATCCCTACCTCGACCCGCAGGGAAAGGGGTTCCACATGATCCAGTCGATGGTGAGCGTGGCCAACGGGAAGGTCTTCGGGACCGGTCTGGGCGGGAGCCTCCAGAAGTTCGGCTACCTCCCCGAGGACACGACGGACTTCATCTTCGCGATCATCTGCGACGAACTCGGAATCATGGGCGCCCTGGTCGTGCTCTTCCTCCTCGGCTGCCTCGTCTGGTCGGTCTGGCAGATCGTCCGGCGCGAGCGGACGCCGATGCTCAAACTCATCGGGCTGGGCGTGATGACCACCGTCGGCGTGCAGGCCCTCATCAATCTCGCCGTCGTCACCGGGCTCGGCCCGACCAAGGGGATCGCCCTCCCGCTGGTGTCGTCGGGCGGAACGGGGTGGATTCTCACGGCCGCGGCACTGGGACTCGTCATCGCCATCGACCGCTCGCAGGCGGCCGGGGCCCGGCTGGCGGCCCGGCGCGAGCGGGGCGCGAGCATCGAGCCCGACGGGTACGCGGTGCCGGCGTTGGGCGTGATGGCCATGAGCGCGGCCGCGGCGACGGCGACGATGGCGGAGGCGACCCCCGAGCCCGTTCGCGACGCTATTACGGCCAGCGCGGTCGAGGACACCGCGCCCGAGGACGAGGTCGCGGACGAGCCCGTCGGAGAAGTCGCCGAAGAGGCTGTGGCGGAGGAAGTCGCGCCCGGGGGCGACGCGGCGGAGATGTTCGCGGGGGTCGTCGTTGCCGAACCCGTGACGCCTGTGATCGAACGCCGCATCGCCGGCTCCGCCGACGAGTCCCACGTTTCACAACAGACCGAGGTCAAACCCGGCGGTGTGTTCCCCGGACTTCCGGGCGAGACCGGGATGCTCTTCGATCCGCACGCCCCCGCGGCCCCGAAGCCGGAGATCGTCGTGACCGACACGGGCAAGCACTACCTCACCCGCAGCGGCGAAGAATCCGCGGCGTGAGCGGGCCCGACTCCAACACACTCAGTGCGACGGCACGGCGACCCTTGCTGGTCTTCGTCGGCGGCGGATCGGGGGGGCACATCTTCCCCGCGCTGGCGATCGACGAAGAAGTGACTCGCCTGTGCGGTTCGGCCGGGCCGCCCCACTCGCTGTTCGTGGTCTCCGACCGCGCCATCGACGAGAAGATCATGTCCCCGACGGGCCTGCGCTTCGAGCGCTCGCCGGCCCGCCCGCTGATAGCGCGCCCGATGGGATTGGTGCGCTTCGCACGCGGGTGGTCGGCCGCGAAGAAGCAGGCCCGGGCGATCCTCACCGGCCGCGAGTGGTCGGCGCGAAGCGGCGTCCACGTGGTCGCCATGGGCGGGTTCGTCGCGGGCCCGTTCGTGAGCGCGGCCACCTCGCTCGGCGCGTCGGTGACGATGGTCAATCTCGACGCGATCCCCGGCAAGGCCAACGCGTACATCGCCCGCCGGGCCGACCGCATCTTCACCGCCGCACGCGTGCCGGCCGAGCATCGCGCCGGACGCGAGTGGAACGAGGTCCCGCCGATCGTCCGGGGCGCGGCCCGCGTCTCCCGACCTCGCGCCGAATGCCGCGCCGCACTGTCGCTCGATCCCTCCCGCCCCGTGCTGATGGTCACGGGCGGGAGCCAGGGCCTGCGATCGCTCAACAACTTTGTCGGCGCGTTCGGCGCGTCGCCCGCCGGGCAGCGCACGCTCCGCGAGCATCGCTGGCAGGTGCTCCACCAGACGGGGCGCAATCTCGACGACGCGCCCCGCGCGGCGTACCAGGCCGCGGGCATCGACGCGACCGTCGTGCCCTTCACCGACCAGATGGGCCTGTGGTGGGGCGCGGCGGACGTCGCCGTCTGCACGGCCGGCGCGGGGAACATCGCCGAGATCTGGATGAACACCGTCCCGGCACTGCTCCTCCCCTATCCCCACCACAAAGATGAGCACCAGAAGTACAACGCCCTGCCCCTGACCGAGGCCGGCGGGGCGCTTCTCGGGAAAGACTGGATCGACCCGCAGCGGAACCTCGCCCACAACGCCGGCCTCCTCGAATCGCTGCTGGCCGAGGAACCCCGCCGGGCGGCCCTGCGCGCGAATCTGGAGAAACTGGGCCCCGCCGACGGGGCCGCCCGGATCGCCCGGGCGTTATTGGACGGGTGAACCTTGGCCCGGAAATGTCGGTTCCGGGGGCGATGCGGGGAGGGGTGTTAGACTACAGGTGTGACCGATCAAGTCGGCAGTTCGTTCTCCGGCGGGGCCCCCGCCGGGTCTCCAGCACCCGTCATGCGCTGCGTGCTGTGGCATTCCGGCAGCGGCAGGGGGGGCGGCGCGGAGTTGCCGGGCGAACTGCTCACGAGCCTCAGCAAGCGGGTCGGCCGGATGACCATCTGCACCAGCGACTACGTCGCTTTGGCCGAGTGCTGCCTGATCGAGCGGACACGCCGGCTGGAAATCGCCTCCGGCTCGCGCGCCCCCGGCGGGGGCATCGTGGTGCTCGTCCACCCCCTGCAACTCCGGGGAGTCGGGCGGTTTATGGAGGCGATGCAGACCCACGCCCCGTCGATGGCCGTCTGGATCTTTGATCGCGCGGCGAACCCGAAGATCCGCGCCGTCGTTGAAGACGACGTGACCGCCTGGCTTGCCGCACAGAACCCCCCCACCGCACCCGCCGTGCAATACGCCCGCGGCGCGGCCCCGCCCGCGAGGCCTGCGCCCGCCCCGGCGGCCCAGCCCGCACCCCGGCCCCGCCCGTCCAACGGCCCCGTCCATCCCTCCAACGGCGCATCGGCCGCGCCGCGACGGACCGGCTCCATCCTCACCGACGATGAACTCCGCATGCTGCTCTCGGTCGATGCCGAGGCTCCGGCCCGGCCGACGGCCCCAAACCCACTCGGCCCCCGGCGCGGCCCGCAAGCCCCGAGCGGGCGCGGGGGTGGCGCATGACGCCCACCGGACACCCACCCTGGCATGTCGTGCTCGTCGGTCGCACCGACCTTGACAGCGCCCTGCGCCACGACCCCGGCGTGCAACTCGCGCGCGTCCGCACGCCCATCGACGCCGTCGGCGAGTTTGCCGAGATGGTCGATCCGGAGAACCCGTGCCCGTCGGCCGTCGTCGTCGGCCCCGGCATGCTCGCCGCCGGCGAGGCCGCGGACTTTGCCCACGCCATGCGGACCATCGACCCCGAGGTGCGACTCATCGGCATGGGCCCCCAGGACGGCGCGGCCGAGGCCTACGACGCCACGCTCCCCGCGCGGGCCGACGCCGCGTCGCTGCGGCGGTTGCTGATGCTCGACTCGGATTCCACGGCCGCCGGGCAGGCCCGCGAATACCCGGCGATGCACCCCCCCCACTCCGACGCGCCGCCGCGGGCATTGCCCCCCCCCGCGTCCGACAGCACCGCCGCGGCGGTCAACGCGATGCTCACCGGCGGCGATCCGGTCGCGGCGGCGGTGGCCGACCTGATCGCCCGCACGGGCGGGCAGGCGGCGTTCGTCGCGGGAGAGATCGCCCCGGCCAACGCCCCCTCGGCGGCCCGCGTGACGCACAACACCAGGACGCTCGGCTGGCTCTGCACCTCCGGGATCGAGGCCAGAACCGTCGAGGCCGAGGCCGCGCGCCTGGGCGGATGGGTGGTGCTCGCGGCCCAGCACGATCAACTCCGGCGCGCCGCCTTCACCGACGAACTCACCGGCGCGTTCAATCGTCGCTACTTCAATCGCTTTCTCGCGGCCGCGATGGACCAGGCCCGCCAGCGCCGGCACACCGTCACGCTGCTGGTCTTCGACATCGACAACTTCAAGATGTACAACGACAAGTACTCGCACGCCGCGGGTGACGAGATCCTGCGCCAGGCCGTGGCCCTGCTCACGTCGGTGATCCGGCCCAGCGATCGCGTCTGCCGCGTCGGCGGGGACGAGTTCGCGGTGATCTTCCACGATCCCGAGGGGCCTCGCAATCCCGATGCCCCGCAGAAGCCGCAGTCGATCGCGCAGATCGCGGCCCGGTTCCAGAAGCAGATCTGCGAGCACCGGTTCCCCAAGCTCATGAGCGAGGCCCCGGGCACGCTGACGATCTCCGGCGGCATGGCCACGTTCCCCTGGGACGGCACCACGCCCGAGGAGTTGCTCGACCGCGCGGACAACCTCGCCCTCCAGAGCAAGCGCCAGGGGAAGAACGCGATCATGTTCGGGCCAGGGGCCCAGCAGGTGTGCGGGATCGGGCCGTAAGCAGCCCACTACCCTTGGCCATGCCCTCGCACCGCTACGACTTCATCGCCATCGACCTCGACGGCACGCTCCTGTGCCCGCGCGGGCGCGTGAGCGAGACCAACGCGCGGGCGATCCACCGGGCCCGCCATGCGGGGGTGAAAGTGTCGGTGTGCACGGGGCGCGGCTACAACGAGTGCAAGCATGTCACCTCGCAGATCGATCAGGTCGAGCCGGTGGTGGTCGCCGGCGGGGCGATCCTCTCGCACGCCCGCACGGGGCGGACGCTGCACCGGTTTCCCATGAACCCGGCGCTGGTGCGACGGCTCGTGGGGACGCTCACCAGCCACGGGCACGCCGCGCTGGTGTTGAAGGATCCGGCGGCGGATGAAGATCCAAGCCAATCCCGCCACGGAGCGTCGGGCTACCCGAGCCCCGGCCACGACTACCTGATCGTCTCGCCCAAGGGCGAGAAAGCGATCGACCCGATCACCATGTGGTGGTTCCGGGAGCACAAGATCAAGTTCCACGTCGTGCCCACCCTCGACGACGACGAGCATCCCGGGCACACGGTCCGTGTGGGCGTCTGCGGCACGCGCGGGCGGACGCTCGCCGCGGCCGATGAACTCCAGCGCGACTTCGCCGGCGAGGTCGTCTTCCACCACTTCGGCGCCGTCGTTCCCGGCGACCACCAGAAGCGGCCCGAGGACCAGATCGTGATTCTGGAGGCCTTTGACCGGAGCGTGAACAAGTGGTCGGCCATCCGCTGGCTCGCCGACCGCGACGGCATCGACCACGCCCGCATCGCCGCCATCGGCAACGACATCAACGACGTGGCCATGCTCAGCGCCGCCGGGCTGGGCGTGGCCATGGAAAACGCCATCCCCGAGGCCAAGGCCGCCGCCCGCATGCACACCCGGGCCAACGACGCCGACGGGGTGGCCCACGCCATCGAGATGATCCTGGCAGGAGAGTGGTAGCCCGCTTTTCCCGGCGATCCCCCCGGCACGCCGATAGCCAACTCGTCCCCAAGGAGGCGCCCCATGCTCAGGTCGATCATCGCCGTCGTCGTCACGTACATCGTGATGAGCGTCCTCATCGTGGCCGCGTTCATGGGAATGTGGTTCGGCCTCGGCCCGGATCGGCTGCTCCAACCGGGGAGTTTCCAGGGCAGCATGCTCATGAACTTCCTCGCCCCGGCGGTGTCCGTGCTCGCGGGCATCTTCGGTGGGTGGATGTGCGCGAAGGTCGGCCGGTCCACCAAGCCCGTCGTCGTGCTGGCATCTCTCGTCCTGGTGCTGGGATTGGCGATGGCCTACTTCACGCTCCAGAAGCCCTTTCCGGCCGACCCCCGAGCACCGGGCATGACCGTGCAGCAGATCTTCGAGGTTGGGCGCGAGCCGACCTGGTTTGCCATTGCCAATCCGATCATCGGGGCGGCGGCCGTGCTTCTTGGCGGCATGCTCGCTGGCGCACCGCGCAAGCGCATCTGACGCGGCTACTCTCGGCTCGTGCAGACCCTCGCCCAGATCAAGTCCCTCCTCGAAGAGCGCTCCCTGCGCCCCAAGCGCTCCCTCGGCCAGAACTTCCTGATCGACCACAACCTCATCCGCAAGCTCGTGGACGCGGCGGGCGTCGCGGCGGGTTCGCTCGTGCTCGAGGTCGGCCCCGGCACCGGGACGATGACCGAAGAGCTGCTCGCACGCGGGTGCGAGGTGATCGCGTGCGAACTCGACGATGCGCTGGCCGCGCTGAATCGCGAGCGATTGCCGACGGTGCCGGGCGGCGAGCGGTTCTCGCTGGTCCACGGGGATTGCCTGGCGGGCAAGCGGGCGGTGAACGCGGAGGTCGTGCGGGCCCTGGGCGGACGGACGTTCTCGCTGGTCTCGAATCTCCCCTACGGCGCGGGCACGCCGCTGATGAGCACCCTGCTCATCGACCACCCGGAGTGCCGCACGCTGGCCGTCACGATCCAGCGCGAGGTCGCCGACCGCCTGACGGCCAAGCCCGGCAGCAAGGACTTCGGTCCGCTGGCCGTCATCGCGCAGGCCCTGTGCACCGTCGAGAAGATCGCCACCGCCCCGCCCGAGTGCTTCTGGCCGCGCCCGGATGTCACCAGCGCGATGGTTCTGCTCCGTCGGCTGGAGCGCCCGCTCACCGACGACCCGCGCGCCCTGAGCGCCTTCTGCGATGCGATCTTCTCGCAGCGCCGCAAACAACTCGGCTCGCTGCTGGGCAAACAGACGGATTGGGCCCGCATCGCCGCGACACCCGGGTGCGAGGGAATCTCCCCCATGCTCCGGGCCGAGCAGTTGTCGGTCGTCCGGATCATCTCGCTCCAACGGGCCGTCGGCCCCGGCTAGCTTGGCTCGCGGACAATCCCGCAATTCCGTTCGAGGCATCGACATCGAGCCGATCGTCGGGTACGGTCTGGGATCGGCGAACTCCTCTCGACCGCGGCGTCCGAGCCCCCTCTCACGCATGCCCGACCCGACTTCGTCCCCCGCCTCCAACCACGCCCAGCCCGGGCAGCGGGACGGCTCCCTCGCGGCCATGCTCGAGCCCCATCTCGCGATCGCGTGCGACAATCGTCTCTCGAGGGTCGAGTGGTTCCACTCCGAATGGCAGGCCGGCGGCGCGGCCACGGGCCTCGCCACCTTCGAGCTCCCCGGCGGCACGCGGACCGACGCCGTCGTCAAGGTGCCCGTCGGCCCGTCGGAGCACCGCTGGACGGCCCTCCTGGGCGGCGGCGAGTCCGGCGGCCCGTCCAGCCACCACGCCGCTCCCCTGTGCGAGTACACCCCCCGCGTGCTGGCCTGCGGAACCGAGCTGGGCGGCTACGACCTCGCCTGGCTGGTGATCGAGCGTCTGGATGGCACCCCCCGGGCGGCCTCGCCATCCGAGCACGACGTCCGCGGCCTGCTGGCCGCGGCGGCGGCGTTCTACGCGGCCGCCGCCAAGGCCCGCCCCATCACCGAGGCCGAGCCCCCCCCGCTCAAGGACTGGGAGAAACTCATCTCCAAAGGAAGGGAGATCATCCGCAACCACGGCATCGCCGAGGAGCAACGCTGGAATCAGGCCATCCACGCCGTCCAGCGGGCCCTGCCCGGCATCCTGAGCCGCTGGCGGGCCCGCCCGATCAACACCTGGTGCCATGGAGACCTGCACTTCGGCAACGCCCTGCGGCGTCGCGGCAGCCGCCCCGACGAGCCATGCGTGCTCATCGACTTCGCCCTGGTCCATCCCGGCCACTGGATCGAGGACGCCGTCTACCTCGAACGGCTCTACTGGGCCAAACCCGAACTGCTCCACGGCATCAAGCCGGTTTCGGAGCTCGCCCGCCTGCAGCGTGAGGCGGGAACTCTTGGTCAGGAGGACTACTCGATGCTGGCCAACATCCGCCGGGTGCTCATGGCCGCGAGCGTGCCCGCGTTCCTGCTCCATGAGGGGCACCCCCGGTATGTCCATGCCGCGTTGGAGGTGCTCGAGAAGTTTGTACCCATCGTGGGTCGGTAGGCTCCAACTGAATACCAAGTATCTACCAAACATCGTCACGGCCCGAGCAGCCGTATACTCATCCGTGAGCGGGAAGGGGCGTTTCTCGATACGAAAGGGTTGCCCTGTGGAAGCCTTCGAAAGCATCAAGCGCATCTGTGCCGAGGTTGAAGAGGACGTGGCAAAGGCCCTGGGCGGCAACAAAGCGGCCCAGACCCGCGTTCGCAAGGCCATGCAGGACGTGAAAGACGCCGCGCAGCAGGTCCGCGTGGGCATGCTCCAGGCCCGGGACAACGAACCCAAGAAAGAGTGACCCGGGACGGCCCCTATGGACGCCGACCGGTCCGCCCGGGCCGGCAAGCGTCAGTCGTGGGACTATGACCACCGCGCCTTTGCACATTTCCCGTCCCCCCGTGGCTCTCGAAGCCCACGGCTCGCCATGGCCCAAGGGGCTTGTCGTGGACATGGCCGCGATCGATCTCGGTCGGCGACTGCTCAGCGGCGCGGCCCTGGAGCACTGGCTTCCCCACCGCGGGCACATGCTCCAGATCAACGCCATCGTCTCGGAGTCGGCGGACTTCAGCGAAGGGGTCGCCGTCAAGCACGTCCGCGACGATGAGTTCTGGGTCGCCGGGCATTTCCCCGGCCGCCCCATGATGCCCGGCGTGATGCAGGTCGAGGCCGCGGCCCAACTGGCCGTGGTGCTCTACAACCGCCGTCGCAACGAGCCCCTCACCGCGGCGTTCACCCGCCTGGAAGACTGCTCCTTCCGCAGCATGGTCGTCCCCGGCGACACGCTGTACCTGCTGTGCAAGGGGATCAAGTGGTCGCGCCGGGGTTTCACCTGCCACGTCCAGGGGGTCACGGACCACCGGCTAACGTTCGACGCCAAGATCCAGGGCCTGTCGGTCTGATCCCGTGGGCTGTGCGAGATGCCCGAAACCGCCCCTCAGCCCCTCGACGCCGCGCCTGTTTCACACACCATGGTGGTTCCCGCCGATGCGGCCGTCGAGCCGGACTATCCGGCGCTCCCCGATGCGCCCGCGGTGTGTGTGTTCGAGTCGGCCGGCACGCCGCCCCGCAGCATTCTGATCGCCACCACCGCCAGCGCCCGCGACCTGGCCCGCCGGCGCTTCGGCGTCGGCGCCGACACCTCCCCGGCCCGATCGGCCCGGCCGGACCTGCACGCGCTCTGCCTGGGCGGGCGGGTGCTGGCGATCGCCGTGGGATCGTCGCTCGAGGCCGACGCGGTGTACCTGCGGCAGGCCCGCGAGCGACTCCCGCACCTGGCCAGGGTCGTGGCCGAACGGTGGCGGGCGTGGTTCGTGCACGTCGATCCCGAGGCCGAGTTTCCCCAGTGGACCAAGACCAACCTGAGCATCGGGCTGGTGGGCAAGCGCTCGGCGAGCACCGCCATCGGCGGCGGTTCTCTGCCGAAGGGCCTGATCCTCGGCCCCGTGCCCGACAAGGACGCCGCGGGACGGCTCATCGAATCCCTCATCGACTGCTTCGACCTGTGCCGCTACCACAACCTGCTCGTGCAGGCCCCGAGGGCCGTCGCCTGCGCGTACAAGGAGATGGGGCGGTGCCCCGCTCCCTGCGACGGCAGCGAGACGATGGTGCGATACCGCGAGCGCGTGGCGGCGGCCGCGGCCGCGATCACGCTCGGCGTGGACGGCGCGATCGCAACGGCCCAAGAGCAGATGCAGCGAGCCGCGGCCTCGGAGCAGTTCGAGGCCGCCGCGAAGATCCAGAAGGAGATCGGCCGCCTTCGCACGCTCGACAAACCCGCATTCTCGCAGGTGCGGACGCTGCACTCGTGGCGGGAACTCCTCGTGCTCCCCGGCGCGGCCAAGGGACGCTGCACCGGCGCGCTCTTCGACCGCGGCGCGCTGCTGCGGATCGCCGACATCGATTCGGCCGATCCGGCCTCCGCCGTCGCGGCGTGCGAGGCGGCACGGGCCTGGCTGGCTCGTGATCCGGCCCCGTCGCCCCGCGACGCGACCTCGATCCCGCCGGACACGATCGACACCATCGCGCTGGTTTCTCGCTGGCTGTTCACGCCCAAGGCCAGGCGCAAGGGCGAGGTCGTGCGAAGCGCCGACGGTCGGTTCGAGGCTGAAGACCTGTTGGGCGCGGCCGCGTCGGTGGGGCGGCCCAAGAAGCACGCGGTGGAGATAGACGGACAGGAGATCGAGGGCGCGGGATAAGCGCCCCGCGACTCAGCCGATTTCCTTGACCTCGCCCTTTCCCTTGACCACCTTGCCGATCACATACACCGTCTCGCCAAGTTTCTCCAGCCGCTCCTTCACGCTCTCGGCAAACGCCGGGCGCACGATGAGCGTGTAGCCGACGCCCATGTTGAAGACGCGATACATCTCCTCGGTGTCCACCCGCCCGTGCTTCTGCAGGAAGGCAAAGAGCGGCGGCATCGGCCACGACGAGCGATCCACGACCGCATCCACCTTGGAGTGCAACGCGCGGCAGAGATTCCCGCTCATCCCGCTCCCGGTGATGTGGGCCATCCCCGTGATCACCTTCTTCACCTTGTACTGCCGCAGCAGTTTGGTGATCGACTCCGCGTAGATCCGCGTGGGCGTGAGCAGCACCTCGCCGAGCGTCTTGCCCTTGGGTACCCCGCCACTCCGTGGCGGGTTCTTGTGCTTTGCAGAAGTCGCGCCGCCCCCGGGCCGCCCGCCCCGGAGTGTCGGGGGACCCAGTTCCGGATATACCTCCCCCATCCCCAGCCCCGCGTCCTTCACGATCCGGCGCACCAGCGAGTAGCCGTTGGAGTGCACGCCGCTGGAGGTCAGCCCGAGCACGATGTCCCCCGGCTCGACGCGCTCCGCGTCGGTCGCCTTGGAGAGTTCCACCACGCCCACCGCGAAGCCCGCGAGATCGAACTCGCCCGGCGCGTACACATCCGGCATCTCCGCCGTCTCGCCGCCGATCAGCGCGCACCCGCTGAGCTTGCACCCCTCGGCCACGCCGCGCACCACGTCGGTGAGCATCTTCGAGTCCACCTTGCTCACCGCGATGTAGTCCAGAAAGAACAGCGGCTCGGCCCCCTGCACCACCATGTCGTTGACGTTCATCGCCACCAGATCGATCCCGATGGTGTCGTACCTCCCCACCTCGCTCGCGAGTTTCACCTTGGTGCCGCACCCGTCGGTGCAGGCCACGAGCACCGGGTCCTTGTAGTTGCGCCGGAACAGTTTCTGGTTGAAGTCCAGCCGGAACAGCCCCGCAAACCCCCCCGGGTTCTGGATCACCCGCGGCCCGTGCGTGCGCCGCATGATCGAGACGATCGAGTCGGTGAACGTGTCCTTCTCGTGCAAATCCACGCCCGCCGCGGCGTAGGTGAGCCCCCCGCCCTTCCCCCCCACCGCCCCGTTCTTTGCCGCCGCCGCGCTGGTGCTCGCCATAGTGATCCAGCGTAGTGAACGCATCGGGCGGGCGCAAGGGCAAGCGACAGCCCGAGGGACGACATCCATCCCTTCATCCAGATAAACGCATAGAGAACCGACGGCCCACCCCTCTTCGGCATATCGTCCTCCCCTTCGGTCGATACTCGTTCTTTGCCCGGATTCACCCGCTAGGAACCCGCCCCCATGGCCCAGTCATCCATGCCCCGCCTGTTCACCTCCGAGTCGGTCTCGATGGGCCACCCCGACAAGGTGTCCGACCAGATTTCCGATGCGGTGCTCGACGCGATGATCGCGGGCGACCCGACGAGCCGCGTCGCCTGCGAGACGCTCTGCTGCACGGGGTTGGTGGTGGTCGCCGGAGAAGTGACCACGCAGACCTACGTCAACATCCCCGACCTGGTCCGCGAGGTCATCCGCGAGATCGGGTACACCTCCGGCGACATGCGCTTCGACGCCGACTCCGCCGGCGTGATGGTCGCGCTGAACAAGCAGTCGGCCCACATCGCGATGGGCGTGGATCGCGAGGGTGCCGGCGACCAGGGCATGATGTTCGGCTTCGCCTGCAAGGACACGCCCGAGCTCATGCCGCTGGCCATCCAGCTCAGCCACCAGCTCGTCGAGCGTCAGGCCGAGGTGCGGCGCGACAACAAGATCCCCGGCCTCCGCCCCGACGCCAAGAGCCAGGTGACCGTCGAGTACGACGGCCTCAAGCCCGTCCGCATCGATACCGTCGTCCTCTCCACCCAGCACGACCCCTCTTGGAACGATCGCCAGGACGAGCTCAAGAGGCAGATCATCGAGCACGTCATCAAGCCCGTGCTCGGCCAGTGGTGGAACCCCGGCATCACCGTGCACGTGAACCCGACCGGCCGCTTCGAGATCGGCGGCCCCCACGGCGACACCGGCCTGACCGGACGCAAGATCATCGTGGACACCTACGGCGGCATGGGCCGCCACGGGGGCGGCGCCTTCTCCGGCAAGGACCCGACCAAGGTCGATCGCTCCGCCGCGTACATGGCCCGGTACATCGCCAAGAACGTCGTCGCCGCGGACCTGGCCGACCAGTGCGAGATCCAGCTCTCCTACGCCATCGGCGTCGCCGAGCCCACGAGCGTCTACGTCGATTGCTTCGGCACCGCCAAGGTCGCCGAAGAGCGCATCTCCAAGGCCATCCGCGAAACCTTCAGGCTCACGCCGCGCGGCATCATCGAGACCTTCAACCTCCGCACCCCGATCTACTCCGCCACCGCCCGGCACGGCCACTTCGGGCGCAAGCCCTACTCCGATCACTACTTCGATCGCGTCGAGCGCAAGAAATCCGCCCACAAATACGACTTCTTCTCCTGGGAGAAGACCGACCGGGCCGAGGCGCTCCGCAAACTCTGTTCCTGATCGCCCGCCAGCAAACCGCCGGCCACTCCGCCACGCCCCCGCCCCGGGGGCGTGCTTCTTTTTGACCCGCGCTGCCCCCAATGGGCGACCAGCCCGCGTCAATCTCGGCCGAGAATCCGAATCTGGGCTTCCCAGACCTCCCCGTTCCACGCCATACTGGGCCTGAGCGCGAGACCGTGTGGCCGCGCCCCCGACATCTCCTGCAAGGAGGCCACCATGAGAATCTTGAGTTGTTGTCGTCGTCCAACTCTGTTGATCGTGACAGGCCTTGGCGCGATGCTCGCCGCGTCGAGCACCGCCCACGCGCAGGCGGGCGCCTGCTGCGAAACCGGCACGGGCGCGTGCATCATCGTGCAATCGTCCACCGCCTGCCCGGGCACGTTCTTCCAGGGCTCGCCCTGCCCGTCCATCTGCGATCAGATCGGCGCCTGCTGTCGGGTCGCGGACGGGTCGTGCTTCCTCACCTCCCCCTCGGCGTGCGGCGGAACGGCCCTGATGTACCTCGGCGGAGGCAGCGCCGCCTGCCAACCCAACCCATGCACCGACCCCGCCACTCCCGGTGCCTGCTGCAACGCCGCCACCGGCGGATGCGCCGCGAACGTGCCCCAGTCCCAGTGCCCGGCGGGCAGCGCCTGGTATTCGGGGTCGTCGTGCTCTCCCAATCCTTGCGTTTCCACCGGCGCCTGCTGCATCCCCGGCGCCGCGTGCTTCCAAACCGTCCAGAACGCCTGCAACGGCGCCTGGTACGCCAACACCTCGTGCGCCAACCTCACCTGCTTCCCGACGGGCGCCTGCTGCACCGCCGCCGCCGGATGCCAGATCACCACCCAGAGCCAGTGCGGGTCCAACCCCTGGTTCGGCGCGGGCTCGACGTGCACGGGCGTGGTGTGCGGCCAGGCGGGCGCGTGCTGCAACCTGCTCAACGGCAGTTGTGTCGCCCCGGTCTCGCCCGCCAACTGCCCGACCAACATCGGCATCTTCTTCCCCAACGGCGCCTGCACCGCCGACCTGTGCCGCGGCGTGTGCTGCGTGGACAACTCCTGCATCATGACGTCCAGGCAGGAGTGCGCGGCGATGAACGGCACGTACATCCCCAACGCCACCTGCACCGCCACGAGCAACCCCTGCCCCACCACCGGCGCGTGCTGCGTGCAGACCGCCGCGGGCGGGTGCATCATCGTCTCCGCGGCCAACTGTCCCGCGGGGAGCCCGTTCTTCCCCGGCGTTTCGTGCAACGCCAGCCCGGTTCCATGCCCGCCGGCTCGGGGCGCGTGCTGCTGCCCGGGCGTGGGCTGCCACGTGGTTCCGCAGAGCCAGTGCGTCACCATCACCACCGGCGGCACCTCCATCAACTGCCGCTTCTACCCCAACCAGGCGTGCTCGGCGGTGGACTGCCCGCCCATCGGGGCCTGCTGCGTGACCGCCGCGTGCGCCAGCGTGAGCACCACCACCACCGCGGCGGGCGTGAGCACCAACTGCCCCACGCTTCCGGCTGGGTGCACCGTCACCACGCTGGCCTGCTGCTGCGGCCACTGGCACCCGAACATCTCGTGCTCGCCCGACCCCTGCCCCAGCATCACCGGCGCCTGCTGCCTGCCCAGCGGCGCCTGCACGCTCCTGGCGAGCAACACCGCCTGCAACGGCCAGTGGTTCGAGGGCGAGCCCTGCAACCCGAATCCGTGCCCGCGCGGCGCATGCTGCAACAAGGACGCCGGAGTCTGCATCGTCACCACCCAGGCCCTCTGCCGGGCCCACGGCCTCTCATGGCTCGGCGCCGGCACCGCCTGCCCGACCCGGCTCTGCCCGCCCCGCCGCGGCGCCTGCTGCATCGCCGGCTCGCGCGTGTGCTACGTCTCCACGTTCAACCAGTGTCGCGGCACGTGGTACGGCAACACGCCGTGCATCCCCAATCCCTGCTGCCCGCCCAACTACACCGGCAGCGGCCAGCTCGCGGTGGCCGACATCTTCTCATTCCTCAACGCCTGGTTTGCCGGCTGTCCGTGAGTTCCCGCCTCGATTCCAGATGGGTTCGCTCACGCCGGTCCGGGTCGCACGACCCGGGCCGGCTTTTTCTCCCCCACGCCCGGGATGAGGAGGCTCGGCGACGAATCCCACGGATTCGCCGCACGGGCGCTCACTCCGGCCGCTGGTACAACCCCCGCTCCCGGATGAGATCGACCACGCCGGGAGCGAGCCACCGCCCCGCCTCGCCATAGTCCTGCCGCGAGAGCGCATCGCGAACGGCCGTCGCGCTCACGTCGATGCGCCCGACCGGCACGAGCGACTCCCGCCACGAGTCCAGTTCATCCCGGCTCCAGAACCGGCTCGACCGCATGCGCGACCCCAGCCCCCCCGATTCCTCCAGATCGCCCCGCACCATCACTACCGGCGGGGCCAGACGGACGATCTCGCGCGGCGCCCGCCACCTGTGGAAGTTCACGGCCTGATCGGCCCCGATGAGCAGGCGCATCGCCGGGGCCCGCTCCCCCAAGGCCGCGCCCAGCCAGTCGCGCGCCCGCGTGATCGTGTCCACCGTGAAACTCGCCTCCCCATCCCCGCCCGCGGCGGCCGCGGCCCGGTCCACCTCGTCGGTCCACACCTCGGCCCGATCCACGCCGGCAAGCGCCCGACGGAGCATCTCCGCCCGATCCGCGTCGCTCGCGACCGGCCCGTGCGCCTTGTGCGGCGAGCGGGCCGCGGGAACGTACACGATCATCCCGCCCCCCGGGCACTCCAGACGGCGTTCGAGTTCATCGCGAACGCGGATGGGCAGCTCGACGTGTCCCCTGTGCGGCGGGTCGAACGTGCCCCCGAAGAGCACGAGGAACTTCGGAACCTCCGCTCCCGCAACCGGAACGGGCATCGGCGTGGTGGGCCCAGGAGGGAACGGCGTGGATTCCGACTCGTTCATGCCTTGCTCCCGCTCGCACCCGCGTGCTCGCTCTGCCACTCGCGGATGATCTCAACCACGCGCCGACCGACCAGCGGCAGCACGCGGTTGGACCGGCGCACCACCCCCGCGATGTGCCCCACCAGCCGGGGCCGTCGCACCATGTCCATGATCGCCCGCCCCGTCCGCGTGTCACCCGAGGGGGTGATCCAGCCGAGCACCTCCTGCGGCAGCGTCTCCTCGGGCGTGTCGCTCACGCCCCGCACGACGCTCCACGCCACGCCCATTTCCTCGCACCGCGCGGCGAAGACGTGGCACTCCATGTCCACGATCGCCGCCCCCGTGCGGGCCGCGAGGGCTCGTTTGTCGCCGGGGGTGGAGATGATCGAGTCCACGCCAATGAGCGTGAGCCCGGAGGGATCGGCGGCAAACGGGGTCCACGCCCCACCGTGCTCGTCTACAACTCGCGCGATCGGCGGGAGGTCCTCGCACGCGAGAAGCCCGCCGGCCGCGCCGGCGAGGATGACCAGGGATGGACGCCGGATCGACTCCAGCGAGCGAAGAACGGCGTCGCGCCCGATCCCCGTCTGCACGACGCGAGTTCGACCCAGCCCCGCCCGGTCGATCTCGCGGCACACACGGTCGTGCTCGATCCGCATGGGGCAGAGCACGGCGACATCGGATTGGTCAGGAGTTCTGCGGGCCATCCGGAGGAGGGTAGACGATCCCGAGGCGTTCCTTGATCATCCGCCATTCGCTCTGCACGCCGATGCGGAGGGCCCACCGCTCGGTGTACGCCAGGTCGAAATCGCCGCCCGAGACCTTGAACATGCTCGTGATGTCGCGCAGATGCTTGTCCGAGCCGCCCTCTCGATAGAAGTCCAGCTTTTTGAGAATCACATCCTCTGGCGCGGCAAACATGATGGGCCGACTCGCATACGTCCCCACACGCCGCGCTCTGCCGAGGCGCGACTCATCGAACGGCGAGTCCTTCACGCCCATCACATCGATCTTCAGGCCCGAGGAGGGATGCAGCACGTTGAACATGCGAGAGAATCGGACCGCCTCCATCGCCGCCTCCGCATCCACGTACCACTCGTCCGGCGGAAACGCCTCGCAAAACTCCCGTACCTTCCACGACGGCAGCTCGATGACCACGTCGACGTCCTGCGTCAGCCTGCTCTCTCCGTAGAACGAAGATGCCACCGAGCCCGTGATGTAGTACGGCACTTCGATGCGTTCGCACACATCCGCGACTCGCTCCACCAGATCACGCAGCCGCATTCCTGATCCTCGTCGATACTTCCTTGGCAACCTGCTCCGCCGTCCAATCGGGATGCTGCTCTCGGACTCGCGCCGCCATCAACTCGCGACCAGCCTCGGTCAGCTCATCCATCAGCCGCAACCTGCCCTCCCCACCGAGCCGGCGCAACATCTCCGCGGTTTGGTCGTCGATAACTTCGATTCGGCGGATGTCGCAATCACGGGACATGGACAATGTTACGCTCAACTCTTCCTGGGGCAGGACCCGACATTCTCGAACTTCAGCCTCGGCTCCCGGGTTGTGCTCGCGGTTCGAGATTGGGAAACTTGCCCGGACGCGCGTAGCCCCAGACCCGGATGAGGTCGCCCTCGCGGCTGTACGGTGCGTGAACCGAACGAAGCACTCTCACGATGGCGGGCGTGTGGTTGGCAATCACGCGTTCCGGAAGGAGTTTCCCTTTCGACCCCATCACAGTGGGGTCCAGATCGAGCCACTCCACGCCGCGCCAGTCCATTCCGTAAAGATGAGGTTCGTAGGCCCCGTGGAAGGGGTCGGGCTCGGCCGCAGTCAGGCGCTTGACGCGCCAACGCGGACCCTCCCAGTGGTGTTCGAGCGCAACGACGAGGTTCCGCCACTTGGTGTCGTTCATGAGCGATGCGAGACCTTCTCGCTCGATGAACGACCGCCAGCGGCGGTGCTGTTCGTCTTCGCTGAGGCGGGAAGTCGTCATAGCGCCTCGTAGGTCGCCGTGCGGAGCGTGCAGCCGCACCACGACGGACCCTCTCGCTCACTCCACGGTCACACTCTTGGCCAGATTCCGCGGCTTGTCCACATCGTGCCCGCGGGCCAGGGCCGCGTAGTACGCCATGAGCTGCAGCGGGATCACCGCCAGGATCGGGCTGAGCGGCTCGGGGATGTCCGGGATGTAGAGCACATCCTGCACGTGCTCGCGGATGTGCTCGTCCCCCTCCGTCGCCACGGCAATCACGTGCCCGCCGCGGGCCCGGACCTCGTGGATGTTGCTGAGCACCTTCTCGTACTGCCGCCCCTTGTTGGCGATGAACACCGCCGGCATCCCCTCGTTGATGAGGGCGATGGGGCCGTGCTTCATCTCCGCCGCGGGCATGCCCTCGGCGTGGATGTACGAGATCTCCTTGAGTTTGAGCGCGCCCTCCAGCGCCGTGGGATAGTTGTACCCCCGCCCGAGGAAGAGCCAGTTCTCCCGCCCGACGTACTTCTCCGTCACGCGCTTGATCCGCGGCGCCTGCTCCAGGATCCGCTCGATCTTCGCCGGCAGCGTCTCCATGGCCGTGAGCAGGTCGCTGCACTGGTCCGCGCTCATGAGCCGCCGCCGGGCCATGAACAGCGCGATGAGCGTAAGCACCGCCACCTGCCCCGTGAACGCCTTCGTGCTCGCCACGCCGATCTCCGGCCCCACGCGCAGGTACACGCCCGCGTCGGTCTCCCGCGCGATCGACGAGCCCACCACGTTCACCACGCCCAGCGACAGCGCACCCCGCTCCTTCGCCTCCGTCAGCGCGGCCAGCGTGTCGGCCGTCTCGCCGGACTGGCTCACCGCCACCACCACCGTCCCGTCCTCGATGATCGGGTTGCGATAGCGGAACTCGCTGGCGTACTCGGTCTGGGCCTGCACCTTGGCGAGGTCCTCGAGCAGATACCGCCCGATCATCGCCGCGTGCAGCGCCGTGCCCTGGGCCGTGAGGATCACCTTCCTCGCCCGCGTGAGCTCCTTTGCGAAGTTCCCCACCCCGCCCAGCACCACCTTGCCCCCCGTGATGTCCACACGCCCGGAGATGCAGTTGCGGATGCTCTGGGGCTGCTCGAAGATCTCCTTGAGCATGTAGTGCTCGTAGTGGCCCAGCTCGATCTGGGCCAGGTCGATCTCGAGCTGCATGATCTTCGGGTTCACCGCCACGTTGCTCGTCGTCGAAGTGCGGAACCCCTCGCGCGTGATCTTCACCACGTTGTAGTCGTCGAGCGGGAACGCCTGGCTCGTGTGCGCGATGATCGCCGAGCCGTCAGAGGCCACGATGTACTCCCCGTCCCCGATCCCCACCATCAGCGGCGCGCCCTTCCGGGCCACCACCAGCGTGTCGGGCTCCTTCTCGCACATCACGCAGATCGCGTACGCCCCCGTCACCTCGCGCAGCGCCGCCTGCACCGCCGTCTCCAGGTCCCCCCCCACGCCCTCGTACAACTCGGCGATCAGCCCCGAGAGCACCTCCGTGTCCGTCTGCGACGAGAACGTGTGCCCCTTCTCCTGCAACCACGTCTTGAGCGCGGCGAAGTTCTCGATGATTCCGTTGTGGATCACGACGATGCCGCTCTTGCCCGCCCGGTGCGGGTGGGCGTTCACGTCGCTCACGCCCCCGTGGGTCGCCCAGCGGGTGTGGCCCATGCCCATCGTCCCCTCGAGCGAGCCGCGGGCCTCGATCTCCTCTTCAAGGTTCGCCACCCGCCCGGCCTTCTTGAGGATGCTGATCTGGTTGTTCGCCCCCATGACGGCGATGCCCGCCGAGTCGTACCCGCGATACTCCAGCCTCTTGAGCCCCTCGATCAGGAGCGGCTGGGCGGGCTTGGTTCCGAGGTAGGCGACGATTCCGCACATACGAGCGTGCTCCGGTTCTTGGGCAGCGGGAAGAGAAAACGGGGCAAGACAATCGGCCCAACGCCCACCATCGGCCGGTTCGCGTCCCCGGCCCAACGCGGGACGGGAGCCGTCCCCGGTTCGGCCCCGACGGGCGATGCCGCTCCTACGACCGATCCTCCGCCCGGGATCGGCCGGACTGATCGAAAGAGGCTAGGTCCGATAGGTGCATGGAAGGCCCGAACCGTCCGGCCCTTAGCCCGGTTTGCCCTCGCCGGAGGGACCGGCGGCCTTGGCCGCGGGATCTGACGGCGGAGGATCGACCTTCAGGCGCTTCTTGAAGAACTCCCGCACCCGCTGAAACTCCGCCCGGGCCTGATCGCCCATGAAGCCGTGCCCGGCCCCCGCGACGATGACCAGCTCGTTCTCGGCGCCCGCGTCCTTGAGTCTCTCCGCCAACAGGCGGCTCTGCCGCTCGGGCACGAGCAGGTCCTTGTCCCCCTGCACGATCAGGAACGGCGGGTACTTCACCGCCTCGCCCCCGGCGGGCTTCTTGACGTGCAGGGCGGGGCTCGCAAGCCGCGCGAGCTCCTGCTTCTGGCTGATCCTCCCGCCGAAGAGCCCGATGAGCATGCCCGAGACCTCGGCCTGATCCGCGTTGTACGACAGAAAGTCCGTCGGCCCAAACCAGTCGCACACGCACTGCACGGCCGACGAGAACTCCGCGTTGCCCAGTTCCGCCCCCTCGCACTCGGCGTTGCCGCCCGTCGTCCCGAGCAGCGCAACGAGGTGCCCCCCCGCCGAGGCGCCCCACGCGCCAAACCGATC
Source organism: uncultured Phycisphaerales bacterium (assembly GCA_937871915.1). Taxonomy (GTDB): domain Bacteria; phylum Planctomycetota; class Phycisphaerae; order Phycisphaerales; family UBA1924; genus UBA4658. The sequence goes on from CALMPG010000059.1 coordinate 22,849, forward strand.
CGGATCGAGGTTGTACTCCTTCGCCTTCGCGCGAAGGAACCGCACCGCCGCCTTGCAGTCGTGGATCTGGGCCGGGAACGGGGCCCGGTTGGTGAACCGATACTCCACGCTCGCCACCGCGAAGCCGTCGGTCACCCACGGCAGCGCCGGGCACCCGGCCTTGGATCCCATCTTCCATCCCCCGCCGTGCACCCAGATGATCAGCGGCAGCGGGCCTTTCGCGCCCTCGGGCACGTACAGGTCCAGCCGCACCGGCCGGCCGTCGGGCGTGGCATACTCGATGTCCCGAATCGCCTTCACGCCTCGGAGGAGATCGGCCGCGCGCCCGCCTCGCCGCGCCTGGGCTTCGGCCACCCGCCCCCCATCCGCATCCGGAGCGGTGGCGGGCGGCTCGGTCCCGCCGAGGGCCACCGAGCACATCAACGCGGCCAGGAATCCGAATCGGCGAACGTCGAGCATGGTCGGCCTCCTCGCGAGAATCGCCCGGTATCGTATTGGCCCACGAAGAGGCGCGACGGGGCGCCGCGAACCTATCACTCCTCGCGCGGGCGCAACTCCGCCAGCGCCAATCCCCTCGCGATCGCCAGTTCCAGATCGGGACAGACGTTCGTCGGGTCCAGCGCATCCCCGGCGCCCGCCTGGCACATGGCACGATACTGCTCACCGCTCAGGCCCGAGATGACCAGTCTTCGACCCCGCGCCGCGGACTGCTTCATCAGCGCCCGCAACTCCAGCGCGGCGTTCTCGTCGAGCACCGACACGTCGCCGAGGTCCAGGATCACGATCCGGCGCTCGGGCGGGAGCCGCTCGCACCATCTCAGCAGGTCCGGCAGCCGCTGGGACTTTCCCCGCCGCCCCTTGTCCTTGCGCAGGTGGAACACCGCGATCGACTCCGGAAGGCTCATCCCCGAGGCTCCGCCGAACGCCTCCGACGGCTCGATCTCGCAGATCGGCACGCGGATATCGTGGACGATGATCCACAGGAGAAACGACACGGGCAGGAGCATCGCCCACGCGGAGACGTGGTCGTGCGCGGCCGCCCCGAGGCCCGCCCCCAGCGCGAACGACCCGACGACCGACGCGAGCAACATCAGCCTGAGCGCCGTCGGATGCACCCGGACGCTGTGGATCAGGGCCTGCGCCGGCAGCGGCGGGCTGTCGCGACGCCGGTCGCGGAGCCAATAGAAAAACTGCACCGTCTCCAGACCAAGGTCGGTGAACACACCCGTCATGTGCGTGGTGCGCACCACCCCGCCGGAAATCCTCGTAATGGTGGCGTTCTGCAGGCCCATCGCCAGCGACGCCAGCCCCGTCATCGCGTAGAACACCCACCCCGTCGCGAGGCCCCCGGGCGCGAGCGTGCTCGCCAGGATGGCGAACCCGCCGAGCAGCGCGGCCTGCACGGCCATGGGCAGCACGTAGATCGACTCCCACCCCCGCCGGCGCCCCGTCTCGGTGCAGAACGCCGAGAGCGTGGCCCCCGCGATGAACGCGAGCAGCAGAAACGACGCCAGCAGCGTCAACGACCACCTGCCCTCGAACACGTCGAGCCCCCACTGCGATACCCGCCCGGAGACGTGGCTCGTCACCTCGCCGCACGTGAGCACCGTCAGGATGTTGGTGTACCCCGCGACCCACGCCAGCGTGATCGCCAGCCGGGCCTGCTGCGTGAACGAGTGGGCTTGCGAGACGAGCATCGTCCGATCCGTGGACCTTCCTGCCGGCCGGCATCGCGTCGGCGACCGCATTGGCGATAATAGTATCCGGCTCTCGCGGACCGTCCCGCGGGCACCCCATCACCCGGCGTGGAGACCGACCTTGCCGTCCTCCGCCTCGCTGGCCCCCACCATGGGCTGATTCCGAATCAGCGCCAGCACCGTCTGGGCCTGCAGGTTCCGGGCCATCACCACCGCGAACCGCGCCGCCTCGGCCAGCGTCTGCGAACGCACCAGGCTCCCCACCTCGCTCGCGTAGACCGTGTCCACGATCTGCGAGATCGCCGCCGAGAGGTTCTCGTTCTGCGTCATCAGCGCGTTCGTCTCGTGCTCGAGGCGGTTCTTGTTTGCCCCCCCCCCGGGGGCGGCGGGGGGGAGCCAGGTGCGCCACACCCCCCCGAACACC
>CALMPG010000060.1 GCA_937871915.1 uncultured Phycisphaerales bacterium
CGACCTCGATATCGGGCATAGCCTCGTTGAAGGCCTTGATCTGCGCCTCGACCGCGGCCGTCTGGGAGGAATCCCAGTAGCCATAGGTGATCTTGCCGCTGCTTTGCGCGCGGCCAATCCTCGGGAATCCCGCCAGCGCCGCCGCCGACGCGGCGCCAGCCGCGGCCAACAGCGAACGACGAGACTGCCGGAGCTTGAGTACTGATTCCATGTTGACCTCCACTGGCTCCCGGAAAATGAATTCGACATCGACACCGACGAATCCGTGCTTGTGCATCGTACCTTAGCTGCCGGAATGTTCGATATCAAGATCAAAAACCAAGCGTCCTGCTATGGCGTCGCTGTTTGGGCCATCTCCTTGCACCGACGGCGCCGGGCGGCATCGCCCGGCGCCGTCGACCGTTCAGAAGCAGGGCACGCAGATTCCGCCCGAGAAGCTGCTCGAGCAGCAGATGCCGGGCTGCTCGCACGCGCGCGCATGGCTGCGCGACAACGGCGAGCGCCTGCGCCTGGGGCCGGCCTGGCGGGCCCGGGCCCGGGGGGGCTCAGCCTGGGGGGGGGGGGGGTGCCGCACGTGGCGCACAGGGCACAGATGAGCAGGATGCGTATTGAGGCCATGCGGTCTACATCGGCCATTTGGCCGGGGAGGCGTGGATCAGGGGGCGCGAGGGGTGCCGGGCTTTGGAGTGGCCGGATTCTCGGGCGGCTGGGGGGATTGGGGGGGGGCGGCCCGGTATTCGTCGATCTGGGCGTCCCACCCTTGGGGGACGCTGGTGTCGAAGGCCCCCGCCGAGACGGGCTGGTTGAGTTTGATGTTCATGAGGGCGACGGTGTTGATGGCGTCGTCGCGGTCGAAGGTGCGGGCGAATCGGGGGAGGAGGTCGCTCTTGCGGTAGAAGATCCGGACGTCCCGGTACTTCTGGGCCTCATCGGTGCCGGGGCGGGGCGTGAGCTTGAGCTGGTAGGTGTCCTTCACGGCGTCGCCGGCGAGCTTGGCGTCGGGGAAGTCCTCGGGCGGGAGGAGCTCGGCGGTGAAGCGCTGCAGGATGCGCTCGCGCTTCTGGCCGATGGGGACGGGGAAGGGGCCCTCGCCGATGGCGAGCGGGTCCACCGTCTGGCCGGGCGGGACGATCTGGCGTTTGTGGATCTGCTTGACGTCGGGCTGGCGCTCGACGAACCACTGGCCGTCGAAGAGGAACGTGCGTTGCTCGGCCTTGCGCACGCCGTCGATGGTGGTGGAGGTGAAGTCCACCTGGAACATGCGCCGGGGTTTGACGTTGGGCCTGGCGTGGTCGGGGGCCTCGGAGACGAAGACGACCGAGCCGTCGTAGATCATCTCGCCGCCACCCTCGATCTCGCCGAACTGCTTGACCTTGCGGATGTTCGCTTGCAGAGAGCGGAAGTTGGCGTCGGCGTTTTCCAGCGCGGAGAGGAGGTCGTCGGCGGTCTTGATGGGCTGGCCGGGCTTCCACGTGGAGGGGGCGATCTTCACCGTGGGCGGCGCGGCGACGACGGTGGTCTCGATCGTCACCTGCTTGGTGGGATCGGGCTCGGGTGGCTGGGCGGGCGCGGCCGGGGGCTGGGCCAGCGCGAGGGAGGCACAGGCGAGCAGCAGGGCGGTTGGTAGGAGTCTGGTTGGCGTGAGCATGGGGTTCCTTCCACTATGTACCACGCGACGGGCGATTGGTTCTCCCGAACCAAAAGTCGGCACGCAGAGGTGCGCAGAGGTTACGCAGGGGTTCGCGGAGGAAGTGGGGGGGACTGGGCAGGAATGCTCGCGGCGGCGCGGGTCCCGCGGCGTTCGCACGAGTGGCACCCGCGCGGGCGGCCTTCTCGGTCGCCTCTCTCGCCTTCCCTGCGAAACCCCGCGAGACCCCTGCGGACCTCTGCGAGCGGTTTTCATGCGATGGTCGAGAGATAGTCGGTCAGAATGGCCGCGGCGGCGAGGGCGTCGCGCCGGGTCTTCTTCTGCTTGTGGGTCATGCCGGACTGGGCCATGGTCCAATCGGCCTGGACGGAGGAGAGGCGCTCATCGTGGAAGCGGATGTCCCGGGCGGGCTGGAGGCGAGGCCCGAGGCGGGCGGCGAAGTTGCGGACGAGTTTGGCCCGCGGGCCCTCGGAGGCGTCGGTCATGTTCAGCGGGAGGCCGAAGATGATCTCGAGGGGGGACGCGGGGGAGAAGTTTGTGAAGATCGCGGCGAGCAGGGCGTCGAGGAGGGCGTCGCCGTTTCGGTCGGTGATGGGGACCTCGAGGACGTCGAGTGGGGAGACGATGCGGGTGACGGAATCGCTGATGGCGAGGCCGGTGCGCTTGTCGCCGAGATCGATGCAGAGGTAACGCATGGCGGTGGTGGGCCGGACAGTTTCGAGGACACGAAGGTCACGAAGGGGATCGAAGGGCACGGAGGGGGAGCGAGGGTGAAGGCATTGGACCAATCCTCGTCGTTTTCTTCGTGGCCTTCGTTCTTCCTTCGTGGACTTCGTGTCCTGAACACTGTTCGAGTTTGGGCTACTTCAGTTCGTCGGACACGATGCCGTGGAGTTTCTTGAGTTGTTCGGCGTGGGACTTGGGCATGACGAGGGTGGCGTCCTTGGTGTGGACGATGATCAAGTCCTTGACGCCGAGGACGGCGATGGTGTGGGGCTTGGAGGGGTCGGCGGACTCGCCGGTGATGATGGTGCCGGAGGATTCGACGGCGATGGACTTCACGGTGCCGCCGGAACGGTTGTTGGCCGCGTCGGGTTCGAGCGTTTCGGCGTAGCTCGGCCAGGAGCCGACGTCGAGCCAGTCCACATCGGTGTTGATGGTGCAGACGGAGACATCGCGGTCGCGCGAGGCGGGCTCCATGATGGCGTAGTCCACGCTGATGCGGGGGAGCGTTGGGTAGATGTCGTTGATGGTCTGCTGCTGGTCCTTGGTGCCCCACGCGGCCTGGATTTTCAGCAGGCCCTCGTGGCTCTCGGGCTTGAACCGCTTGAGGCAGTCCATGAAGGTGGCGGCGTGGAAGACGAACATGCCGGAGTTCCAGCCGAAGTGGCCGGACTCGAAGTAGGCCTGGGCCCGGGGGGCGTCGGGTTTTTCGACGAATCTTGCGACCTTGAAGGCGAGAGGAGCAGTGCCAAGTGCCGAGTGGCGAGTGCCGAGCGAGATGGCCGGGCCGCGCTCGACGTAGCCGAAGCCGGTGGCGGCGTAGGTGGGCTTGATGGAGAACGTCACGAGGCGCTTGGGGTCCTGCTCGACGAGTTGGAAGGCGAGCTGGGCCCGCTCGCGGAAGGTGTCGGCGGGGGAGATGAGGTGGTCGGCGGTGAGGACGATGAAGGAGGCGTTCTTGTCGAGTTTCTGGAAGACGGCCGCGGCGAAGCCGACGGCGTTGACGGTGTCGCGCCCGACGGGCTCGCCGAGGATGCGGTCGTCGGAGAAGGCGGGGAGGGAATCGCGGATCTGGGCGCGGAAGGCTTCGCCGGTGCAGATGAAGCGGCGCTCGGGGGGGACGAGGCCCTCGACGCGGGCGGCGGCGATTTCCAGGAGGGAGAGGGGGCGGCGAGAGTCGGACGCGGTGAGCGTGCGCGTGTGGCGGCCGGGGCCCGGCGTGATGAGCGGGAGGAGCTGCTTGGGCCGGGCGTTGCGGCTCATGGGCCAGAGGCGCGTGCCCGCGCCGCCGGCCATGATCATGGCGTATCGCATGGGGAAGTGTACAACACCCTGAGCGCAAGCGAGGGGCGAAGTAGTGGAGAGCGGGCTGACGACGAGCACGTCCCTCGCTTGCGCTCGGGGTGCCGCTGATGCCGGTTCAACGACCCGCGTACGCCGCGGTCAGAAGTTCATCGGTCGAGGCCGGGACGGGCTGGCCCGCGGCCCGGGCCTTGTCGATCACCCGGGCGACCATGCGCTCGGCGTCGAGGGGGTTCTCGCCCAGCGCGATGAGGGCGTCCACGGTCTGGCGGACGGGGGGAAGCGCGGGGGCGGGCGCGCCGGTGGCGGGATGCGGGGGCAAGGCCGCCGCGGACTTCCGGGTGCGGGTGGGCTTGGGCTCGACGGTGGGCTGGGCGACGGCGCCGGTGGACGAGGCGTCGAGAGCGCCGAGGTCGGCGGTGGAGAGGGCGTACTTGTCGGCCTTGGACTTGAGCTCGTGGACGATGAGTTCGGCGAGCTTGGGGCCGATCTCCGGGAGGGTCTGGAGGAAGCGGGCGTTGCGCTCGGCGATGGCGCGGGCGATGGTGTGGGGCTCGACGGCCATGGCCCGCATGGCCCGCTTGTTGCCGAGGCCCTTGACGGAGGTGAGGAGCTCGAAGAACTCGCGCTCGCGCGGTGAGGCGAATCCGAGGAGGCGCGGGATGAAGGATGCGCCCTGGTTCTGGGATTCGAGGTATTGCAGGGTGTGGAGGGTGATCGTGCGACCCGTGCCCGACGCGCCGAGGCGGTCGGCGAGGTAGGCGGGGATGAGGAGTTCGTAGGCGAGGTCCGGCTGGGAGTCGGGGGCGATCAGGGCCGTGGTGCCGGTGAGGGATTCGAGAGTGCCGGAGATGCGGGCGAGCATGGGGGGAGTGTATCGGAATGCAAGCCTCCATCCGACCATTCGCGTACTATTGATCATGCTTGATTGGAGCCAATGTCCAGCTGTTGAGCAGGTCCCCGGGAAGGTCGGGGGGGCGTGGCTGTTCAAGGGGACGAGGGTGCCGGTCAAGGCCCTCTTTGAGAACCTCGAGAGCGGTGCCACAATCGACGAGTTCCTGGCGTGGTTTCCGGGAGTGACGCGCCAGCAGGTCGAGGCTGTGCTCACGCACGCAGGCCGCAGTCTTGCTGCGTAGGGCGAGCGCCATCGATCGAGGGGCCCGAGGGCAATGGAGATCTTGTTCGATCACGGCACGCCGGAGCCCTTGCGGGGAGCGCTGGTCGGGCATCGGGTCACGACCGCCCATGAGTTGGGATGGGCCAGGCTCTCCAACGGCGAGCTGCTCAAGGCGGCGGAGGGGCGGTTTGACGCCATGGTCACCACCGACCAGAGCCTGGGCTATGAGCAGAATCTCGAAGGCAGGCATCTCGCGATTCTGGTTCTGTCAACCACGAGCTGGCCGCGCATCAAGAAGCACGCCGGACTCGTGCTCGCCACTGTCAACGAACTGCGGCCCGGGATGTATGTGGTGCTCGAGATTCCGGTGTGATGGAAGTGCCGGGCCGAGTCGATTACTTGGCCTTCTTCTCCACAACCTCGCGCATCGCCGCGATCACATCCTCCGGATTCGGCCGCTTCTTGTAGTCCTCGTTCACGCTGATGTACCGGACCACGCCCGCGGTGTCCACGATGAACGTGGCCGGGTGGGGCAGGTCCCACGCCTGGCTGCCGTTGCGGGCCGCGAGGTCCACGCCGAAGCCCTTGTACCGCTCCTGGGTCTTCTCATCCACGGCGAACTTCAGGCCCAGGGCCTTGGCGCCCTTGCCGGAGGCGTCGCTCAGGATCGTGTACGTCAGGTCGCCTTTCTTGCGGCTCTCGGCGATGAGGGCGGGCTTTTCGGGGGTGACCGCGATGACCTTGGCGCCGAGTTCGGTGACGGTGTCCACCTTGTCCTGCCACTTCTTGAGGCTGGTGATGCAGTACGGGCACCACGCGCCGCGGTAGATGATCAGGACGATGGGCTGCTGGGCGTAGAGCGTCGAGACCTCCACGTCCTTGCCCTCGGCGTCTTTGTACGTCAGCGCCGGGAGTCTGTCGCCGACCTTGAGCGTGGCGGTGTGGTCCTGCGGGCCCTCGGCCTTCTTCGCCGGTTCGGTCTTCGGCTCGGGCTTGGCCGCGTCGGGCTTGGCGGGCTCGGCCGGTGCAGGCGCGGGCGTCGCGGGGGGCTCCGCGCGTGAGAGGGCCGGAGCGCCCGCGCTCAGCGCGGCACAACCAAGGGCAAACCAGGCAAGCCGCGGCGTGCGATGACGCATGGGAGAGCTCCTGAACGGTGGAGTGTATGAAGGCCGGCGTCGGCCAGAGGCACCATTGGATGTCGGGACGGACTCGACGGTTCGCGCGGGGGCGCGCGACCCACGGACGCTCAGCCGCACCCCGCGAACCACGCGTTCAGGAAATCAAAGATGTCCGAGACGCCCAGCCCGCCGCCGTTGAAGTCCGCCGCGGGATCGCCGGCGAACCAGGCGTTGAGGAAGTCGAAGATGTCCTGGACCTCGAGCCCGCCGCTGGCGTTGAAGTCGGCGGGGCCGCAGGCGCACTGGTCGGTCGGGAAGAACGTGAAGCCGGTGCAGGGGTCGCACGCGGTCGGGAGGAAGTCGCCGTCGGGATCCGGGTCGGTCGGGAAGGTGGGGACGTCGGGGCAGGGGTCGGCCCGGTTGTTCATGTTGTCGGCGTCGTCGTCGAGGTCGAAGTAGATGTCGTGGGCCGCGGTCTTGGACATGAGGCCGCCGACGGCCGAGGTGAGGGCCGTCGAGGTCAGCGAGAGGCGCGTCTTGAGCGTGGATGTGCCCGCGGGGGGGAAGAAGAGCGGGATGGTGAAGGTCTGGGGATCGCAGGGGTTGACCGAGGTGTTGACGCCGGTTGCGGGGGTCCAGCCGAGCGTGTCGCTCCAGAGCGTGTGCACGGCGGTGGAGACGTTGCCGAGGTTGATGAGCGTGAACGTGGCCGCGCTGGGAACGGGCGAGGGCGTCACGGGATAGTTCGTGAACGTCGGCCGCAGGTCGACCATGTTCTGGGCGAGGGAGACCTGGGGCTCGGGGACGAAGAGTTGGTCGATGGTGACGCCGGGGTCCATGAGGACCGATCCGATGCGGATGACGGCGGGCGCGGCCGTGGTGCACAGCGGCGTGGAGCCGTCGTGGCCGCGCAGGTCGAGGATCGAGCCGGTGGCGCCGGCGATCTCGAGCGGGACGGCGGGGTTGACCAGGGCGAGGGTGGGAACGATCTGGGGCTGGGGGTCCGGGCCGATGGTGATGCGTTCATTTGCGAGGGTCGAAACGACCTGGCCGTTGGTGATCTGGCGGACGGAGGATCGGATGCGGGCGTCGTCGCCGGAGCCGATGGTGGCGAAGTGGAGGATGCTGAACGTGCGGGAGACGGGGACTCTCGCGCCACCCCCCGGCGGCGGGCAGTCGAGCCCCGAGGCCATGATCTGGTAGAAGAACTTCGAGCCGTCGTCGAAGATGATGGTGGCCTCGAACTTGGCCTCCCACCAATAGCAGTCGTCGGGGCCGATGGCGCCGAGGTCCTCGTGGGCGAATCGCTTGGCGATCACCACGAGCACGGCGTTGGGCCCCGCGCCGTCGGGCGGGAGGGCGGGCGGGGGGTTCTCGGCTCTGGTCCACCGAAGGCCCCCGTCGTTGTCGCTCACATCGGCGGCGAGGCGGCGAACGGCACTGTTCGGATTCCTCGGCCACGCGTCGTACGGGATGGCGTCCTGGAAGAGCTCGGCCTGGGTGCGGGCGTGGGCGGGCGACGACGACAGCACAAGCGCGCAGAGCGCCGCGGTGAAACACAACCATCTGTCCGGGCGGGACATTCTCAACCCTTCGCGAGGACCGTCAGAGAGAGAGTGGCCGACGGCGCGGCAAGATGCAAGTTCTCATGGGGATTCATGGATCGGAAGCGGGAAATGAAGCCGAACGATATCCTAACTATTTGCGAGACAGGGAGTTGCGCGAATCGGAATGCGGGGGGCCTTGGCGTGCGGGGTGGGCACTCGGCGGGGCGCGAGGCCGACGCGAAATGTCGGTTTCGGTGGGCCAACAGTCCGAAGAGACTGGGTTGGAACGGCGCCGCGTTGTGGGGTAGGAGGGGTGGCGAGGAGTTGGATGTGCCGGTGAATGTCGAACGAATTCCAGGGTGGAACGGCGGACGGGTGTTGACGATCGAGGGCGGCGGGGCCGTGGGCGCGCCGCGGCCTGGTGGGATGGCGGTGCGGATGCGGGTGCTGGTGGTGGGGACCGAGGCGACGATCCGGCAGGTGGTGGGGGGGATGGGCGGAGTTGCGGGGGTCGTGATCGCGGGGGCTGTGAGGGTGGCGAGTGCCGAGTGCCCAGTGCCCAGTGCCCAGTTGGGCGTGCCGGAACTCGGTGAGACTTCGGATCTGCCGATGGTCGCGGCTCGGTATGGGGTGAAGACGGCGCTGGTGTGTGTGCCGGCGGGGATGCGGGAGGAACGGGAGCGGGTCGCGGATGCGCTGCGGCAGGCGGGGATTGAGGCACGATGGGTGGTGGCGATGGAGGATGTGCTGGGCGGGACGAGCGTGGACGTGCCCCCTCCGTCCTCGCTGCGCTCGGACACCTCCCCCGCTGGAGCGGGGGAGGGGGGAAGGCAGCACCGATTCGCCGGGGCGGCGCCCTCGATCGATCTTGCCGCGCTGATCGGGCGGAAGCCCTACGAGATGGACCGCGGGGCGATCTCGGCGATTCTGCGCGGCAAGTGCGTGATGATCACGGGGGCGGGCGGGAGCATCGGCGCGGAACTGGCGAAGGTGGCCGCGGGGTTCGAGCCCTCGCTGCTGGTGCTGATGGAACGGGCGGAGAACGCGCTCTTTGAGATCGACCGGCAGATCGCGCGGCATTTTCCCGGCGTGCAACGCAAGGCCGTGCTGCATGATGTCGTCGATGCGGAGGCGACGCTGCGATTGTGCGAGAAACTGCGCCCGCACGCGGTGTTTCACGCCGCGGCCCACAAGCACGTGCCGCTGATGGAGGACCACCCGGCCCACGCGGTGACCAACAACCTGTTCGGGACCAAGAGCATCGCCGACGCGGCGGTGGCGTGCGGGGCCGAGCGGTTTGTGATGATCTCGTCGGACAAGGCGGTGAACCCGACGAGCGTGATGGGGGGGACGAAGAGGTTGGCGGAGATGTACGTTCGAGGGATCGGGGCCAAGAAGCAGGGGAGCATGGGAGCAGAGGGAGCAGGGGAGCGGGGAACCCGGCTGAGCATGGTGCGGTTTGGGAATGTGCTGGGGTCGGCGGCGAGTGTGCTGACGATCTGGGCCCAGCAGATCGCCGAGGGGGGGCCGATCACGATCACCGATCCGCGGATGACGCGCTACTTCATGACCATTCCCGAGGCGGCGACGCTGGTGGTGCAGAGTGCGACGCTGGATGTCGCGGGCGCGGCGGTTCCCCCTCCGTCGTCGCTTCGCTCCGACACCTCCCCCGCCAGGGCGGGGGAGGTGGGTGTGTTCGTGCTGGATATGGGAGAGCCGGTTCGGATCGTGGACCTGGCCCGCCGGTTCGTCCGGGCCCATGGGTTCGAGCCGCGGGAGGTGGGGAAGTTCGGGCCCCAGGTGGCCATTGGTGCTGGACGGACCCAGAGCCTGCCGGGCTGTGGCACGATCGACTTGTCCTTCACCGGCATCCGGCCGGGGGAGAAGCTCCACGAGGAGTTGGCCTACGCGGCCGAACAGCTCCGGCCCACGGCTCACCCGGGGATTCGGGCCTGGGCTGGCCCGGGGTTCGGGGCGGATGTGGCCGCGGGGGTGCGGGAGATGGTGGCCGAACTCGACGCGGCCCGTTTCGACGCGAACCCGGCCCGGGTCGTCGAGGCGATCCGGCGGCACGTTCCGGAGATGCGATCGGCACAAATATCCCCTGAACAGGCTGCTATCTTGCGCGCCGGATGAGGTTTTTGCACAGTTGTTTGGTTTGTGATTGGTATATTGCTCGCGTGGGCGAGGTGTTGCACGTATCATCTATGCTCGGCCAAGCGGCGATTGGCGTCGGGTCGAGGGGTTGGTTGGGGGGCCGGAGCCTGCGATCAGATGTCAGCCATGAGCCGTCAGCATGTGTTGCTGGAGACCCTCGCCGCGCGGCAGCGGGCGGCGGAGCTGCTCAAGACCCTCGAGCGGGCCCAGGCGGAGTGCGAGGGGTGCCTGAGGAGCGATGAACGGCAGGACATGATGAAGGCCGTGACGGGCAAGAGCAGCATCGAGTCGGCGATCGGGCAGACAAGGCGGATGATCGAGATGCTGGACCGGGCCTTGGGGGAGGCGGGGGAGGGGGGGGCGGAGGTGGAAGTGGTGGGGAGGATCGGGGGGCTGGGGCGGGGGGGGGGGGAGGGGGGGTTCACATCTTGGGGGGGGGGGGGGGGGGGGGGGGGCGG
>CALMPG010000061.1 GCA_937871915.1 uncultured Phycisphaerales bacterium
CAGCGCCCCACCCCACCTCCTCTGCCGCGCCGATCGATGGCTCGTGCATCGAGCCCACCCCGAGTTCATCGCGCTCAAGCACACTCCTGGGGCGCTTCCGCGCCGGCCCTCACGCGTGGAAAGGCCCGACAAGCGGCGGCATTGACAGACCGCCCGCGCGGATTCCGCATGTATGGGTGCCCGGCGAAGCAGTCATCGGGTGGCAACGGGCAGAGCCGATCTGCCTTGGTCGGTGCGTATTCCCTGGAGGCCGTCATGAAGAAGTGGACGAACACAAAGTCCCTGCGAGCGCAGGCAATCGGGCTCGGACTCGGCGTTGCGGGCCTGCCCGCGGTGCTGCTCGGTCAGATCAGTTTCACCCTCGGCCCCACGTTCCAGACCCCCGCCCGCCCCTCCGGCGTGGCCGTGGCGGACTACAACGGCGACGGCCACCCCGACCTGGCCGTGGCCAGCGACAGCCCCGACAAGATCACCATCTACTTCGGCCACGGCGACGGCACCATCAGCGTCGGCCAGGTGATCCACACCGGGTCGAGCACCTCCCCCGAGAATCTCATCAGTGCCGACATCAACGGGGACACGTTCCCCGACATCGCCGTCGTGCTCCACGGCGCGGGCCAGGTCCGCTCGTATCTCAACAACGGCGCGGGCGCCTTCGCCCCCGGCTCGAACGTCCCCGCCGGCTCCAACTCGCGGGCCATCATCGCCGTTGACCTCGACGCCGACGGCCTCCCCGACTTCATGGTCGCCAACCGCGACAGCAACGACGTCACCGTCGTCCGCAACACCGCCGGCGTGCTCTCCTCGGGCGGGAGCTTCGCCGCCGGGCTCGAGCCGCGCGGCGTGGCCGCCGCCGATTTCGACGGCGACGGCCTGATCGACATCGCCGTCCCCGCCCACGACAGCCGCACCGTCGTGCTCCTGCGCGGCACGGCCGCGGGCGGGTTCGCGGCCTGGACCACGCTCACGCCCCCCTCCAACAACCGCCCCGAGGGGATCGCCTCCGGCGACCTCGACGGCGACGGCCGCGCGGACCTCATCATCGGCGCGGACAACCGCATCGGCGTCTATCGCAACGTGAACGGCGTCTTCGGCGCTCCGGTCTCCTTCGACACCGGGGGCGTCAACGCGGGCCGCATCGACGTGGCCGACCTCGACGGCGACGGCCGGCGCGACATCGTCGTGGGCAACGAGGACTCGGGCAACGTCTCGATCTTCGCCAACACGACGGTGGAGGGGGCCGCGTCGATCTCGCTCGCCGCCCCGGCCGTCTTCGCCACCGGGGCCCACCCCGAGCAGTTCGACATCGCCGACATGGACAACAACGGCACGCTCGACCTGGTCGTGCCCAACCGCGACTCGAACACAACCACCATCCTGCTCAACGGCTCGGGCCTGCCGGGCGCGCCGCTCATGGCCTGCCGCACCGACGCCAACCGAAACGGCCAGCTGGAAGTCGAGGACATCCTCGTGTACCTCAACAGCTGGCTCGCCGGCAGCCCGGGCGCCGACATGAACTTTACCGGCGGCGTGGACGTGCAGGACATCTTCGACTTCCTGAACGCGTGGCTGGCCGGCTGCTGATCCGAGACGATCCCGCTTCCAACCAACCACCTTCGAGGAGGCGACGCGACGGCGCGTCGCCTTCTCGCGCGCCCGCTCTCACGAGATCAGCGGCTTCCACAACCCCACGGTGTTCCCCTCGGGGTCGCCGATCCACGCGAAGGAGCCGAGGTTGGGAACCTCCGTCGGCGGCACAAGCGACCTGCCGCCGAGTTTCTCCGCGTGCGCGATCGTCGCGGCCAGATCGTCCACCTGCGCGTACACCACGCAGTACGTGTGCGGCGGATGGCCGAGCGAGGCGATGTGGCCGCCGATGCCGGGCTGGCAGACATCTTTGTTGCCCGGGGCCATGGGGCCGATGTTCGTCACCATGCACGCGGGCCCGGCCTGCACGAACTGCCAGCCGAAGAGCGGCCCGTAGAACGCCTGCGCCTTGGGCGTGTCGCGGACGCCGAACTCGAAGTGGACGATGGGGGCGGGGAGGGGCATGGGGAACTCCTGGATGGGCGCTGAGTCTACCGCTTCGCCACGGCTGGGGAGTGTTGAGAAGTTGCGTGTTTGCTGGATGCCCAGTGCCCGATGTCCAGTGCCCAGTGCCCGGTGCCCGGTGCCCGGTGCCCGGTGCCCAGTGCCCAGTGCCAGTCGATGCTATTTCACAAAGGTGCCGCGATCACGGTCCTTGCGAACGCCGGGGAACTTGAGCACTCGCCCGTGCGCCGCGCAGTACACGCCCGCGGGGAGCATGCCGGCGGCGAAGATCGCCTCGGTGAGGTTCTGCAGCGCATCGGACCGGGTCATCTCGAAGGGCCGCATCGCGCCCGTCAGGATGACCGGCACGCCCAGCGGCGAGGCCTCGCGGAGGACCCGCTCGCCCGTCACCGTGAGCGTGTCCGTGCCGTGCAGGATGACCACTCCGCACCCCCCACGCCCCCGCTCCAGCGCACCCGTGCTCCCCCGCATCGCTCCCGCCGCCTCCCGCACCGCGGCGACGATCGCCGCGCGATCCTCGTCGGTCATGTGCAGCGAGTCCTTGCGCATCAGTTCGACGACCCTCACCTGGGTGTTCTCGAGCCGCAGATGCTCGAGCATCCGCCCGACGATGCTCACGCGGTTGGTGAGCTCGCCGGTCATCTCGTCGTAGGTCTTCTCGATCGTGCCGCCGGTGGTGATGAGGGTGAGGTGGCGCATGGGGGAAACAGCAAATGGCAAGTCAAGGCACCCATCAGATGGAGGTACTGGCTTGATCGTCTTGGCTATTTGCGACTTGCCATTCGCGATCTGCCATTTTCCTCACGCCTTCGCATGGACCAGCCGCCCACCGCCGACCTGCCTCCTCGGGTCCGTCCGCCCGATGATGTCGCTCACCCCCTCCTGGTTGAACCCCTTGAAGCCGTCGTTGCGCTCCAGGTTCTCCAGGTGCGAGCCGATGGCGCCGACCTGTCGGAAACTCTCCGCCTGCTCCTGATCGATGAACTTCAGGTCCAGCAGGCGCCTGATCCGCTTCTCGCTCACCAGCCAGCGCTCGCCCTCGGTGAAGGCCTGGCGCAGGTACGGGAACGTGGTGAACGGGTCCATCGTCCGCACGTGGGCCGTCTTTTCCAGTTGCGTCACCAGCGCCTGCCAATCGAACATCCCCTCGAGGTGGTGCATCCCCGCCTGCAGGACGGCCTCTCCGTGCAGGCCGACCCAGAGGCCGACGGTCCCCAGTTGCTTGATCTTGCGCCGGAAGCCGTCGTGGCTGAAGTCCCCGAGGAGTTCCTCCGGGGTCATGTCCACGTCGTTGAACGTGATGATCCCCGTCGTGGGCTGCTCCATCACCTGCGCCCCCCACTGGTCGTCGCGTCCGGCGTAGAACCGCTCGCGGCAGCGCAGGCCGAGCTTCTCCCACAGCGCGATGAGCTTCGGGAAGTTGTCCCGGCTCGAGCGATAGGTGTGGTGGTCGTGGTTGGCCCACCCCAGCCCCAGCTTGTCCTGCCGCCGGAACTGCACGCGGGCCGCGTGGTTGCGCCGCATCCAGTACTCGCGCTCCGCGGCGAAGAACAGGTCGCAGGTCCAGTCCCGCCCGATGTCGGCGATGGCCGCGTCCACGACGCGGTTGGCCTCGCGGAACCCGTCGGCGTCGTCGTCGAAGTCGCGCTTGCGACGGCGGATGTTCTCGCTGTGCACCTGCGCCTTGATCGTGATGGCCGGATCAAAGACCGGCGGCAGGTATCCCAGATACCCGTGGCGTCCGATGGCGAGGAGCTCGCAGTTCTTCCCAGAGCAGACCTTGGCGATGCGGAGCTGCCCGAGCGGGTCGCCCTCGATGGTCGTGCCGGTGATCTGGTGGGCCGTCAGGAAGTCCGCCACGAACTCCACCTTGATCCCCACGCGCGTGGTCTTTCCCTCGACGAGCACGATGCGCGGGAACACGCCCAGCTCGTTCACCAGACACTCCGACCCCTTCGGGGCCGGCAACGACTCGGGCGTGTACCCCACCTCGAGCAGCCGGTCGCGAATCTGCCTCGACGCGGGGATCTGGATGTGGTCGATCCAGTCCGGGAACCGCGTGCCCGTCTCCGTGAGCATCCGGTACGAGAGCTTCTTGGCGTCCGAGCAGCGGTTGAGGAAGTCGTTGACGATGCTCGCCACAAGCGCGGCCGCCTTCGGCTGCGGCTCCCACTTGAACTCGTTGAGGACGCCCGATGCTTTGGTCTTCTTGGCCACGACACGCTCCAGTGAATGCTCGTTCGCCGCGATCCGTCGCGCCGAGGGGTTCAAGTGTATTCACCCGCCCAAACAAGCAAGCCCGGCCGACGCTCAACGCGTCGGCCGGGCTTGCGGCATGGTCTGCCCGAGTGTCTGGAACTGCTCAGTTCAGGCTGATGCCGAACTTGGTGGCGGTGGACTTGACGGTGTCCATGAGCTTGACGCCCTTGTCCTTCAGGTCGGCGAGGGTCTTGGCCATCGCCTCGGGGGCCTGGTCTTTCAGGCCCGCGAACTTCGCCGACAGGTCGTCCCAGGTGGAGTGGATGCCGGACATGGCCTTGTCGAACTCGCCCTTCTGGTCGGCCTTGAGCGACTCGCCGCCCTTGGCGAGGGCATCGACCTTCTTCTTCGTGTTGTCCATGAGGTCCTGCACCTCGGCCTTGATCTTGTCGGCCGCGCTGCCCGCCACGTCCTTGACCTTCTCGGCCATCCCGGCCGTCGCGTCCTTGGCCTTGTTGCCGGCGTCCTTCATGGCGTCGCCGAGCGGATTGGCCTTCTTCTCCTCGCACCCCATCGCGGCAAACATCGACAACCCCACCACGCCCGCCATCAAGAAAGCGCTCTTCATTGGAATCCTTTGTCCTTGTATCGCGAAGTGGTGGGCCGGTTCGCCGGTCCAACTTGCCCCGCGTTCTGCAAAGAAGATCATAGGCACCGCCGCAGGGTTTTCCCGACCACTTTTCCGGCCAAATCCTGGCCTCGACCTCGCCCCCGAAGATCACACCCGAGTCACCACGTGCTCGTCCGCGAATCGCACCTTGGCCTGACTGGAACACGGATCGGACGGCGTGCGATATCCCGCCGCGGCCAGCACAACGGCGTTGTAGCCCATCGCGGGGAGACCGAGCGCCCCGTCGAATCCGGCCGCGTCGAACCCCTCGATGGGACAGGCGTCGATGCCGACCATGGCGCAGGCGGATAGAAAAAAGCCCAGGGCGAGATAGACCTGTCTCGCGTTCGCTTCGCGAAGATGCTCGGCGTCTCTGCCGCGGATGCTCTGGAGAATCGTGGAACGGAAGCCGTCGAGGGACCGCGCAGGCACGCGGCGCACATCGGCGATGCGTTGGATGTGCCGGTCGATGTCCGCGCTATCGAGCGTTGAGCGGGCGGCAAAGACGACCAGATGGGAGGCGTCGGTGATCTGCGGCTGGTTGAGGGCGAGAAGGCGCAGGGCGGCCCGAACGGCCGGATCGGCCACGACAAGGAACTTCCATGGCTGCATGCCGAACGACGAAGGCGAGAGAATCATGGCCCGCTCCAGCGCTCGCCACTCGCCGTCGGCGATCCGCCTCGCCGGATCGAACGACTTGATCGCCGTGCGCCACGAAAGATTCTCCACGAGGGCCGCCGGGGTCAGGTGGGCCATGATCGTCTCCAGCGATCGATCGAACCGATCGATCCCACGACCCTAGTCTATCGACCCCTCCGATGCCCCCACCGATCCTGCAATCTCCGCTCCTGCTCTTGCTGGGAGTCCCCCACGGGTTCTCGACGCGCCACGGCGGAGTCTCCTCGGGCGCGTACGCCTCGCTCAACTTCGGCAGCCCGGGCAACCTGCCGGCCGAACAACGGGACCCCGCGGTGAACATCCGGCGCAACTGGGGCGTGCTCATCGGCGCGATGGCCGGAACACGGCCCGGGGCCGCGGGCGACCTGTCGGCCCGCGGACTTGTCGAGGTACACCAGGTGCACGGCAACGGCGTGTGCGTCGTGCGGAACGGATCTCCCGCTCCGATCGACGTGGACGGGCACGATGTCAAGGCCGACGCGATCGTGACCGACGATCCTCGGCGGCTGGCCGCGATCCGCGTGGCCGATTGCACGCCGGTGCTCATCGCCTCCGGCGACGGTCGCATCGTCGCGGCCGTCCACGCGGGGTGGCGTGGGGTGGTTGGCGCCATCGTGGCTCCGACGATCTTCGCCATGCGTGAACTCGGCGCTCGCCCCGCCGCGATGGCCGCGGCGGTCGGTCCTTGTATCGGGCCCGACTCGTTCGAGGTCGGCCCGGAGGTCGCGGACGAGTTTCACCGTGTCTTCGGAACGCGCACGCCGCACGTTCGAGCCGCCGGATCGACCGGGAAGGCGCTGGTGGACCTCAAGGGCGCACTCAAGGAACAGTTGATCGCCGCCGGCCTTGCTCCCGAACGCGTGGACGTGCTCCCCCACTGCACGATGCGTGAACACGCGGACTTCTTCTCGCATCGGCGCGAGCGCGGCGTGACGGGGCGGATGGTCGGCGTCATCGGGCCGCGCGCCGGATGACGCCCCACGCGGACAAGTCTCGGCCGCCACCGACTTGCATTCCTGCGCTCATGTGTGATAGTGTGGTATCTCCAAATCGGGGCACGGACTGTCCGTGCCCGCTTCATCATCCACTCGAAAGGACTCACCATGGCCAAGAAGGCTCGCAAGACGGCGAAGAAATCGACCAAGAAGATCGGCAAGAAGGCCGGCAAGAAGAAGGTCGCCAAGAGGAGAGTCGCCAAGAAGAAGATCCGGCGCACAACGATGTACTCCAGCAAGGGCAAGAAGCTCTACGCCGTGCGGGCCGCCGACGGCAGCTTCAAGGACATCCAGCAGTACTCCCGCGCCCACGCCGCGGACATCCGCCGCAAGTCCAAGGCCGAGGCCTGATCGGACGCGTCGGGTCGCCTGCACAAACGAGCACGGTCCCGGTATCTCGCCGGGGCCGTGTACTTTGGGAAGGCCGGAACATCCCCCGACGACGGGTCAGCGATCGCCGTCGCGCTCGTCATCGACGCCCATCATCTCGTGCGAGTCGTCTCGCAGCTTGGCGATCTCATCCACCATCGCCGTCGCGTCGGCGGTCTTGCCGTCCAACAACGCCGTCTCGAGTTTCAAAGCCTTTTCCATCACCTGGATCAGCGCCCTTCGGTAGGACACCGCCGCCCCGGCCCTCTTCGCCTCTTCCATGCGACCCAGGGCGCGATCGGGAGAGACGCCCTTGGCCAGGACGCATCCGCGCTGCAGCTCGTTGACGGTCTTGAGATTCTCGTCCTTCTTGGCCGCGTCGCCCGCCTGGTTCTTGAGCGTGCGCAGGGCCCGGTTCATGGCCGACATGCCCTGCCTGACGGCGGCGCCCTCGGCGCGCTGGCCGGCGCGCCCCTCGCCCCCCGGCTGACCCCGCGTTCCGTCCGGGCGCTGTCCACCCTGCGGACCGCGAGGGCGATCGCCGGCGGGTTGGTCCTTCGACGCGCCCGGGCCGCCCGCCGGCTGCGCAAACGCCATCACACCGGAAGCCGCGAGAACTGTCACCGCGAGAATTGCAAAGGCACGTGAACGGACCGAGGACATGTAGATCTCCTGAAAGGCGTTTGGACGCGGCCGGGCGTCAACGCTCCGGCTCGGACGCCGAAGGGTATCGCCGCGACCCACAATCGCTCGAACCGTTGCGGCATCGCGCTCATCGACGGGCCGCCCCGGCGCCTACCGCTCCGGCTTCACCAGCCCGTCGTGAAACCCTTGAATAAGCGCATCGAGATCGTCGATCCGACGCCGGACATCGTCCCCCCGATCGGTCTCTCCCAGGGTTCGGGCCCGCCCGTACGACCGGATCGTGGCCACGCTCGGCAGAATGTCGGCCCCGTGCAGCACGGTCGCCTCCACACCATCGAACGCCGAGTGCTCGGCCAGATCGATCCGATCCGGGTGCAGAACGAGCGTGTACCCGCGGTCGCCGTAGGCCTCGCTGAACGCGCCGTCGATCGTGATGGCGTTCCCGCCGCGCTTGACCGGCTTCTCGCCCTTCTCCACCTTGACGGGCACGTGCCCGTTCACCACCAGCACCCGGCGGTCCACCCCGAACATCGCGCCGATGCGCTCCACGAACGCGGCGTCGTGCATCAGCTCGAAGTACGGATTCTTGTGCTCCTTCTGCGCCTCCTTGTCGGCGATGAAGCTCGTCTCGAACGTCGCGAGCTTGTCCTTACCGAACAGCGGCGAGCGCGGCCCGCCCCACAAGTACCAGACCCAGTCCGCGTCGGCGTCCAGGCCCACCCATCGTTTCCGATGGGCCCGTCGAACCAGCAACCCGAGTGCGTCCATGAGCTCCCGCCCGGAGCGCTCGATGCCGTCGATCCTGATCGAGAGCGGCTCGCCGGTCTCGTTGACGGGCACGCAGGCGTGGAACAGCAGCACGTCGTCGCGTGTCGTCCACATCCCGCCGTGGTGGATCATCCAGTCCATGTGCTCGCGGAGTTTGTGCGAGCGGGTAAAACTCTCGACCATCCGCTCGATGCACGCCTCCTCCTCCGGCGTGTACGCGTAGGGGTCCCCGCCCGTGTTCTCCGCGAGCAGCGTGGGCAGATGACCATCGAGCATCGGATGCACCTTGCCGCCGATCTCCACGCTCGCCGCCCGTTTCCCCTCGAAGCGGATCCGATGCAGCAATCGCCGGTGGTCGAGGTTCCACTCCGGGTGGGCCTGGATCGCGCGCCCCTCGGCCTTGAACTGCATGATCGTCACGGCCTTCTGCATCCGCGCCACCGTCAGGACATCGCGGAAGCCCTCCCCCTTGGGCACAAACCGCTCGCATGGGTCGTCCCCGTACACCTCGCGGGCGAGCTTCTCGATCGGGGCCATGATGATCCCGTAGCCCTCTTCCAACTGGCTCAGCCGCCGATACCGGAGCGAGAACCGCAGCAGCGTGAGCATGCACGGCTCGTGCCCGAGGTGCGCCCCCAGCCACAGCATGTCGTGGTTCCCCCACAGCACATTGCATCCCCCCTCGCGGGGCTGGCGCATCAGCGTCTCGATCACCCGATCCGCCCGCGGCCCGCGATCGCCGAGGTCGCCGATCACCAGCAGCTCGTCGCACGAGAGATTCCGGATCAGCCTCGCCGCGGCCCGCACCGCGCCCCAGTCGCGATCGAACTTCGCCAGCCCCGCGAGCATCGCCTTGATGTACTCGGGCCGCTGCCCGGAGCCGAGTTCCACGAACAACTCTCGGTAGTTCGGCTGCAGCAACTTCTCGAACGCCGCGCGACGGACCCGGGCCCGCAGGTGCCGGATGATCTCGAACTGCATCGAGAGCGTTTCGTACACCCACTCGAGCCTCTTCCCCCCCGCGACGATCTCCCGCGAGTAGTGATTGATCGCCTCGCGCGGGTAGTACAGAACCGCGAGGAACCGGTCCTTCTCCGCCCCCTGCAACCGCTCACCCACGATCTGGTCCACCAACAGCCGCAGCGCGCCCGACGCGTTGTTGATCACGTGCCGCAGTTTCGCGTCCTCGCCGTGAACATCCGAGATCACATGCACCGTCGGCGCCGGCAGGTCGAGCGTGGCCCGCAGCGCGGCCGACTCCGCGATCGCCGCGCCCACCGACGGGTAGTGGGCCGCCATCGACTTGAGATGGGCCAGCCGCCCGGGGTCGATGGAGGCAGGGAACTCAACGCAGGACTTGGGCTGTGCGGCGGTAGACATGGCCCGATGCTACTCCCCCGCCTCCCGGCGCGCCCCCACCCCTCGGCCCGGCAACAATCCCCCATGTCCGAAGATTACTCCGAGACCGACGACTCCGCCGAATCCCCCACCACGGGCTGGACCAAGGGCGAACTCATGGCCGCGGCCGGCATGTCCGCCAAGACCTTCGACACCGTTCGCAAGGCGGCGCGGATCAAGGGACCGACGCACGGGCGGCTCAAGCACGTCTTCGACGAGCAGGACATGTTCGCGCTCATCCAGAAGGTGGAAAGCGGGCGCTACTCGGTCATGGGACCCGCGGCCGCTCGGGCGTGGCGGGCCTTGCTGGCCGAGGCCAAGGTCGTGATGCCCGAGGTCATCTCGCGGGCCCGCCGCGGAGACCGCTCTAC
Source organism: uncultured Phycisphaerales bacterium (assembly GCA_937871915.1). GTDB lineage: Bacteria > Planctomycetota > Phycisphaerae > Phycisphaerales > UBA1924 > UBA4658. Next base: position 10,146 of record CALMPG010000061.1, read on the forward strand.
CCCCCCGAAGCCTTTGCCGGGTACCCCCGGGCGATGAACCACGCGACAATGCGGTCGCGATGGTCGCCCTGGAGTTCCAACGCGCCTTCGCCGAGCGTGCCGCCCGTGGCCAGCAGTTTCTTCAACTCGGTGAGCATCGCGGAAAGGTCGTCGGTCCGCGCCGACCGCGGGGCCAACCCCGCGACCACGGTGACCATCTTCCCTCGCCGTTGCTCGCGCCGAACACGAATCTGCTGGGCCCTCGGGTCGAGCACCTTGCCATCGGTCCCGCGCGGGCAGGCGCATTGGGCGTGCGGCTTCCCGCACCGCTCGCACGTCGGCGGTCGTTCCAGCGGCGTTCCCGCGAAGAGTCCGGACATGCGCCAACGATAACCCGGTCCGTACCCTGCCGTCGGACACCGGAGACCCGCCGTGCACCCCGCATCCCGACTTGCCATAGCCGTTCTGCTGCCCGCCCTCATCATGGGGGTCGGCGCGCCGGCACGGGCCGACGCTCCGCTCGATCAACCCCCCGTCGCGCCGGTCGCCGAAGCCGGGCTCTACAAGTCCGACGCCGGGCCGATGACCGTCAAGACGCTCGACGAGACCTGGAAGGACCCCGCCCGCTCCCGCACCATCCCCGTCCGCATCTTCCTCCCCACTCCTTCAACACCGGGGGCCCGCGACGCGCCAGGGGCCGATGCTCCGTCCGCACCTGCCGCCGGGCCCGCGAAGTTCCCCGTCGTCGTTTTCTCCCCCGGTCTTGGCGGCTCGCGCATCAACTACGGCTACTTCGCCCGCCACCTCGCCTCGCACGGCTACATCGTCCTCGTCCTCAGCCATCCGGGGAGCGACACCGCCGCGGCCCTCGAGTGGGTCCGCTCGCACGGCGGCGCACCCTCGGGCCAGCGCCTCGCCCCCAACGCCGAGGACGACGCCCCCGGCGGCTGGCTCATGTCGAGCACCAGCAATCCCGACAACCTCCGCGAGCTCCCGCGCGACGTCTCCTTCGTCCTCGATCGCCTCCCCGAGCACAAGACCCTCGGCCCCATCGCCGATACGGCCCGCATCGGCGTTGCCGGACACTCGTTCGGCGCGTACACCGCCATGGCCATCGGCGGCATGACCGTCGATCTCCCGGAGCCCCACGGCGGCAAGGCCCGGTCGTTCCGCGATGCGCGCGTCAAGGCCGTCCTCCCGATGTCGCCCGAAGGAACCGGCACGATGGGCATCGTCGAGGGGGCGTGGAAGAGCTTCGGCGTGCCCGTGCTCTTCCTCACCGGCACGCGCGACTACGGCGCGGGGGGGCGTTCGGCCTCGTGGCGGCGGCAGGCCTTCGAGGCTATCCGCGGCGTGGACGCGTTTCTGGTCACGCTCCAGGACGCGGGGCACATGACGTTCGGCACACCGAACGGACGCGCCCTGCGCGGGGCATCGGACAAGGGCGAACGCCACGAGGCGCTCATCGACTCGCTCGGCGTGGCGTTCTTCGACGCATACCTGCGCGCCGACGCCAGGGCCAGGCAGTTCATGCAGAAGTTCGCCATGCCCAAACGCGCCGAGTGCATCGCCGAGTTCAGGCCAGCCGCGTCTCAGCCCGACGAGCCCGGACCGGGCAAGTAGCCGGGCCAGCACCCCTCCGATCCACTCGGCAAATCAACACCACAACGCCAGATTAGCTCAAGCGGTTTCGGCCGGGGAGCCGAGAAAGGGTGCTGGGGAGATAGGGTGTG
>CALMPG010000062.1 GCA_937871915.1 uncultured Phycisphaerales bacterium
GGGGGGCGGGGGGGGGGGGGGGGGGGGGGGGGGGGGGGGGGGGGGGGGGGGGGGGGGGCGGGGCGGGGGGCGGGGGGGGGGGGGGGGGGGGGGGGGGGGGGGGGGGAGTTCGTGGCTGGCGTGCGAGGTCTTCAAGCCACCAGTATCGGCGCGCGGGGGCCGTTGGTTGCTCGCAAATGTGCGTGGCGCGCTGTGGGCCGATTCGCGGCCCGCGCGCCGGCGAGAGTCGATGCCCGGCGGTTCCGGCCCCTACAGTGTCGGCCCAATAGAAAGCACCAATGCGCATCCTCATGCTCGGGTGGGAGTTTCCACCCTTCATCGCCGGCGGTCTCGGAACCGCGTGCTACGGCCTGACCAAGGCGCTGGATCGCCTCGGCCATGAGGTGGTGTTCGTCCTGCCCAAGCCGGTGGACCGGTCGCAGGCGTCGCACATCCGGCTCCTCTCGCCGGATGCGATCCGCAACATCCGGTGGACGCCGGCGCGCCCGGGGGAGCCGGCCCGGGGCGGGTGGGCCGGCGCGCCGGGGGCGGGGTCCAACGGGCACGCGTACACGCCGGACGATCTCATCGGGGCCGAGCACTACGCGATCCCGGGGTTTGCCCATGCGTCGTTCCACGGGATTCCTTCGCCGGCGAGCTCGCCCTACCGGGAGTTTCAGCCCGGGTCCGGGGGGCAGGGGGGCGCCGGGATGTTCGGGATTTCCGGAGTCGGCGCGGGCGGTGGGCACGCGGGCACGCCGGGATCGGAGCCTCCGGCCCATGAGATGGCGGACGGAGATCATCACCACCCCCACCACCCCCACCACCCCCACCACCCGCACGGGCCCGCGCCGAGCGCGATGGGGATGCCGCCGACGGCGCCCTCGGGCGCGGGGGGCGCGGGGTACGACGGGGACATGGTCGCCTCGTCGGAGCGGTACGCCCGGCTGTGCGTGGCGCTCTCGCGCGCCGAGACCGGGGGGGGCCGGCGGATCGACTGCATCCACGCCCACGACTGGATGACGTTCCCCGCGGGCATCGCGCTGGCGACCGTCACGGGCAAGCCGCTGGTGATCCACGTCCACTCCACCGAGTTCGACCGCTCCGGCGAGAACGTGGACCAGCGGGTGTACAACATCGAGCGGCGCGGCATGCACGCGGCGGCGCGGATCATCTGCGTGTCGAACCTGACGCAGTCGATCTGCGTGCGCCGGTACGGGGTGGACCCGAAGAAGATCGATGTGGTGTACAACGGCGTGGATAATGAGGCCGCGCAGCCGATCGAGGGGGACCACATCCAGAGCAAGGACCGCATCGTGCTCTTCCTCGGGCGGATCACGATGCAGAAGGGGCCGGAGTACTTCATCCGCGCGGCCAAGCGGGTGCTCGAGAAGGTCCCCGACGCCAAGTTCGTCGTCGCCGGCTCGGGCGACATGGCCGTCCGCATGATCGAGGAGGCGGCCCACCTGGGCATCGGCGGGCGCGTGCTCTTCACCGGCTTCCTGCGCGGCAAGGACGTGGACCGGATCTATCGCATGGCGGATGTCTACGTGATGCCCAGCGTGAGCGAGCCATTCGGGATCGCCCCGCTGGAGGCGATGCGCAACGACGTGCCGGTGATCATCTCGAAGACCAGCGGCGTGAGCGAGGTGCTCACGCACGCGCTGAAGGTGGACTTCTGGGACATCGACGAGATGGCCAACAAGATCGTGGCGGTGCTGCGGCACCCGCCGCTGGGGGAGACGCTGCGCGAGCACGGGTCGTTCGAGCTGCGGAGATTGACGTGGGATGGGGCGGCGCAGAAGTGCGTGCGGACGTATGGGAAGGCGATCGGGCAGCTCGCCGGAGTATGAAACGGGGGCGAAGCACGACCGCGTCGTCAAAGTCGCTTCGCGGGCGTTCAGACCTGCAGTGCACCCGCCGCGGAGCGTCGGGGTACCCGGACCGGGATGCGTTTCAGGCGGCCTTGCGACCCTTGGGGCTCGCGGCTTTTCGCGGAGCGGTCGGCTTCGCGGGCCTCTTGCCTTTGGCCTGTGCCTTGGCGAGCGCCTTCTGGCGGGCCTCCTGTTTCTTGATGAGATCGGCGCCGATCTTCTTGAGGTCATGGCCGAAGCGCTTGGCGTAGGCCTCGCGGATCGCCCGGACTTCTTCGACGATTGGGTCTTTCCATCTGGGGGGCTTGTCCATGTTCGGTTCTCGCCGTGCCTGGATGTCTCGTGCCGAATCCACCGACCGCTCCGAGCCGCGGTCGGTGGCACGGAGAGTTCCATCACATCCCCACACTCGCCACCGTCGTGTCATCCGCCAAATTCGGCCCCTTCGCGTGGGCCAGCACCGCCTTGAACACCCGCTCCACATCGTCGCTCTCGGACGCGGCGCCTTTGAGCGCGCCGATCGTGCCTTCCACGCCGAACTGCTCGCCGCTCTCCCCCCCGGGCTGCTCCACCACGCCGTCGCTGAAGACCACCAGCCGCTGCCCGGGCTGGATGTCCACCTTCGTCGCCTCGAACTCGTACGTCGGCTCGATGCCCAGCGGGATGCCCGTCGCGGCCTCGTTGCGATGGACGGTCTCGCCCTTGGGGCCGAGGATGAGCCAATAACCGTGGCCGGCATCGATGTAGGTGAGCGTGCCGCCGCCCCCTTCGCGCGGCTCGAAGACGCCCATCCAGAGGGAGATGAACTTGCTGCTGGCCATGTGCGAGCAGATGTGGGCGTTGACGGCGCGCACGGCGCGGGCGGGGTCCTTGCCCTCGCGAAGGGCCACGTGCAGATGCGTCTGGGCCGTGGCCATGAGGATGGCCGCGGGGACGCCCTTGCCCGCGACGTCGCCGAGGAGGACGCCGACGCGCCCGTCTTCGAGATCGACGACGTCGAAGAGATCGCCCGCGACGTAGCGCCCGGACTTGCTCTTCATGGCGTAGCGCACGCACCCGTGGGCCCCGCTGGCCGGGGGCATGATGAGTTTCTGGGCCTCGCTGGCGGCCTCGAGGTCGCGGACGAGTTCCTTCTGGCGGCGCTCCAGGTCGAGGCGGGAGATGTTGCCCAGGGCGAGGCCGTACATCTTGGCCAGTGCGCCGCAGAACGCGGCCGCGTCGGAGTGGACGCCGCCCGTGCCGCTCAGCGGGGCGACCGCGCCGCGGGTCTTGCCGGTGTTCTTCTCGTCGGCGCGGGCGTCGAGATACAGGAACGCGCCCACCGCGCCGCCGCTGAGGATGGGCACGCACAGGGCCGTCTGGATGCCCAGCGACATGATGCTCTGGGCCTGCATGGGCGCATCGCTGGTGAGGCGGACGATCTCGCCCTTTCGCGCGGCGGCGATGAGCGAACGAGAGAACGAGGATGTGGATGTGGATTGGGTGGCACTGGCGGCTCGCCCGCCAGTGGCGTTGCCAACCTGCTCACCGGTCCCTCCGTCGGCGCTGGCCGCCGCGTCCGGATCGACCTCCGCCATGACGCTCAGCGTGTCCACGCCCCCCTCGCTGCCGTCGGGGCTCGCGATGGTCTCGTCCTTGAGCAGGTAGGCCCGCGGAAAGCCCGAGCCCTGCGCGGCGGCATCCACGATCATGCGGGCCAGGGAGGCCTCGGTGCCGGTGCCGGCGACGGCCGCGGCGACCTCCATGAGGAGTTTCAGACGGTTCTGATTCACGGCGGCGAGGTCGCGCTCGGCGACGCGCTCGACGCGCTCGCGCATCATCGTGGACCCGACCTCCGCGCCGGCACCGCCGGGATGGGCGGGCCGCGTCGTGGCATGGC
>CALMPG010000063.1 GCA_937871915.1 uncultured Phycisphaerales bacterium
GGGGGGGGGGGGGGGGGGGGGGGGCCGGGGGGGGGGAAGGGGGGGGGGGTGTCCCAGAGGGGGGGGGGGGTTTTGGGGGGGCCGGGGGGGGGGGGGGAGGGGGGAGAGGGGGGGGGCGTCGTGGCTTGACCAACCTCGGACGCATCAATGCAGCAAGCGAAAGCCCCGCCGGGAGTGCATCCCGGCGGGGCTCCAAAGGTCGGCATGAGAGTGGCAACGGTGAATACGGCCCTGAGGGCAACGGTGCGTGTTTCGTGTTGCGCGGGTCGGCAGTTCACTGATTGGCGATTCGATTCTTACAAGCGAGATACACGGACTTGGCGCGTTCCAAGCAATCACCATACGTCTCGGTCGCCAAACGAAGGTCGCGGCAGGTGATGCACACCAGAATGTTGATCTGCATCTGATTGTAGCACGCATCCTGAGGTGATCCGGGAAGCGGAGTTGGCGGAGGATAGGCGGTATCCAAAGGACACTGATTCGGAGGCGGAGCCGGGGGAGGGGGCGGGGGAGGAGGAGGTGGTGGTGGTGGCGGAGTAGTTGGTCGCGGCTTGAGCAGATCTCCGGGCTTGACCGGAGGAAGTCCCTGCCCCGCCAAACACGCGTTCAGCGCTGCCATAGCCGCGCGAAACCGATCGCGGAGCAGGTTGGCCTGTTGAATCCACGCATACCAGGCGACCGGATTGATATCGCGAGGGTTCAGCGGATTCAGAGGGACCGTGAGCATGTGGTTGGCCCAGTCCTGCGCGGCACGCCGGGCGGCTTCTCGCTCGGCCGCGCATGGCTCCGTGGGTTGCGTCGTCTGAGGCTGGTCCGCCGCCAGCGCAACGAACTGGTATCCATCGTTGTACCGAAGCGGATCCTCGAGCGCGAGCACGCCGTATTGCCCGGGGAGCACCTGCCCGGGGGTCGGCACGAACACCTCGTCGATAATCTTCAGCACGTCTTGGATATCCACCGTCCCGTTGAAGTCCAAGTCCGCGGCGAGGTCAATTGTCAGGGCGGCCTGGGCAGCGACGATCGCGTCAAGGAGATCAACAGTTCCCGACGCATCAAGGTCTTTTGTTTTGAACTTATACGTGCCGTCCCTGGTTGCGGCCAGCAGCGGCGCCATCGGGCCTGATGCCGTCGCCAGCACTCGACCGATCTTGCCGCTCACAAGCACCACGATCTCGCCGCTGGGGTCGTTGGAGCGCATGGCCACCAAGAGATCCGCGACCCTGTCGCTGTCCTGATCAGGAATGACCCCGATGCCGAGACCGAAACGGGCGCTCGGCGGGCCATACTCGCAAGTCCACAGCACGCTACCGTCGAGACCACGAAGCGCCACGACCCGGCCCATGGACACGGCGCCTGTCCCTGGGGCCGAGACGAGCACATCCGGGCGGCCGTCCCCGTCAAGATCAGGGTGCGCCGTCGCGGCCCATCCAAACATGTCGTTGTCAACGACACGCCACAACTCATGGCCCGAAGCGCCGTCGAGCACGGCAAGACTGCTCGAATCCGGCGACCCAAAGGCAACCTCGATGCGCCCATCGCCCGTGAAATCGACCTGCCCGCGAGCGGACGATGCCACGAGCAACATGCACAACAAGGCAATACAGGAATGCAACCTTCTCATGCCGAATCTCCCTACGGTGGTTGGCGGCGTCGATCGTTCCGAGCGTCGCACGTGGTTCGTCATGCCTTGATGTTCACATTGATCCGTTGCAACCCGGCTTCACGGTGGGCGGTAACGTTCAATGGCGTCGACAGTCGGCGGACCACGCGATCGTGCTCCTATTCAATAAATACGCGCAGCCCCGATCATCCGTGAGCGAAATCGTGCAATCACAAGAGAAAACATCTCCAGTCGCCGATCTCGCAACCGATCGCGGCCGAATCGCCGAGTTGCTGCTGATGCACCGCGCACTCATTCGCCGTCGTATTATCGGTAGGCTCCGGCGATTTCCGCAGTTCGGCATCGATCCGGACGACGTGCTTTCTTCGGTCATCCGGGTGGTGGATTTCGGCGCGCTCCGCGGGATTCTCCGCCCTTCGGGTGATGAGGAGTTCTGGGCGTATGTCGCGGCGGTCACGGACAACAAAGTAATCTCGCGGCTCCGCACTGCCCGGGTACGCCACGCCCCGATTCCGCCCGGTCGAGTTGAGCCGCGATGGCTTGATCGCCCCTTCTCGGCCTGCACCGACGACGATCAGGCCGCCGCGCTTCTCCACCGCGCGCTCATGCTTGCACCGAGCGATTCCGACCGGGAGTTGATCATGTGGCGGCTTAATGGGGCGCCCTATTCGGCGATCGCAGCAGCGACGGGCCGGAGCGAGGAGGCTCTGCGAACCCAGTGGACGAAACTCTGCCGACATCTTCGGCAGGAAATGCGCCGTTCCACCGACGAAGCGTTGCCTCCCCCCCCCCCACCGTCCCATTGAGTTTGCCGAGCGCTGACGGAATCTCCGCGGACATTCATGGCTTGACCGACGGCGCCACCCACGCCTTGCCCGCCAGCCAGTCGATCACCGCCGCGGCCTTGCGGGATTCGGGCGAGCCGTGCGGGGCGGCTTCCATGATGATGGTGTGCTGTCTGTCGGCCGCGTGGGCGGTGATGATGTACTCGGTGCGTTCGTTCGGGGGCGCGGCGGGGTCGGGGGTGGTGGGCTTGGCGAGGGTTTTGACGGCGAAGGGGTGGTGTGGGTCGAGGAGGCCGGCGTCGCGGGCGGCGGCGAAGAGGTCGTTGAACTCGGCCGCGCTGAGGCGGCGGGTGGGCGGGGGGAAGGACTCGCGGGTGGCGCCGGGGCCGAGGGCGGCGCGGAGGATGCGGTCGGCCTCGACGACGTAGCGGGCGGGGCGGAGGGGGCGGGGGAGGGCGTCGTAGGCGGCGGAAGATTCGCGGATGGGGCCGGTGACGGTGATGCCGATCCAGAAGTCGCGGGGGGCGGAGGTGGTGGTGGCCCCCCCACTGCTCTGGAGTGCGGGGTCGGATTGCAGGACACAGCCTGTGAGGCAGAGGGTGAGGGCGGCGAGGAGGAGGGGTCGCAGCATGAGGAGAGTGTACAGATGTCTGGGGGTGGGCGTCTTGGTGGTCGTGGCCCGCCCTGAGCCGGGCGGGAAGGTAAGGCGAAGACGAGAGAAGACCTGGCTGCCCACCAGAGGCTTGCTCGGCGCGCCCTCCGGACGGATGGCTTTGGAACTGAACACTCGTTGGTCGTCGTCGGCTATCGGGCTTGCAACACCACGGGCAGCGAGCTGCCCGTGCCACCCGGAGTCAGCCACCTCTCGCTTACGCGAGAGGCTCTTTGGGGTGTGGGTCTCTACCCTTGGCGATGCACATCTCTTTGCGCTGGTTGAACGAGTATCTGGAGCCGGGGAACGTGACCGCCGAGGAGGCGGAGCGGGTGCTGACGTATGCCGGGTTTCCGATCGAGTCGGCGGTGACGCTGCCGAGCGGCGATGTGATGCTGGATGTGGAGGTGACGTCGAATCGCGGGGATGTGCTCTCGCACATCGGGGTGGCGCGGGAGATCGCGGCTGCCTCGGGGGCGAGCGTGGCTCGCCGGTTGAAGTTGCCCGCGCCGGGGAAGGTTCACGACTGGTTCGCCGAGGGGGGGGAGGGGCGGGCGACGCCGGCGAGCGGGTCGCAGGATGTGGGGGCGGTGCTGGCGGTGGACAACCGGGTGCACGGGGAGTGTCCGCTGTTCACGGCGCGGGTGATCACGGGGGCGAGGGTGGGGCCGAGCCCGAAGTGGCTGGTGGGTGCGCTGGAGGGGGTGGGGCAGCGGTCGATCAACAACGTGGTGGACATCACGAACTTCGTGGGCTTTGAGTATGGGCAGCCCTCGCACGTGTTCGATCTGGCGGCGCTGGGCAAGGGCGGGGATGGAAAGGCACGGATCGTCGTGCGCGTTGCGGGGAAGGGGGAGAAGTTGGTGCTGCTGGATGGGAAGACGATCGAGATGCGCGGGGATGAGGTGGTGGTGGCGGATGAGCACCGGGCGATCAGCCTGGCGGGGGTGATGGGCGGGGCGGAGACGGGCGTGAGCGAGCGGACGACGGACATCGTGCTGGAGGCCGCGACGTGGGAGCCGGTGGCGGTGCGGCGGTCGGCGCGCCGGTTCGGGCTGCGGACCGAGGCGTCGTACCGGTTCGAGCGGATCGTGGATGCGCGGACGATCGAGGCGGCGGGGAAGCGGCTGAGCGCGCTGATCTGCCGGTTGACGGGGGGGCGATTGCTGCCGGGGGTGATCCACGCGGGGCCGGAGCCCAGGCCGCTCTCGACGGTGCGGGTGCGCCCGTCGCGGGTGGCGGCGATGCTTGGGGTGAACGTGCCGATGCCCGATGCGCAGCGGGTGCTCGAGGCGCACGAGATCGCGACCATTCCCGAGCCGATGGCCCCGGGGAGCGGGGCGGACGAGGCGGTGCTGGCGTGCACGATCCCGGCGCACCGGCCGGACCTGGAGCGCGAGATCGATCTGATCGAGGAGATCGCGCGGACGCACGGGCTGGACAAACTTCCCGTGCACGAGATGGTGGGCGTGCGGGTGGCCCCGCCGCAGGCGAGCGAGCGGGCGGTGGAGGCGCTCGGGCGCGTGCTCACGGGGCTGGGGTTCTACGAGGCGGTGACGTTCACGTTCGTGTCGCCCAAGGCCGCCAAGCCGTTCGTGCCGGCGGGGCTGGCGATGATGACGGTGTGCGACGAGCGCCGGAAGGCGGACCCGGTGCTGCGGCCGAGCGCGCTGGTGAGTTTGCTCTCGTGCCGGCGGGCGAACCAGGACCGCGGGGTGCTGGCCGATGGGGAGGTGGGCGGGGTGGCGGCGGGCGCGGGGTTGCGGCTGTTCGAGATCTCGTCGGTGTTCGCGGAGACTCCCCCCCCCACTCCCGCCAAGAAGGGCGATCGCGGGCAGGAGATTGAGCGGGTGAACGTGGCGCTGCTGGCGGATTGCTGCTTTCCGGCGGGGGCGAAGGGGGTGGAGAAGAAGCAGGCCGCGGTTCGGCTGGTGCGCGGGACGATCGAGAGCGCGGCCCGGGCGCTGGGCGGGGAGAGCGTGCGCGTTGAGGTGATCCCGAGCGTCACACCGCCGAGCGCGGCGTGGGATGCGGGGGCGTTCGCGGAGGTGCGGATCAACGGGGAGCGGGCCGGGTGCTTCGGGGTGATCTCGGCGGGCGTGCAGGGCGAGCACGGGCTGGAGACGCCGGTGGTGGCGGCCGAGCTTGGTCTGGCGTCGCTGACGGCGCTGTGGCCGCCCAAGTCGCTGGTGCACGCGCTGCCGGCGTTCCCGTCGATCGAGCGGGACGTGTCGCTGATCGTGCGCGAGGAGACGGCGTGGGCGAGGATCGATGCGCTGGTGGCGGGGCTGAGGGTGGAGCGGCTGGAGTCGTGGGCGTTTGTCGGGGCGTATCGCGGAGCGCAGGCGGGGCCGGGGAAGAAGTCGGTGACGATGCGGATGCGGTTCCGCGATCCGGCCCGGACGCTCACGCACGAGGAGGTCTCGCCGCAGGTGGAGGCTCTGGTCGGGGCGGCGAAGAAGGAACTGGGCGCGGAAGTGCGCGTGGCGTAGGCCGGATTGAAACACCGAGGACACGGAGTTGCACAGAGTGGGGCGGCGCGGCGGGGACGGGCCTCGGGAATTGTCCGGGAGAGTTCCCGCGTGTGCTGATCCGGCGCGGCGGGCGGGCCGAACAAATTGGCGGCGATGTTCGTTGGATGAGCGGCGGACGCGGCGTTTTGGGCGCGTATGCTTGGCCCCGGGACGGGGTTTTGGACTGGAGAACCGGGGGGGCGGGGGTGAAGGCATCGATTTTTTCTTGAAGGAGCGCCCATGAACGCCACCCCCACGACGAGCACAGCACGCACGCACGCCGGCAACGGCGCGGCGGCCGCGCAGGCCGCGAGTGTGGGGGGGGTGGGGGGGGTGGGGGGCGCGGCGAAACCGGGCCCCGCGACCGACCAATGGAGAGCCGATCCCGGCGCGACGCCGATCATCTATGTCAACGGGCAGATGCTCCCCAAGCGCGACGCGATGGTGAGCGTGTACGACCACGGCCTGCTCTATGGGGACGGGGTGTTCGAGGGGATCCGCGTGTACCGCGGGAAGATCTTCAAGTGCCAGTCGCACATGGACCGGCTGTACCGGTGCGCCGAGGCGATCCACCTGAGGGTGCCCGTCTCGCAGCGGGAGATGATCCAGATCCAGCGCGACTGCATCTCGGCCAACGGTCTGAAGGAGGGGTACATCCGCCTGTTGGTGACGCGCGGCGTCGGCACGCTGGGCCTCGACCCGCGGCGCTGCCCCGTGGCCGGGGTGATCTGCATCGCCGACCAGATCCGGCTCTATCCGGAGGAGGCGTACAAGAGCGGGATGAAGGTCGTGGTGGCCAAGCGGCCCAAGACGCCGGTGGCGTGCCTGGACCCACGGATCAAGAGCCTGAACTATCTCAACAACATCCTCGCCAAGATGGAGGCCATCGAGGCCGGGTGCGACGAGGCGATCATGCTCTCCACCGACGGGTACGTGACCGAGTGCACGGGCGACAACCTGTTCATCATCAAGGGCGGGAAGATGTTCACGCCCCCGCCGATCTGCGGGGAGAGCGGCCTGCTCGAGGGCGTGACGCGGAAGTTCGTCATCGAGACGCTCGCGAAGGACTGCAAAGTATCCTGCGAGGAGAAGTTGATGCGGCTGGACGAGGTGCTCAGCGCCGACGAGGTGTTCCTGACCGGAACGGCCGCGGAGATCATCGCGGTGCACTCCATCGGCGACAAGAAGATCAGCGACGGGGAGGGGCCGATCACGGGCAAACTCCGGCACCGGTTCCGGGAGATCGTGACAAGCGAGCATGTGCCGGAGGACTAAGCGAAGAGTCTCTCGCGGAGGCGCGGAGAGCGCGGAGGAATACCAAGATATTCTGCAAAGACCCTCCTTCGGGAGGGTCCTTTTCATTGGAAGAGGCTACGAAGGGCGAGCGGGGTCAACCATGGAAGGGGCAGTTGGTACACTGGTTTCGTGACCTCTTCGTGGTGGCAGAGCGTGTGGGTGTGGTACTCCTCGGGCATTGCGCTGGGGGCGGTGGGTGCGGCGCTGCTTGTGTGGGCACTGCTTTGGGATCGGGCTCACGGGCGGCGACGGTGTCCGCGATGCTGGTACGACATGAGCGCGGCCAGACTCGACAGCGAATCCGGAGATGCGTGGGTGTGCCCGGAGTGCGGACGAGCTGGCGTCGGCGTGCGATCGCTGCGACGGACACGCCGACGGGGCCGTTGGGCGAGTTTGGCCGTGTGCATTCTGATCGGGGCATGGCTGCTCGGCGAGCGACCGATGGTCCAGCGGCGGGGATGGATGTGGCTCGTGCCGACGTGGCCGCTGGTGCAGACGCTCCCGCTGGAGGGGTCCGACGGGGTGATCGCGGAGGAACTGCGACGCCGCCTTGGGCGCGCGCCATGGCCGAACCGAGATTGGACAGCGACGATGAGCGACGAACAGGTTGCTTCGCTCTTTGAAACGTGCGCCGATGGTACTTGGCTCGCCCGCCCCACCGACGATCGTTGGAGAAAGTCGTTCGGACCGCTTGCCCGGCAGGATCTCTTGCAGGTGTACTACCTGCGAGTTCAACGACTTGGATCGGGGCCAGCCGCTCCTGCGCCCCTGATCGGAACCTGTCGCGATCGAGTCAAAGCCGCGGCGGCACGTTTAGAGCAACTGCACGGGCCGCTCACCGTGCGCACGCGAAGCCGCTGGCCAAAGGGCGTGCCGATCCACCTGGAGGTGCCAGTGGAGACGTGGTGGGAGCCCTCCATGCGGTATTGGATGCACGTGCGATGGACGGTCGAGGGGGCCGACGAGAAGGGAGATTCGTGGTGCACCGGCCACACGGAACTCACGGTGCCGGTGGAGGGGCATGTCCGGCTGCGCGTTGATCTGGAGTGGGTCGAAGGAATGAACGCGCCCCGAAACTCGGATGAGCGACGAGTGCTAGCGAGCGCATCGCGGGTGCTGGAGTACGACGTAGTTCCGACCGTGGACGACGCGATCACCCCGGTGCGTTCGGCCGCACTCGACGCCGCGCTTGGCCGGGCGGTTGTCATCAATCGCGACGGCATGGGCGTAGATTGGAACTCGCTCCTGCCGGCCATCGCTCTCGTTGGAGTGGAAACGTCTTTCGGCGTTCGAATCGAGTACATGCTCGACGGCATGGTCGTAGGGACACAGCGCTGCCGCTTCATCGGTGGACCGAAAGTCAACGGCACAACACATGGATGGGACTTCCCCGGCATCAAGACGTGGGATGAGGCCCGGCGCATGCTCGCCGAAGACCCGAACTTGAAGGCCCGCATCGTCACCGACCCGGAATGGGCCCTCTACAACATCGATGCGACGGCCTACTGGAAGGGCGAGACAGATGTGACCCTCCAGCCGCCGAAGAAGAAATGAGGGCGATTGACCGGCTCAATCCCGCCACACCCTCGGGCGCGTCGGGTTGGCGACTTCGGCGATGGGGCGGAGGTAGGCGTTGGTGCCACCGGTGATGGCGCCGAACGCCGCTTCGGGGCCGTCGCCTTCGTATTCGTTGAGTTCGTTGACGAAGAGGTTGTCGGGCGCGGCCGTTTTCCTGCCTGGTTTTCCAGGGGCGCTGGGGCCAAGGACGAAGAGGGTGACGGCGTCTGGCGCGGGACTAGTGGCCTGAGTCAGAGATGTGAAGACAAAAACGCCTGACAGAATGGAGGATATCCGCGGCGGGCTTGGTCCACACGAAGGGGACGGGCTGCTCGTTGTTGGCGGCGACGTGCTCACCGACGGCCGCTTCGAGCTGGCGCGTGGACCGGAAGCTGTCGCGGTGGATGCGGCGGTTGCTCAGCACCCCGAACCAACTCTCCACCAGGTTGATCCACGAGGCGTACGTCGGCGTGTAGTGCATGTGGAATCGTCCGTGCCGGGCGAGCCAGCGACGCACCGCGGGGGTCTTGTGCGTGCCGTAGTTGTCCAGGATCAGGGGAACGTCCAAGCCCGCCGGGACCGACTCGTCGATGATCCGCAGGAACTTGAGGAACTCGGCGACGCGATGCCGCCGGTAGCACTTGCCGATGACCTTCCCCGTCCTGGCATCCAGCGCGGCAAAGAGCGTCGTGGTCCCGTGGCGGATGTAGTCGTGCGTCCGGCACGCCGGCAAGCCGGGACGCATCGGCAAGAGCGGCTGAGTCCGCTCCAGCGCCTGCATCTGCGACTTCTCGTCCACGCACAGCACCAGCGCCTTGTCTGGCGGGTTCAGGTACAGGCCCACGATGTCGCGGACCTTGGAGACAAACAGGGGGTCGTTGGAGAGCTTGAACGTCTCCTCGCGGTGCGGCTGGAGCGAGAAGGCACGCCAGATGCGGCTGACCGAGCTCTGGCTCAGGCCCGTCGCCGCGGCCATCGAGCGGGTGGACCAGTGGGTCGCGCCCTTGGGCGTCTTTTCCAGCGCCGTGGCGATCACCCGCTCCACGTCCTCGTCGGTGACGGTTCGCGGAGTTCCCGGCCGATGGGCATCGACCAGGCCGTCGAGCCGCTTCTCCAAGAACCGATTGCGCCACTTGCCCACCGTCTGCCGGGTCACGCTCAGATCGTCGGCCACGTCCCCGTTGCTCGCGCCCTCGGCGCACGCCAGGATAATCCGGGCGCGGAGGGCATGGGCCTGCGCGGTCGTAGGGCGCCGCGCGCAGCCCCGGAGTTCGGATCGCTCATCGTCCGTCAGCGTCAAGTTGGCCATCGGTCTGCCCATGCGAATCTCCTTTGTAGAGGAGATTCGCGCCCCGAGGCAACCCGGTTGCGCCTTTGTTCACTTTCTTTTGACTCACACCACTAGTAGAACTTAGATCGTCGTTGATGCTGTTAGCCGTCCTTATCGCTGTCAGGTCTGCCGTGGTACTGTTATGCACGATGATCGGATTGGTCATGCCCCCACCCGCGTCCAATCGCGCGATTCGGTCGGCTTCGATTCGGGGCGAGCCGGACCCCGAACTGTGCAAGTACTTGACGTCTCCGCCAATGGTTGCTTGGAGCGTCACGGTGGCGCTTCCGGGTGTGACGTCAGCCAAGTGGAGACATCCGGAGGTGGCCGAGTGCGGCGGAAGTGGAGAGGTCTGTAGGTCCGAGCCCAGACCCGTCGGGTGCAGTGATGAACAAGCGGACGTTGCCTGAGCCGGAGAATACGATTTTCCCGATCGACTCGGTGCCCGGGTTGGCGCACCGGAACCACCAATCTCCGTCGCCCGAAATTGTAACCGTCACGCCTTCTGTGTTGCTCTGCCAGTTGGTGTAGTCGTACGTGATCGAGCTCCCGCCAGGCAGCGTCGAAGTCCAAGCGGTATTGTCGGTGCTGCCATACGCTCGGTACCGGACCGAGATGCCGGCTTCAACGTCGGAAACAACGCCGGTCAGCCAGACGATCGAGCACAGGATGGCGGTGATGAATCTCTGCATGATCTCCTCCTACGCGTGTGAGCCAATGCGATGGCCACAATGCACCCGCAGAACGTGTGCGGGGTGGGAATCGCGGATGCGATGCGAAGGCCAAACCAATAGGGAGATCCCGCGATCCCCACATCCGCAAACTGGTCCACTCGGTCTGTGCTTACGTCGGTGAGGTAAAGAGTCGACCCGTCTGCGTAGCGGACCGAATCAAAAACACCACGATCTTCCAGCAATTCCGACACGCCGCCCGACAGATCCAGCAACCC
Source organism: uncultured Phycisphaerales bacterium (assembly GCA_937871915.1). Classification (GTDB taxonomy): domain Bacteria; phylum Planctomycetota; class Phycisphaerae; order Phycisphaerales; family UBA1924; genus UBA4658. The sequence goes on from CALMPG010000063.1 coordinate 10,704, forward strand.
CCAAGGGCTCTGGACGGCCGGATACGCTCCTGCCAACAAGGTCTGATACGGAGTATTCGGATTTGTCGCGTATAGTGCGGCGTTGGTCTGGCCCGTGCCCCCGAAGAGCGGAGACACGCCGCTGACGGGAGCGGTGTCCGACGTAATCGGGTACTGCCACCATTTGGCTTGGCCGGGTCCGTTTCCGTTCGGGTCGAAGTGTCCGGCCTTGACCCACTCGTCAATGGAGGGTATCCAGAACTGCGCGCCCGGCTCCCGGTGGATCAGCCCCGCGTTGGCGCTCGTCGGATCGGCATTATATGCCCGCAGGTCATAGGCTCCGTTTTCCAAGGCCACGAGCGAGGCTTGCTTGCCATTCTGCAGCCAGTTGCAATAACGGGCACCGTTGAGCCAAGGAATTCGGCTTACAGGGTATTGTCCGATCCCTGGGAACCCGCCTTGAATGCTGTAGTGATAGGTATTGTTGGGGCCCGTGACCCCGCCTTCGAATCCCCCCAACGCATCCTCGCCAATACGGAACGGGTCGCCGATGGCTCCGATTACGTTAGCGAACTCCACCCACTGCGTGCTCGTCACCTCCAATCTCGCCATCCGGTATACATACGGGACAGAGCCCCGACCTGTAACAACCCCGCCGAGGTCAGGCCCGTGATAGGCCGTGTTCCCGGGCGATCCGATGGTCTGCCACTGGAAGTCATAGTTCGGCGGGGCTGCCTGTCCGAGGACGCCTTGGCCAAGAACCGCGGACACGAGCACGCCCAAGGCAAGCGGTTTGTTCATGGGGTTGACCGTCGCTAGAGGGGAGAGGCACGCAGTATGCCTGAGCGCCTGACTCATGTCAAGTCGAACCGCACAGTTTGAGCTACACGATGCTCGATGACGGTCCATGCGCCAGCGCACCCACCGATGCCCTCCGAGCGAGCTGCCCCACTCGCCTCAATCCCGCCACGAACGAACCCGAGTCATGTCCGGCGCGCCCGCGATGGGGCGGAGGTAGGCGTTGGTCCCCTTGTCCACGGTGCCGGAGATGCCGTCGCCCTCGAACTCGTCGGACTCGTTGACGAAGAGGTTGTCCGGGCCCATCCGGGGGAGGGGCTTGCCGGGGAGGATGGGGCCGGAGATGGGGAAGGTGACGCCCGCGGGGGTGGGGCTGGTCTCGAAGTTCACGTGGTTGTCGTTGTAGGCGATGTTGCCCTCCCATGTGGAGCGGCCGCCGTGGATGAGGAGCGTGAAGGAACCGGTGCCGAGGGGGCCGGCGAGGAGGGGCCACTTGGTGCTGGAGGGGGCGGCGTCGCTCTGGATGTACGTCGGGCCGCGGTTGCCAAAGACGGCCTCGGTGGAGTTGTAGGTGTCGCTCCACTGGGCGCGGCGTTTGCCCAAGGGGGCGGTGTGGGCGTAGGACTGGTTGGCGACGCCGGCGAGGGGCTTGCCGTCGGGGCCGAGGACGTCCTCGGGCGTGCCGCGGAAGTTCGGGTCCCAGAGGGCCTCGCGCGGGTTCGCGGCGGCGCGGGGGTTGGCGTATTGGTAGTCGTCGTAGCGTTGCACCTGGGCGGTGTTGGCCTCGGCGGGGCTGATGCAGATCTCGGGGGAGATGCTGCCGTTGAAGACCAGGAGGGAGAGGATGTTGCCGGTGGTGTTTTTCGCGGCGGGGTTGTCGCCGGAGGCGAGGGTGAAGTCCTTGGTGTCGAAGTCGCTGGGGACGGGGTAGGAACTGTTGTTGTTGGAGGCCCAGACGACGAGGGCCTGGGTGATGCCGCGGATCTGGTTGGCGTCTTTGAGTTGGCGGCCGCCCCGGCAGCGGGGCGTTGAGATGGCGGGGAGGAGGATGGCGATGACGACGATGAGGACGGCGATGACGACGAGGAGTTCGACGAGGGTGACGGCGCGGGTGCGGATGGCGGGAGTTGGGGACATGGGCGGCTCCTGAGTGGAACTGGAAGAACGTCCGGCGGCGGGCTCTCGCCGCCGGACGCCCGGAGGGGGGACGCGCCTTTCGGCGCGGTCGTGCCGTGGGGAAGAAGTAGAAAGTGCCCAGTGCCCAGTGCCCAGTTGGGGAGGCGCTTGGGGCGCGGGGGGGAGCGCGGCGACGAGGGTCAGTCGCGCCAGACGTTGACTGTGTAGTTGGAGGAACTGCCCGTGACGGTCGAGACGGGGCGGAGGTAGGCGTTGGTGCCGTTCTTGATTTGGCCCGCGGTGGTGTCGCCGCCGGCCTGGTCGGTCTCGTTGACGAAGAGGTTGTCGCTCACGGTGCGCGGCGTGGAGGCGCGGGTGTAGGTGAGGCCGTCGGGGTTGGGCTTGGTCTCGAAGTTGACGTGGGCGTCGTTGTAGCCGATCTGGCCTTCCCAGGTGGAGCGGCCGCCGTGGATGAGGAGGGTGTTGGACTCGGCGCCGGTGGGGCCGGGGAGGAGGGTCCAGCGGCCGGTGGCGGGATACGCGGCCGCGTCGTTGGCGGCGTAGGTCGGGCCGCGGTTGCCGAAGACGGCCTCGGTGGAGTTGTAGGTGTTGCTCCACATGGATCGGCGCTTGCCGAAGGGGACGAGATGGGCGAAGGAGGTGTTGGACATGTTCGCGCCGTTCGGGGAAGCGGGGCCGGCGTCGGCGGGGGTGCCCTTGAACTTGGGGTCCCAGAGCGCGTTGATGGTGCTCACCGCGCCGGAGGGGTTGGAGTACTCGTAGTTGTCGGCCCGGACGATCTGCGAGGTGTTGGACTCGCTGGCGCTGATGAGCACCTGCGGCGTGGAGTGGGCGTTGAAGACGAGCACGGAGAGGATGTTGCCGGTGGTGTTTTTCAGTTCGCCCTGCGCGGCCACGGTCTGATCGCCGGTGTCGAGGACGCTCGGGAGCGGGTACTGGTCCTGGTTGGACTGGGCCCAGATGGCGAGGGCCTGGAGGGTGTTGCGGGTGTTGTTGCCGTCGATGAGGGCCCGCGCGGCCTTGCGGGCCTGGGAGAGGGCGGGGAGGAGGATGCCAACAAGCAAAGCGATGATGGCGATGACGACGAGGAGTTCGATGAGGGTGAAGGCGGGGCGGACGAGTCGGTTCTGAGCCCGCCACGGAGTGTCGGGGTACCCGGAGGCCGGACCCCAAACCCGCCACGGAGTGTCGGGGTACCCGGAGGCCGGACGATTGGTGGTGTTGGTTTCAGAATGGACGTAAGACATGCGCACTCCTTTCGGGAGTTGATTGGTGAATGGAACTGGACGGACACGGACCGACACTGCCCGCCGCGTGCGTGCGCTGGCACGGGGCGTTGCGCTTTGGGACGCCGGCGCGCAGGACAGGCGTGGGCCTGTGATGGGCGGGGCGATCGGGGCGCGTGATGGGTGTCTGCGTGGGTACCGCCACGCTCCGCGTGGCGTTCTTCGGGCACCCTCCTCCCCCTCCCACGCGGAGCGTGGGGGTACCCAAAGCCAGAGCAGGACCATCGACCGGGATGTCGGCGAGTGTGCGGGGGAAGCGCCGGTGGCGCGGGTGAACGGGGCGGGGACGGCGGGCGGATGCCCGGGATCACGCGGCCGCGTTCAGCGATGGATCAGAACATTGGTGGAGACGGGATGAATGCCCGAACCGCCGGAGGTTCCGAACGCTCGCCCTTGCACGTGCAAGATGTCAGCGAGAGGGGATACGGATGAGGGGGAGGGGAGGTTGCGGGAGTTTGATATGCTGCGCGGCATGGTGGTAGACCCGAGGAAGGAACAGGCTCGTTGGAGGCGGTCGTGGATCCTCTTCACGGTGTACCACGTGCTGTTCATCGGCGGGTTGATTGTGCCGAAGGTGGTCCAAGGCAGGGCCGGCTGGCTGGATTACAGCCTCATCGCGCTGGCGGTGGTGGTGGTCGCGTCGTATCCATTCATGCGCTATCGGTTTCGCAGGCGCGCTCGGGTGCTCGCCGCGTGTGATTGGCGGCAGTGCCGCTGGTGCCGCTTCGACCTGCGAGGACTGGCCGACACGGGCAGGTGTCCGGAGTGCGGGGAGGAGTATGACATCGAGGAGGTTCGGAAGTGGTGGAAAGACATGATGGCGCCGGTGGTGGGACCGGTCGCAGAAGTAGACGAGGCCAAACCAAAGCAGTGACGCGCGCGGTATCGCCCGCTTCGCGGGCATGGCGGATGGGCCAACGCGTACCCTCGCGGCATGAATCGCCCGCGTCGGTGGGGCATATCGAGGCTGTCTCCGGTGCAGACCGCACTGAGTCTGACGATTGTCGCGCTGGCGGCGATCCTGATCGTGCCGAGGTTCTTGGGAAGCCGTCCGGTCTGGCTCGATGGTGCCGCGCTTTCGGCGGCGGTGCTGCTCTGGGTCGTGTACTCCCCGTACGGACGCTACCGGTCGCGCCGGCGGCTGAGGGAACTGCGAGAGTGCGACTGGCGGCGGTGCTTGAAGTGCTTTGCCGCGAGTTCAACGATCACCGAACGTGAGGTCACCAGATGGAACCGAAACCGCTGGAGGTCCCACCAGCGTCGGGTGAGTTCTTTCCATTCCTCGATCCGAGCGGTTGTGCGGGTCTCGAGGTAGAAACTCGGAATCGTGGTCTCGATGAAGACGAGGGGCTTCATAGTTTCTTCAGCGCGGTTACCAGCGTGTCGATGTGCTGGGTGGTGTGTGCCGCGCTGATCTGGACGCGGAGTCTCGCGTGGCCTTCGGGGACGACGGGGTAGCCGAAGCCGATGACGAAGACGCCGAGTTCGAGGAGACGCTTGGACATGGCGATGGCCTTGGCGGTGTCGTGGACGATGATGGGGCAGATGGCCGTGGGGGATTCGAGGACGTCGAAGCCCGCGGCGGTGATCTGCTTTCTGGCGTAGGCGACGTTGTCCTTGAGGCGCTGCACTCGCTGGGGTTCGCGGAGCATGATCTCGATGGCTTTCTGGGCGGAGCAGGCGACGGAGACGGGGAGGGCGTTGGAGAAGAGGGTGGGGCGGGCGCGCTGGATGAGGAGGTCGATGGCGGATTTGGGGCCGGCGACGAAGCCGCCGGCCGCGCCGCCGAGGGCTTTGCCGAGGGTGCCGGTGAACAAGTCCACAGTGCCGAGTGCCGAGTGCCGAGTGCCGAGGGGGGGGCACATGTTCCAGTGCTCGTGGGTGCCGCGGCCGGTTGTGCCCATGACGCCGTGGCCGTGGGAGTCATCGACGACGAGGAGGGCGTTGTATTGGTCGCAGAGCGTGCGCATGGCCGGGAGGTCGGCGATGGAGCCTTCCATGGAGAAGACGCCGTCGGTGACGACCCAGGTTTGCGGGTATGCAGCCCGACCGTCAGGGAGGGCTTGTGCCGACGACGCTCCGGCCGAAGCCCTCCCTGACGGTCGGGCTGCTTGTTCCGCGGCTTCCTTCAGGCGCTGTTCGAGAGAGTTCGGGCCGGTGAGCGTGTTGTTCTTGTAGACGCTCTTGTTCAGGCCCTTCTTGATGACGGTGGCGAGGCGGACGGCGTCGATGATGCTGGCGTGGTTGAGCTCGTCGGAGATGATGGTGTCGCCGGGCTCGCAGAGGGTGGGGAAGAGGGCCTCGTTGGCGTTCCAGCAGGAGACGAAGGTGTAGGAGGACTCGGTGCCCATCATGCGGGCGATCTCGGCCTCGAGTTCGAGATGGGGCGAGAAGGTGCCGCAGATGAAGCGGACGGAGGCCGTGCCCGCGCCGTAGTCCCTCAGGCCCTTGAGCCCGGCCTCGATGACCTCGGGGTGGTTCGCCAGGCCGAGGTAGTTGTTGGAGCAGAAGCAGAGGCACGTGCCGAAGCCGTCGATCGCCACCTCGGCGTCCATGGGGCCGGTGATGGTGCGGAGGTGCTTGAACTGGCCGCCCTCGTGCAGGGAGCGGAGGGTGGACTCGGTGCGGGCGAAGAAGGGGGCTCGGGCGGGTTGGGTGGCGGTGGGCATGGGGGGCTCCGGGAGCGCAGGGTAGGGTGGGGGCTCGGCACGAGGATCACAGTTGAAAGTTCACAGTTCAAAGTTCAAAGAGAACACCCCGCGCGTGCGAGGGCGTTTGGCTTGAATGTGAACTTTGAACTTTGAACTGTGAACTTTCAACTCCGCCCGCTCAGGCGTTGGCGCCGACGGGGGGCGTTTCGCGGAGTTCCTCGCCGCGCAGGCGGGCGGGGCCGATTCCGGCGTCGGCGGCGCCGTTGGCCTCTTCGGCGGTCCGGGCGGCGTGCTTCTTCTCGCTCTTGGAGTCGGGGGCGTCCTCGGGGTCTGGGAAGAAGCGGTCCTCGACGATGTCGAGGACGACGAGGGTGAAGAGCGTGGCGGCGCCGAGGATGAGGGCGAGGGTGTAGAGGCCGAAGCCGCAGGCGGCGCCGAGGGCGGCGACGACCCAGACGGCCGCGGCGGTGGTCAGGCCGCGCACGGCCTTCTTGTTCTGGATGACGGCGCCGGCGCCGAGGAAGCCGATGCCGCCCATGAGTCCCTGGATGACGCGGCTCATCTCGGCCTGGCCGGGGACGGGCTGGCCGGGGGAGAGGGAGGCGGCGGTGTCGACGCCGATGCGGGCGACGGTCTCGTTGCCCAGGAGCACGAAGCCGCACGAGCCGAGGGAGATGAGGATCATGGTGCGGAAGCCGGCCGGGCGGTGCTTGCGCTCGCGCTCCAGACCGACGAGCGCCCCGCACAGGAGCGCCCCGCCAACTCGAATCGCGATCTCTGTGCCCGGCAGTATTTCCATGTGCCCTTCACTATCGACCATGCCGCAGAGAATGTCAAGAAAACCACGCCGGCGGACGGGTATTGGTCGGTCTCGTCGCCCTCGCGAGGGCGATCAGCGCGACGATGCGGGAGGATCGGCGGGCCCGCACTCGTCGGGCCCGGGCGGCTGGGGATCCTTGAACAGCGCACCCTCGAGACGCCCGACGATGGAGAGCGTGAGAATGGCCGCGACGCCGGCGGCGATCCCCAGGCGGATCTGGCCCGCGCCGATCGCGACGCCGACGGCGGCGGTGAGCCAGACGGCCGCGGCGGTGGTGATCCCGGCCGTGCGGGTTCCGGAGTGGATGATGACGCCGGCGCCGAGGAAGCCGATGCCGCCGACGACGCCCTGGATGATGCGCGACATGTCGGCGGTGGTCATGGCCTCGCCGCCCGGGGTGTGGTAGGCGATGGGCAGGAGCGTGAACGTGCACGCGCCGACGCACACGAGCATGAGGGTCCGGAGGCCGGCGGGCTTGTGCATGCGCTGCCGGTTGATGCCGATGATCGCGCCGAAGAGCATCGAGACGCCCAGGCGCAGCAGGATGGTCGAGAGGGGCATGACCGGCGCGGCGTCGGCGGGGAGGGGCATGTCCGATTGTAGATATGTGGTAGACCGATGCCCGAGGTGGACCCATGATCAACGGCATTCATGCGCTGGTGTATGCGAAGGAAGCGGGCAAGGCGCGCAAGTTTTTTCGGGATGTGATGGGCTGGCCGCGCGTGGATGCGGGGCACGGGTGGCTGATCTTCGCGCTGCCGCCGGCGGAGATCGCGGCGCATCCGGCGGGCGACGAAGGGGGCGAGGGCGCGGGCGGATCGTGCTCGCAGTACCTGATGTGTGATGACGTGGAGGAGACGGTCGCCGAACTCAAGGCCAGGGGCGTGGAGGTGACGCGCCCGATCTCGAATCAGGGATGGGGGATGGTGACGACGATCGTGGTGCCGGGGTTCGGGGAGATGGGGCTGTACCAGCCGAAGCACCCCTTGGCCCATGGACTCAGGAAGGCGTCTACCGCGAAGAAGACGAGGAAGAGGGCGAAGAAGAGGGGGAAAGCCGCGGGGCGTAGATGAAGCGGACGTAGGCCGCGAAGCCGAGCATGACGGCAACGCCGCCAACGACCCACCACGGCCCGAGTTCGTCCACGAGCAGATACACGTTGAGCGCGACGATGATGGCGCCGATGGTGTAGCCGACGATCTGGACCCAGAGGGGGCTGGCGAACCTGCCCATGCGTGCGCGGCTGCCGGTGACCATGAGCAGGGGGAAGATGGCGAAGGGGAGCTGCATCGAGAGGACGACCTGGGACATGACCAGCAGCTGCACGGTGTCCTTGCCGCCGGTGAGGCCGATGATGATGAGCGCGGGGACGATGGCGAGGCCGCGGGTGATCATGCGCCGCAGCCACGGCTTGATGCGGATGCGGAGGAAGCCCTCCATGACGATCTGACCGGCGAGCGTGCCGGTGATGGTGGAGGACTGGCCGGAGGCGAGCAGCGCGACGGCGAAGAGCGTGGCGGCCGCGCCGCCCAGGGCGGGGCGGAGGAGCTCGTGGGCCTGGTCGAGCCCCTCGACGACGACGCCGGACTCGAAGAAGACGGCGGCGGAGAGGACGAGGATGGCGGCGTTGACGAAGAAGGCGGCGCCGAGGGCGACGATGGTGTCGATGGTGTTGTAGTGGATGGCGGCCTTGCGGCCGGCGTCGTCGAGGGCGAAGCGGCGGGTCTGCACGACGGAGGAGTGCAGGTAGAGGTTGTGGGGCATGACGGTGGCGCCGAGGATTCCCAGGGAGATGAGGAGGGCGGGGGTGATCGACGGGGCCTCATCGGGCGAGTCGGTGGCGAGGGGGAGGCCGGGGACGAGGGTGCCGTGGAGGACCGCGGCCCAGTCGGGATTGGCCATGTAGAGGTTGATCGCGAAGCAGAGGCCGATGGTGGCGACCAGCGCGATGATGAGGGCCTCGAGCTTTCGGAAGCCGACGTTGATGAGCAGCAGGAGCAGGAGCACATCCCCGCCGGTGATGAGCACGCCCCAGAGGAGCGGGATCTTCATGAGCAGGTTCAGGGCCACGGCCGAGCCGATGACCTCGGCCAGGTCGCAGGCGATGATGGCGATCTCGCAGAGGATCCACAGGGCGATGGCGGTGGGCTTGGCGTAGTAGTCGCGGCAGGCCTGGGCGAGGTCCTTGCCGGTGACGATGCCCAGGCGGGCGCAGAGGATCTGCAGGAAGATCGCCATGAGATTCGAGGCGAGGATGACCCACAGGAGCGCGTAGCCGAATCGGCTGCCGCCCGCGAGATCGGTGCCCCAGTTGCCGGGGTCCATGTAGCCGACCGAGACGAGGAAGCCGGGGCCGGCGAATCCGAGCATGCGCCGCCACCACGGGCGGCCGCCCGAGGTGGCGTGGGCCACATCCAGCGACCGGTGGACCTCGGGGAGGGAGGCGGAGGAGTGGGCGTGATCGTGCGCGGGCGCGGCGTGGGCGACGGTGGCGGCGTCGGGGGGGGTTGGGGGCGGGGTGTGCGGGGGCATGGGGGCGATCGCGGAGGGGGGGTCAGAAGCGAACGGACAGGCCGGCGAAGACGGCGAGGTCCTCGGCGGCGCGGGTGAGGCCGAGGCGGACGCCGCCGTCGAGCTGGACATCCTCGGTGATGGCGAGGGTGAGGCCGGTGTTGACGGAGGCGCGGTAGGGCCCGAGGCCGCGCAGATCGGCCAGGCCGGCGTACTCGACGAACGCGCCGAGGTCCATGGGGAGGGCGTGGGAGATGGTCGCGGTGTGGACGAGATCGACGGTGGTCGAGTCGTCGTCGGCGGTGCGGCGGGCGTCGAACGCGAGCATGGCGCCGAACTGGAAGCCGGCGGGGAGCGCGGCGGCGAGGGGGAGGATGACGCCCCCCTCGACGTCGCCGTTGCCGAGATCGTCGTCGGCGGTGGGGAGCTTGATGTAGGGCATGAAGCCAAAGGCGGGGCCGTCGTCGTCGTCGTTGCCGAGGAGGTTGATCTTCAGGCGGACGACGGTGTCGCCGAAACCCTCGGCGGTGTCGCGCGGGCTTCCGGCGGGCGTGGTGTGGACGCGCGTGAACGGGTCGAGGCCGAGTTGCAGGTCGATGTTGTTGGTCAGGCCGACCTTGAGCAGGAGCGGGGCGACGGCGAGGGCGCTGGTGCGCGTGCCGTCGGGGGAGCGGCGGTCGAGGGTCGAGTCGATGAAGGAGAGCTCGAGTTGCCAGTGGCCCGCGTCCACGGTGTAGGGGCTTTCGGTGGCGTCGGGGCGGTCGGTGGACATGGCGCGCATGAGGGCGCGGGGCGTGGGGTTGAAGAGGGTGAAGGCCGATTTGTCGTCCTCGGGCTGGGCCGCGGCGGGGGCACAGGGGAGGGCCACGAGCGCGCCGGCCGCGCTTCGCGGGAGGGCGGAGCGGTAGAATGGGGCCCGACGAGGCATTTGGAAGACTCCACGAAGAAAGTTTGACGTATCAAACATATCATCGGCCCCCGCGCCGGTCAACCTTGAACCCCCCTCCCCACCCCCCCACCGCCCCACCCTCCCCATGGCCACGGAAACCGTCGAGAACTACGTCAAGGCGATCTACGCACTTCGGGGGCGGTGCGAGGGGCCCAACGTGGCGTTGGGGGATGTGGCCGCGGCGGTGGGAGTGACGCCGGGGACGGCGACGACGATGGTGAAGAAACTCGCCCGCGACCGGCTGGCCAAGTACGAGCGGTACGGGGGCGTGGCCCTGACCGCACGCGGGGAGAAGATGGCCCTGGCCGTGCTGCGACGGCACCGGCTCATCGAGACGTTCCTCGTCCGCACGCTGGGGATGGATTGGAGCGAGGTTCACGACGAGGCGGAGCGCCTGGAGCACGCGGTGTCGGACCATCTGCTGGAGAAACTCGATGACTTTCTCGGGCACCCGGCGGTGGACCCGCACGGGGATCCGATCCCGGGTGAGGACGGGAGGCTGAGGGAGGCCGCGCTGGTGGCGGTGGCGCGCTGCAAGCCGGGTGCGAGGGTGCGGCTGGCGCGTGTGCTGGACCAGCGGGCGGACTTTCTGCGGTTTCTGGACCGGTACCAGATCCGGATCGGGGCGGTGCTGACGCTGGAGCGGGCCGAGCCGGGGGCGGGGACGGTGACGGTGGTGGTCGGGGGGGCGGGGGGGAAGGGGGAGACGATCGTGGAGGCGGCCGCGGCGGACCTGCTGGGGGAGGCGGTGGGGGGAAAGGGGGGGGCGAGAAGGGGGGGGGGAGA
>CALMPG010000064.1 GCA_937871915.1 uncultured Phycisphaerales bacterium
CCCCCCCCCTACCACTGTTTTGTGTGGGCGCGTTTAACACGCCCCTGACGGCGTAGGGTGCCAGAGGACCGCCCCGCCGATGCCGAGCACCACCATGTTCTCGAACCGCCCCCGGTTCTTCTCGACGTATCCCTTGATCGCCGAGACGTGCTCGGCGCGCATCGGGTCCGCGTGGAGGTCGCGCCACCGCTCCCAGCCTTTGCCGCGCGTCGAGGCGAGCTTCTTCGTCAGCGTCGCCATCCCCGCGGCCTCATCCCCCTTCGGGTCCAGGTGCGCGGCGTCGATGCCGTGGGGTCCAACACGATCGGCGAGGCAGTTGGCGTAGTCGAGGGTCAGCATGGGGTCAGTGTACCAAGTCCCCCAGTTTCACGCCGCCGGCGGTGAAGCCCCCGCCATGTCTCGGGCTTGCACTTGCCCTCCGATGTGGTAGCCTTCTTCCCAACCGGCCCTTCGCCGGCCAGAGCGAGAGAGAGAGGCCATGAAACCAGCGATCATCGCGGCGGCCAGCGCCGTTGCCGTATCGGGCGCATCCTTCACCCAGGCCCGCGTCGTCGAGTTCCGCATCGTCGAGCGCACCGGTCAGACCGTCGCCAACCCGGCAGATCCGGTGCTCGATTTTGCCGTTCAGGCCCGTGTCATCGGCGGAACGCTCGCCGGTTTCTCGATCGAAACCCTGACCATTCTCGGCGAGCCAGACTCCTATGGCACGCTCGCGCGCGGAATCATCAGCGAGCTCGACGGAACGTATTCCTCCGCCATCGGTGTCTCCGCGACGGTCGGCCGCGCCGGCCTGGCCCGCCAGTTCACCTACGTCGCCGGGATCAACTCATCCTTCAACGGTCTGATCAACACGTCCGGCGGCACGTTCTCCAACGGACCCAACCAGGAGATCGGGATTATCTCCGCATCCGCCGCCGGCTCGGCGCTCCTGGGCACCCCCGGAATCGACGATGACGGTGACGGCAACCCCGACGGCTGGTCGGGCAACGGACTCCCGGCGCCGCCCACCAATGGCACGCTCGTCCCGATCCCGACCGCGATCGCGCAGGAGTACTTCGCCTCGGGGCAGTTCATCGACGTCTATCGCTTCCGGTACACCGTCGCCAACTTCTCGTCCCGGGTGCTTGCCTTCTCCACCAACGATGTGACCACGATCACCAGCGTCGGCTCCATGATCTTCAACAACGGCCTCTGGGGCGCGTACGGAGTCTCGGAGTCGTCGGTTGCCACTACTCAAACGCTGCAAATCGCCGTCGTCCCCGGCCCGGGAGGCGCGGCGATCCTGTGTCTGGCCGGGGTGCGCCTCTTCGCGCGTCGTCGAAGGTGAGAGAGTTCAGCGCCGGCCGACCATCTCCCCAAGCCTCGCCAGCCCCGCCGCCAGATTCTCCTTCGGCGGCCCGAACGAGAATCGCACGAACGACCCGAGCGGCGACGGACCCTCGCGCGCCCGCCCCGGGTTCACATCGAAGAACTCCCCGGGCACCGTCAGCACCCGATGCTTGAAGGCCTCGCGCATGAACCCCTCGCCGGTGTTCATCGGCGCGGGCAGGCTCGACACATCTCCGAACACATAGAACGTGCCGGACCCGACGCTCCCCTTCCCCGCGGCGGGAAACCGCACGCCCAGCGCCTGCAGCGCCTCCACCGTCATCTTGTGCTTGATCGCGAATCCCCGGCGCACCGCCGCGAGTTCCTGACCCGCCCGCGCCGGCTTGAGCACTTCCACCGCCGCACGTTGGATCGGCCGACTCGGCCCCCCATCCAGAAAGCTCCCCGCCGCCGTGCACTTCTGGATGATCTCCCGCGGCCCCACAACCCACCCCACACGCCACCCCGGATATCGGAAGCACTTCGTCAGCCCGTCGATGAGCAGCACCGGGTCCGCGTTCACATCCTCCACAAACGGCGCGGCACTCACGCCCCCGATCCCCGCCATCGCCGACCCATCCGCCGCGTACGCAAAGTGCGAGTAGAACTCATCCATGAGCAGCGTCGTCCCCCGCGCCCGCGCCATCTCCACCCACGCCCGCAGCTCTTCCCCGCAGATCGCCACCCCCGTCGGATTGCACGGGTTCGAGATCAGCAGCGCGTTGATCCCATCCTTCGACACCCGCGCCGCCAGCGTCTTCGGCGCGATGCGGAATCCCTCCGACGCCTTCAGCTCGATGTGCACCGGCCGGATCGTCCCAAACGCCGTCAGCAGATCCTCGTACGCCGTGTAGTCCGGCGTGAAGTAGCCCAGCTTGCACGGCGCCAGCGCGGCCCCCAGGCGCGTGAGCGCCGCCCGCCCGCCGGGGGCGATCGCCACGTTCTCGCGGGTGTACACGGAGGTCTTCCCCGCGCGATACAACCGGTTGTAGTGCGCCGCCACCGCGTCGCGCAGCTCCGGGATGCCCTCGACCGGTCCGTAGGCGTGGTCCGCCGGATCGATCTTCAGCTCGCCGAAGCGCGCCGGCGCACCCTCCATCTCGCCCACCTCCGGCTGCCCCTGCCCGAGGTTCGACCACGAGGGGTCGCCCATGGTGTAGCCAACCTTGGCCGCCTCGTTGTTCACGCGGATCACGCCCATGAACGGCAGATCGCGGAACGCGGGCGGGTGGTTCGATGCGATAGACGATGGTGGAGCGACGGCGGTCATGCGATTCCTCCTCGGGTCGCGATGCTATTGCCGCTGCGCCGGTCCCGTGCCCGATTTCCCGCCGTGCGTCGCCCGGCGTGCCGGAACCGCCCATGTCCGGCCCCCGACCGGCGCATCGGCCCTGAAAAGGCCGCGCCCGTCGCCCGCTTCGGGCGCAGGCCAAACCCTCCGGCCCCCCGTGTCCATGAGGCCTCGATGCGGCCTCGCGGTGTGGCGGGGAGAGAGCCAGATGGGGCGGGAGGGCCGACTGGCGCAGTCGATAGGTTCGCGCCGGCGGCGCGTGCGCGGCTCGGAGTGGCCGGGGGTGTGGACGGGTTGGGTGGCGCGGGATTCGTTGATCGGTGGCGCGCTGCCGTCGAGGCCGGGCTCAGGATGAGTCGTCGGCGGAGGTGGCTTTGGGGCCGATGTCGATGTGGGCGATTTGCCAGAGGGCGGCCCAGGGGTTGCCGGTGTT
>CALMPG010000065.1 GCA_937871915.1 uncultured Phycisphaerales bacterium
GCATCGACACCGATATTAACTCCTTATAGACCCGGTCAACATCAACGCTACTATCGAACAAGCTGGAGAACTCGCGCTGCTCTGCGGAGAAAAAACTGACTCTCCTATTAAGCATGAGCGAAAAAAAATCATCACCCCACGACACGGTTGCAAAGCCGATCTTGTCCAAGCGAACTGGGAAATCTGCCCCCTCAAAAATTGCCTTCACACGGGTCCACAGAAAGAAGATCCACGAGAACCCCTCAACTTCCATAAGCTGAACGCGTGAGAGCAGTGGATGAATGAGCGCGGCAGTTTGATCGGCAGAATTACTAGTTGCCTCGGTTTCATCTACTTTATCGATAAGAAGGACCAGTATGCCCACGACCCGATACGTGTCGAGAGCTTCGCCGACGGCACTGTTACTGATCTTCTACTGTTGGATCGCCATCGCCCCCGCCAACGCGGCCCCCGCCGACACCGCCTTCGTCTGGATCGAATCCACCGACTCCTGGCTCCTCACCACCAAGGCCAAGGCCGCCGAGCAGGTCGTCATCCAGAGCACGTTCGTCGCCCACTGACTCGGTCGCAGGGGCCTACTGGCCCGCGATGGTCTCGGCAACGTTTTTCCACGGCAGCCGCCGCAGAATCTCCCGGCACACCTCCCCCGGCTCCGCCGCCCCGCACACCGCGCCCGACACCGCCACGCCCCGACACCCCGCCGCCACGAGTTCCCCCACGTTCTCCGGCGTGATCCCCCCGATGGCCACATGCGGGACTCGCGCCGTCGCCGGCTCCGCCAAGTATTCCCGCAAGTACGCCGCCCCCGCAATCGTCGGCTTGTGCTTCGTGCTCGTCGCGAACATCGGCCCCACGCCGCACACGTCCGCACCCTCCCGCGCCGCCCGCATCGCCTGCGCCATGCTCGTCGTCGAGACGCCCACCAGCAGCGACATCCCCGCGATCTTCCGCACCGCGCCCACCGGAAGGTCCTCCTGCCCCACGTGAACCCCGTCCGCCCCCGCCGAGATCGCAATATCCGGCCGGTCGTTGATCACGCTCGCCGCCCCATGCTCGCGGCACCTCGCCGCCAGCCGCGTCGCCCGCCGCAGCAACTCCGCATCCGCCAATCCCTTCTCTCGCAGTTGCAGGCCGTCCGCCCCTCCCGCCAGCGCCGCCGCGGCCACCCCCTCCCACCCGCGCCCCGCACACAGCGACTCGGTCACCAGCACACACAGCCGCCACTGGCGCGCCCGCCCCGTCCCCAGCGCCATCACCAGCCGGCGCTCCAACTCGTACACGCGATAGCGCAGCGCCTTCGCGGTCGATCCGCCTTCCGCGCTCCCGTCGCCGCCCTGGCCACCCTTCACACACTCTTCCCCCCCCCGCAGCCCCTCCCCCGCCCGCTTCCCCGCCGCCACCGCCACCTCCCGAAGCGTGGCCCGATGCCGCTCCGCCTCCGCCGTGAGCGGCGTCCCCACATCCCCCGGCGTATCCCGCCACGCCTCCACGCACCGGCACCCCTCGGGCAGCGCCTCCACGATCGCCCGCACCCCGTGGCGCGCCTCCTTCAACCCCGCGGCCAGGTCCGAGTCGCTCAGCACAAACCGCGCACAATCCTCCATCACCCGCAAGGCCTCGCGGGCCCGGTTGAGATTGGCATCCAGCATTCGCGACGAGCCGTGCACCATCGAGGGTACGTCCGCCCCGTTCTCCTCCTCACCTGCTCACCCGCTCCTCCCAAACATCCGACATCCGCCCCGCCGCGCCCCACGCCCCCCGTTACCATCCCGCCATGGTCACCGCCCACTCGCCCCTCGTCTCCGCCATCCCCGAGCCCTGCGTCATCGTCATCTTCGGCGCCAGCGGAGACCTCACCCACCGCAAACTGATCCCCTCCCTCTACGACCTCTTCCGCCAGAAGGCCCTCCCCGACCGCACCGTCATCGTCGGCGTCTCCCGCACGCCCATGACCGACGACGCCTTCCGCGACACACTCCTCCCCTCGGCCAAGAAGTTCTCCGCCGGCTTCGATCCCGCCGTCTGGGGCCGCTTCATCAAGCAGGTCCACTACCAGCCCGGCGACGCCGCCGAGATGACCCCCGGCGGCCCCGTCACCGCCCGCATCAACGATCTCGCCCGCGCGGCCGACATCCTCAAGCCCTCCGGCTCCCCCAACATCCTCTTCTACCTCTCCGTCTCACCAAACCTCTACGAGTCCATCATCGAGGCCATCGGCGCCACCGGCCTCGTCGCCGAGGGAAAGCGCTGGTGCTCCATCAACCCGCACGACTCTTCCTGGCAGCGCATCATCGTCGAGAAGCCCTTCGGCTGGGACCTCCCCTCCGCCATGTCCCTCAACCGCGCCCTCGGGCGAGTATTCGAGGAAGACGCCATCTTCCGCATCGACCACTACCTCGGCAAGGAGGTCGTCCAGAACATCTCCGTCATGCGATTCGCCAACGCCATCTTCGAGCCCCTCTGGAATCGCACCCACGTGGACCACGTCCAGGTCACCGCCGCCGAGACCGTCGGCGTCGGCTCGCGCGCCGCCAACTACTACGACTCCGGCGCCGGCGGCGCGCTCCGCGACATGGTCCAGTCCCACCTCCTCCAGGTCCTCGCCCTCGTCGCCATGGAGCCCCCCAGCGCCTTCGACGCCGGCGCGATCATGCGGGAAAAAATCAAACTCTTCCACTCCGCCGAGGGCATGAGCGTCGAGGCCGCCCCCGCAAACGCCGTCTTCGGGCGCTACGGCCCCGACGCCAAGTCCGGCGACCCCGCGTACATCAACGAGAAGGGCGTCAAGGCCGACAACAACACCGAGACCTTCGCCGCCATCCGCCTCGGATTCGACAACTGGCGCTGGAGCGGCGTCCCCTTCTATCTCCGCTCCGGCAAGAAGATGGCCACCAAACTCACCGAGGTCGTCGTCGTCTTCAAGCGCCCGCCCACGCAGGTCTTCAAGCACCTCGACGCCGACGCCGGAACTCGCCTGGCCAATCGCATCGTCATCAACATCGCCCCCAGCGAGGGCATCTCCCTCCGCATCGACGGCAAGGTCCCGGGCGGCGCGCTGGGCGGCTCCGGCGGCTTCAAGATCGCCTCCGCCAAACTCGACATGGACTACCAGCAGGCCTTCGGCGGCGAGGCCATCGAGGCCTACGGCCCCCTCATCCTCGACGCAATCCGCGGCGACCGCACCCTCTACAAGCACCGCGACGAGGTCGAGTCCTCCTGGCGAATCTGCCAGCCGTTCCTCGATAGCCCCAAGGTCCGTTCGGCAATCGAAACATATGCCCCCGGTTCATGGGGTCCTCCCGGGGCCGACGCGATGCTCGCCAAAGATCACGCCTGGTGGCACAACCCGGCCGACAGCGACGTCCGATAACCGATTTTGCGACCCCCATTGGCCGCCACGAGCCGGAATCCTTGATCTCGCTCCCAAAGTGCTCGCCGGGGAGCAACCCGCCTTGTCGTTCGTATAGATGAGAGGCAAACTTTCCCCTGACCACGCCATGCCGCCACGCTTTTCCGCGTGCCGGCACGCGGCGCTCCGATTCTGTTCCACCCACCTCGCCGGAGACGGTGCATGAAATCGACTCTCGCTCATCACGCGCCCCGCCTCGGACGCCTCGGCTTGTGCTCGCTCGTGGTGCTGGCGGGGTCCCTCGTCTCCGCGGCCCGCGCCGCCGAGACCGACAAGGCAATCACCGTCACCGCCTCCCGGATTCACACCCAGCAGGTCGTGTGGAAGCCCGGCGCCGCCGCGCCCCCCTCGTCCCCCTTTGCCCCGCGCGGCCCCGGGTGCGCGTCCATCACCTCCTCCGTCGCCAACCAGTTCAACAGCATCGACGTCGGTTCCGAGATCACCCTCCAGGCGGGCATGGTCCAGGGCGAAGGCTTTGGCAGCACCTACCTCGTCGCCGACCCCATCCCCGGCACCACCACCGTCAACGAGGCCTTCCCCATCGAGGTCAATCTCGTTGAGTTCATCGCCGGCACCGCCGCCACGCTCAGCGGCAGCGACGGTTCGGCGGTCCGGCTCGGCTGGTCCATCGAACTCTGGGACGGCGAGCCCTACGTCGGCACCTCCTCCATCGTCTTTTCCGTCGAGTCCGATCCCGACCCGTCCACCTCCGGCCTTCCCGGCGACCTGTTGCTCCAGCGCGTTCCTGGCGCATCCCCGTGCAACGAACTGGCCGTGATCCTCGGCGGCGCATCCGCGTCCGCCGGCAAACTCCAGTTCTCCGTCGACCAGACCGCGGACCCGCAGGACCGCATGCTCGTCCCCGGCAACGCGACCGACGACGGCGGCAATCTTCTCAATACGTTCACCGTGGTCGTGCGAATCGTTCACCACAACGTCCCCGGCGGCTCGACCTGCGCCAGCGTCGACATGTGCAACAACGTCTTCCTCGCGACCGAGGGCCAGACCAACACGCTCACCTATCCCTCCAGAAACTGGCTCGTCGCCGTGAACTGCCCCGGCGGCGCACCCGCCGGATACACCCGCTTCAGCGCGCTGAGCAGCTCGTACCGCCCCACCCGCGACGTTGTGCAGCAGGTCACCTACACCCCGGCCTTCTGCGTCGGCGTCCCCGCGGGCGCCTGCTGCGCCGTCTCCGGCGTCTGCTCCGTGGTCACCCAGTCCGCCTGCACCGGCTCCAGCGCCTACCAGGGCGATTCCACGGTCTGCAATCCCAATCCCTGCCCCCAACCCGTCGGCGCCTGCTGCACCGCGGGCGCCTGCACCGTCGGCTCCAGCGCCTCCTGCTCCGGCGTCTACCAGGGCAACACCACCACCTGCGCCACCGTCACCTGCCCCCAGCCCACCGGCGCGTGCTGCTTCGGCACCGGCTGCCTGACCGCCTCCACCGCCGACTGCGCCAGCGCGGGCGGTGCCTTCCAGGGCGACGCCACCGCCTGCACCGCCAGCGCCTGCCCCACCGGCGCGTGCTGCACCACCAACACCGGCGCCTGCTCCACCGCCACCCCCGCCGCCTGTTCGGCCTCCGGCGGCGCATTCCGCGGCACCGGCGTGGCCTGCAACACCACCACCTGCCCGCCGCCCACCGGCGCCTGCTGCGCCCCCAACAACTTCTGCCTCTCCGGCCAAACCGAGCTCGACTGCACGAGCGCCGGCCTCGCCTGGCGCGGCGGCGGCACCGTCTGTTCACCCAATCCGTGCGAGCCCTCCACCGGCACCTGCTGCCGCGGCGCCCTCTGCGCCACCGGCGTGGCCCAGTCCGGTTGCACCGCCCCCAGCGTCATCATCGGCGCGGCCTTTGTCGCCGGCGGTTCCGCGTGCAACACCGCCGGAAACGCGCAATCGCCCTGCTGCTACGCCGACTTCAACAAACAGTCCGGCATCTCCGTGCAGGACATCTTCGACTACCTCAACGCCTGGCTCGCCGCAAGCCCCTACTGCAAGATCGGCGGCAACGGCGCCGACGCGCCCGTGGTGCAGGACATCTTCGAGTTCCTCAACCTCTGGCTCGCCGGCGGCTGCTGACACTACCCTTGACCGGATGCCCGACGAAGCGCCCACTCCCGCCGCCCCCCACACCGAGAACTACGAACTCTCGCCGCGCCCACCGACCCCGAAACTCCCGGGGAACGTCGCCCTCCGAGAGGACGTGGATGCGCTCGTCGACGCCGTCGCCGCCGATCTCTATGTCCAGGCCCAGAACTGCGTCCGCACCTTCGGCGATTTCCAGCTCGCCCTCTCCGGCGGCTCCACGCCCGTCGCGCTCTACCAGCGCCTCATGATCGACCCCGCCCTGCGCGAGTTCCCCTGGACCCGCACCCACCTCTGGATCGTCGATGAGCGGCGCGTCCCCTTCGACGACGATCGCTCAAACTACAAGATGATCAACGAGATCATCGGCGAACATTCGGGAATCCCCCCGGAGCAGGTCCATCCCATCCTCGCCACGGCCGACGACGCCGACGCCCGCTACACCCAGGCCCTCCGAGAGGTCCTCGGCTGGCGCGAAAAAGGCCACGACCGCCTCGACTACACCCTCCTGGGCATGGGCAACGACGCCCACACCGCCTCGCTCTTCCCCCACTCCCCCGCCCTCATGGAATCGCTCGAGGCCATGCGACCGCGTTCCCCCGGAGACCCCATCGACCTGCCCCTGGTCCGCATCAACAGCGGCCCGACGGTCACACCCCCCGACCGCGTCACCATGATGCTCCCCCTCATCAACGCCTCCCGCTTCATCGGCGTCCTCGTCACCGGCAGCGGCAAGCGCGAAACCGTCCGCGCGGTCGCCGCCCGCGCGAGCGACCCGACCGCGCCGGCCGACCTTCCCATCCTCGGCGTCCGCGCCCTCGGCGGCGAACTCCGCTGGTACCTCGACTACGCCGCCTGCCCGGACGTCGCCGCAAGGTCATAGGCTCCCGAAAGGGTGGCACTCGTGGCTTGCTGCCAGTGGTGTCTCCAAGGGTGGTTCGATCTACCCTCCTCCCATGCACTTTGACTTGGTTGACCGCGTCCTCGAACAATCCCCCGACCGCATCGTGACGATCAAGAACGTCACCGCGGCCGAGGAATATCTGCAAGACCACTTCCCGCAGTTCCCCGTCCTCCCCGGCGTCCTCATGGTCGAGTCGCTCGTCCAGGCCGCCCGCCGCCTCCTCGATTCCCGCCCGGATCCGCCCAGCACCCGCCTGGTCCTCGGCAGCGTCCGCGCCCTCAAGTACGGCTCCTTCGTCCGCCCCGGCGAGACCCTGCGCGTCGAGGTCACGCTCCACAAGGCCAATCCCGACGGCACCTTCGACATGAAAGGCGAGGGCACCGTCTCCCGCGACGGTACATCCGAGCCCGCCACAGCAGTCTCCGGCCGCTTCACCATGCGGCCCATGTCCGCGTAGCACGGCCATCCCTGCCCGTGCCGGGCGCGCGGATGCCTCCCGCCACCAACTCGCGCCAGCCCTTCCCCCGACTCCGCACCGCTACGTATTTCCCTCCACCCTCCCCCCTCCGCCCTCCCCCTTCCCTACACTCGTCCCCTATGACACGAGACGAGATCTTCGGAAAAGTAAAGGACGTTCTGGTCGAATCCCTCGGCGTGGACGACGACGAGGTCACCCCCACCGCCTCCCTCTTCGGCGACCTCGGCGCCGAGTCCATCGACATCCTCGACATCTCCTTCCAGCTCGAGCAGGCGTTCTCCTTCAAGATCGCCCAGGGCGAGCTCATCCCCGAGAGCGTCCTCCGCGACCCCAAGTACGTCGTCGACGGCAAGGTCACCCCGGGCGGCGTCACCGAACTCAAGCGTCTCATGCCCTGGGTGAACTTCACCGCCTGGGAGAAGGACCCCCAGGTCCGCAAGGTCACCCACGCCTTCACCGTCGACACCCTCGTGAACTTCGTCGAGCAGAAACTGGCCAAGCAGCCCGCCTGAACCATGAACAGGTGAAGAGGTGAGCAGGTGAACAGGTGAGAACTCGTCTCGCCACATCACCTCTTCACCTGCTCACCTGCTCACCTCTTCATCGGAACCACCTGTGCGCTGGATGTGGATCGATCGCGTCGTCGAACTCCAGCCGCGCCAGCGGCTCGTCGCGATCAAGAACGTTTCCCTCGCCGAGGAGCACCTCCACGACCACTTCGCGGCCGACCCGGCCCGCGGGTTCGCGGCCACCCCCGTCATGCCCATGAGCCTCATCCTCGAGGGCATGGCCCAGACCGCCGGCATCCTCGTCGGCCACGCCGAGGCCTTCCGCGAAAAAGTCATCCTCGCCAAGATCAACCGCGCCGAACTCACGCGCGACGCCGTCCCCGGCACCACCCTCCGCTACACCGCCGTCATCGAACGCATGGACGCCATGGGCGCCAGCACCAAGGGCACCGTCGAACTCCTCGACCACGCCACGCCCGATGCGGGCTTCCAGCCCATCGGCGCCATCGACCTGATGTTCAGCCACCTCGATCAAAACCAAGGCAGCGCGGCCGGTTTCCCCGAGCACAACTTCGTCTTCGGCGAAGGCTTCAAGACCCTCCTGCGCACCAGCGGCGTCGCGGTCCCCGGTTGAATCGGTTTGGGTGGCACGGGCAGCTTGCTGCCCGTGGTGCACGCGGGGAGCGCTCCAGCGTGGGTGGACGCCCGAAACGCCATGCACGACCGACACGGGCATCAAGATGCCCGTGCCACCCAACTACTTCAGCCCCCGCTCCGCGAGCGCCTCCCGCGCCACCCGCTCGAACAACCCCAGCGGAGCCGTCGCCCCCGTCCACGCCGCAAACTGCATCCCCGCCTGCCGCACGAACATCGCCAGCCCATCCACGGTCTTCATCCCCGCCAGCGAAGCCTGCCGGAGCATCGGCGTTTCCAGCGGCGTGTACACCGTGTCCATCACCACCGCCCCCGGCGACACGCCGCGCACCGCCTCGATCGACACCGGCGACTCCTTGGACGCCGGCCCCCCCTTCATCCCCACCGGCGTGCAGTTCACCACCGCATCCGTCCGCTCCCGCACCGCCTCCTCGATCCCCACGCCCGTGATCCGCCCGCCCCGGCTCCGCAACACAGCGCTCTTGGCAAGCCCCTCGGCCAGCGCGGCCGCGCTGCTCCGCGTCCGATTGCCCACCACCACCTCCGCCCCTTCGGCCATCAGCCCCGCCCCGATCGCCCGCGCCACGCCCCCCCCCCCCCTCCACCCCACCCCCCTCCCCCCCCCCCCCCCCCCCCCCCCCCCCCCCGCCCCCCC
>CALMPG010000066.1 GCA_937871915.1 uncultured Phycisphaerales bacterium
ACGAGTCTTTCCGCCAAGTGGATGTTCGGCGGCAATGGCCCGGAGGGGGCCGCGTTCGCGACCTGCCGCGAGAAGATCCGGCGGGCGATGGTGGAGACGTTCGCCGGGCATATGAGCGAGTCGGTGCAGCACACGCTCCACGCCATGGGCGCGGCCGCGCTGAGGGCCTGTCCGGCGATCGACCGCATCCGCCTGTCGATGCCCAACAAGCACTGCCTGCTGGTGAACCTCGCACCGTTCGGGCTGGAGAATGCCAACGAGATCTTCGTGCCGGTGGATGAGCCCTACGGGCTCATCGAGGCGACCATCACGCGAGGACGGGCACGCGCCCAGGGCTGAAGCAACGCCCGGACGGGGCGAGTCAAGGGCGAGCGACGGCCCGGCGCTCAGGGCTTCCTCTCGAGTCGATTCGCCAGAATCTGCACGAACGATCGCGTGGCGATCTCGTCCTGCGACAAGCCCGTGGCGGCGGCCTCCTCCGTTGTGATGGCCCGTCGGCGGAGTCCTTGGATGAAGAACGTGATGAGTCCCTGAGCGGTGGCCGCGTCGTCGAAGACGCCCCCGGCCGCGCCACCGACGAGGGTCGCACGGGCGGCCTTGTCCACGAAGTTGCGCAGGCGGTGCGTGGCCTCGGAAAGATACTCGAGGAAGTACGAGTACATCGCGGCGTAGCGAACCGGTAACTGGGCCGGGTTGAGGTCCCACCCTTGATACCACCCGTGGGCGAGCGAGCGGCGGACGTTCTGGAAGTTCAGTCTCCACGCGCCGTGCATGGCCGCGCGGTTCTCATCGAGTTGTTGGCGCGTGAGCGACCCGCCCTCGGGGGCCTTGTGCGGCGCGGCGGGCATGATGTTGGTCGCCCCGTCAGAGAGCATGAGTCCGGTTGCCCCGAGAGCGACCTGCATGGCGTGGCGGGCGAAGTCGCACCCGCGATGGTCGATCTTCTGTTCCTGGGCCGTCACGCCGATGCTGGCGGTGTAGTCGTACACGCCCAGGGCCCCCGCGATGCACCGACCCCGGGCCGCCCTCACGAAATCCGGGAGCGGGCAGACGCCTCGCGTGTCGATGACCGACTGGGTGGTCTCGACCATGAACTCCATCTTCAGCGCCCCCTCGGGGAACAGGCCTCCCGTCTCGAACATCTCGAAGATGTCCACCAGCGTCGTCACCTGCTGGGCCGAGACAAGTTTCGGCAGCATGACCACGAAGTTCTCGGGCAAACGCGCGCCCCCCCCACCGCCCGTCTTCGCGGCCAGCGCCGTGAGAAACAAGTCCAGCGTCCGCACGCCGCGGGCCACCGTGTCGGGACCGAAGTTCTTGATCCGGATGCCTATGTACGGGGGCAGCGAGCCATCGGCCATGCCCGCGGCCACCTCGCCCGCGGCCTGCACGGCGCACTCGTCCTCCTCCGCGTCGGGCCGGACGCCGTAGCCGTCCTCGAAGTCGATCCGGAAGTCCTCCACCGGCTCCCGCGTGAGTTTCTCCACCACCCGCCCGTAGATGTCCTCGGCCAGCGGCCCCGGCCACGCCGCGCCGATCGCGCCGGCAAAGGCCGTCGCGTCGGGCGCGTAGTCCCGGAGCGAGGCCAGCGCCAGGTCGCCGAGCCTCCGGGCCGAGTCGCGCCGGAACAGGTGGGCCCCGCCGTAGATCGTGTGTACGGGCTGGCGGCCGATCGGCTCGCCGGGGTAGACGCGGGAGTAGGCCGAGTTGGTCTGGGCCAGCGCGGCGAGGCGCTGCGCCAGCGGGCCGGCGGGGAGGGACGTGGTGGGCATGGGCGGATGATAAACCGCGGGCGCACCGGCGGGACGGCTCGCCGCGGGGCGGGTTCGGCCCGGGGTCGCCGGGCCCGGGGGCGTTTCTCGCGCCCCCGGATTCCTAGCATTGCCCATGCGATTGATCCTGACCAACCCCCGCGGATTCTGCGCCGGCGTCCACATGGCCATCGACGTGGTGGACCAGGTGCTGGACCTGTACCCGGGCAAGTCCATCTACGTCTTCCACGAGATCGTCCACAACAAGCACGTCGTGGACCGGTTCAAGGAGCGCGGCGTCGCCTTCGTCGAGGAGGTCTCCGAGGTCCCCGAGGGCTCGATCATCGTCTTCAGCGCCCACGGCATCTCCCCCGCGGTCCGGGCCGAGGCCAAGGCCCGCAACCTGACCACGGTGGACGCCACTTGCCCGCTGGTGACCAAGGTCCACAACGAGGCGATCCGGTACGCCCGGCAGGGCTACGACATCCTCCTGGTCGGCCATGCCGACCACCAGGAGGTGCAGGGGACCCGGGGCGAGGCCCCGGAGTCGATCCAGGTCGTCGAGTGCCCGGAGGACATCCCGCACCTGAGGATCCGCAACCCCGACAAGGTCGCCTACCTCACGCAGACGACGCTCTCCACCGACGACGCCGAGGTCATCATCCAGGCCCTCAAGAAGACCTTTCCCAAGATCAAGGACCCGCCCAGCAGCGACATCTGCTACGCCACGACCAACCGCCAGCACGCCGTCCGGCAGATCGCCCCGGAGGTGGACGTGGTCCTCGTGGTCGGCTCGCGCAACTCCTCCAACTCCGTCCGCCTCACCGAGATCAGCGCCAACGTCGGCACGCGGGCGTACCTGCTCGACGACGCCGGGGAACTCAGGGACGAGTGGTTCGCCCACGTGGAGGGGGGCGCGGCCAAGGCCACCATCCTCATCACCGCCGGGGCCTCGGCCCCGGAGGACCTCGTGGCCGAGCTCTGTCGCACGCTCATCGCCCGCTACAACAACGGCTCCCCGCCGGCCATCGAGCAGCGGGACATCTTCCGCGAGGACGAGGAGTTCGGCCTCCCCGCCTCCCTCAAGCGGCTCATGCGCGAGGAGGGGCGAGGGAGCGACGTGGACCAGCGGAAGATCAAGGTCGGCTCCTACGACCTCACCGAGGAGTTGTACGGCGCGGTCCCGCTCACCATCGCGGGCCGGGCCATCGAGTAGGCCGCCCCCGCCGACCCCGGCGCGGCCGCTCAGGTCGTGTACTCGGCGTTGATCCTCACGTACTCGGCGCTCAGGTCGCACCCGAGCATCCACGCCCGCCCCTGCCCGTGCCCGACGGTCAGGACGCACTCCACCGGGTCGGCGTTCATCGCGGCCATGAGCCCCGCGTCGGTCTTGGCCACGCCCGTGGGCACGCCCGCGCTGTACACACCCACGCCCCCGATGCTGAGCGAGGCCTCGGCGGTGTCGAAGCGCACGCCCGCGTTCCCCGCCGCCGTCACGATGCGTCCCCAGTTGGGGTCCTTGCCGTGGATGGCGCACTTGACCAGCGGCGAGTCCACCACGGCCCGGGCCATGCGCTCCGCCCCGGCCGCATCCGCCGCGCCGCGGACCTCGACCCGGAACGTCCGCGTCACGCCCTCCCCGTCGCGGACGACCTTGGTCGCCAGGGCCTGGCAGAGGCTCGTGAGCGCGGCCCGGAACACGAAGTACTCCGGATCGCCCTCGTGGATCGCCTTGACGGCCGAGTGCCCCGCGGCCCCGGAGGCCATGGCGATGATCGTGTCCGAGCACGACGGATGGGCGTCCACGCTGATGCGGTCGAAGGACTCCCTCGCGGCGTCCTCCAGCGCGTGCTGCAGGGCCGCGGGCGCGATCGCCGCGTCGGTGGTGATGAACGCGAGCATGGTCGCCTGCGGCCCCGCGCTGTCCAGGCGCGGCGCGATCATCCCGCTCCCCTTGGCGATGGCCCCGAGGTGGATCTGCACGCCCCCGATCTCCACCTCCGCGTGGGCCGCCTTGTGTACGAGGTCGGTCGTCATGATCGCCTTCGCGGCCGCCTCATCCGCCTCCGGCCCGCGCGCCAGCCCCTCGACCAGCCCCGGCAGCGCGGCGGTGATCTTTTCCACGGGCAGACGGTGGCCGATCACGCCCGTCGAGGAGGGCATGACCTCCTCGGGCGCGCAGTGCAGCAGTTCGGCCGCGGCCCGCATGGTGGCCCGGGCGTCCTCGACGCCGGGCTGGCCGGTGGCCGCGTTGGAGCACCCGGCGTTGACGAGGACGGCCCGCAGCCCCGGCCCGCCCCGCAGCATCGCGGCGCGCCAGGCCCGGCCGATCTCCACGGGGGCCCCGACCACCGCGTTGCGGGTGAAGACGGCGGCCCCGGTCCGCCGGGGGTCGATGGGCGTGCGGGAGCCCGCTACCGGGGGCATGGCCGAATCGCACACGATGAGCGCAAGGTCGGGCTTGCCCGAGGGCTTGATCCCCGCGGTGGCGGCGGCGGTGCGGAAACCGAGGGGGCGGGTGATCGACACGGGCAAGGCTCCAAAGGGTGGCCGGGAGACTAGGGGGCCGGGGGGGCACACATCGGCCCCGGCGGCCCCGGGCCGGGAGTCCTCCCCTCCCCGGATCGTCCGCGGAAGGCTCCGGACGGTCCACACACGGCTCCGGACGAGTCGGAGACAACTCCGGACGGTTCGTACTCGACTCCGGACGGTCCGGAGGTGGCTCCGAGCGGTCTGGACACGAGTACGGACGGCCCGGAGACAGGCCCGGATAGCGCCCGCCCCCCGCTCCTACCGCCCGACGTCCCGCAACCGGTCGAGCTGCTCGGAGCCGTGCAGCCGGGCGGCGGCCGCGGCCGCGGGCTCGAAGACCACGCCGATGCTCGTCTCGTCGGTGATGTTGTTGAAGTTCATGCGCACGCCCAGCGAGGCGTCCTGGAAGCGCCGCCGGAGCGTGGCGCTGAAGTTCTGGACCTCGTTGCGGTTGGTGTCGTACGTGACGCCCGCGCTCAGGGAGTAGAGGCGTGTGAGCTGGTACCCCGTGCCCGCGTCCACGTACACCGCGTCGAGGGCGTTGAGGGAGCGGACCTGCGCGTAGATCGAGAACTCCGGGGAATGCTGGATGATGCCGCCCGCCGTGGCCCGGGCGATCTGCCCCGTGTCGAAGTCGTAGATCACGCTCGAGGCGAGCGCCACCGCGTCGGTCACCTGCCACGCGGCCTCACCCGTGAAATAGTTGCCCAGGAAGGAATACTCGGGCCTCGCATCGAAGAACCGCCCGAAGGGAGAGGAGTTGCCCCCCTGCGCCGGTCCGTTGAAGGGCCCGCCGTTGTTGCGGTCGGCGGTGGCGAAGGTGACGTCGGTATTCAGGCGGAAGACGTCCACCGACCGCCACCGGCCCGGCCCGCCCCGCTGGGTCTGCCACGTCTGAGCCACCCCCGTGCGCACCGCGGAGCCCGTCGCGAGGGCCTCGACGCTGTCGTCGAAGATCGGCAGGCTTTCCTCGCGGATGCTGCTCCCGGCCGTCCAGACCGTCGCGCTGGGCGTGACGATGTGGCGGATCCGGTGCAGGTCGAAGAACGAGGACTCCACGCCGTCGTCGATCCGGACGATCTCGGTGGAGAACCGCGAGCCGCCCCCGTACCAGGCCCGGTACTGCTTGTCCCCGTCGGGGCTGAACGCGGAGAACTCCTCGATCTTCTGGTCGTAGGCCGTGAAGCGCCCCACGATGAACGGGTTGATGCGTAGAACGCCCCAGTCGAAGACCCCGGCGATCTCCTGGCGCGTGTCGGCCCGGCCCACCGGCGACTCGTTCAACCCCGCGGCCCGGAAGCGATCCCCGAGCGACTGCGTGGGGGCCACGCCGAACTCTTTCTGGGAGACGAAACTATTGGTGAACCCGAAGTCGTCGGCCGTGGGCTCGTTGAAGCGGAATCCCACCCGGGCGATCTGGTACTCGTGCGTCCACGTGAGCATCCCGGGCTCGATGCCGGGGAGCAGGTCGTCGGCCAGGCGCGAGTACGTGGCCTCGGGGAGCTTGTCCACCATGTACCCCTGGCTCTGGAGCAAATACTGGTTGGCCGTGAAGTCGTTGAGCGCCCCCTTGGCCCCAAGGGTGAACTGCGAGTTGGAATCCGTGTAGCGGAGGAGGACCGACGTGGTGAGCTCCCGCCCCTCCGAGGCGAGGTCTCGGAAGAAGCCGTCCACGAAGGTGGAATCCGAGATCTTCGCGACCTGCGCGAAGAGCGACCAGTGCGCGTCGATGTCCCAGCGGTTCTGGGCCAGCACGATCCCGCGGAACTGCTCGTCCTGCTCCTTGCGAAACCCGTTGGAGAGGACGTCGCGCCCGTCGTCGCTCGTCAGCATGTACGCGAAGGCCTGCCCGGCGAGGCCCTCGCGGTTCCAGTCGGCCCGGCCCCCGGCGGCGAAGCCCCTGTCGAAGTAATAGTCCAGCAGCAGGTTGGCCTTGAGGCCCGCGGGCGGGCGGGTGTTGAGCAGGCCGAAGATGTCCCACGAGGTCTTCAGCGCCGCGCCCGAGCCGGAGGAGTTCTCCACGCGGATGTCCTGGAGGGGCATCTGGTCGAGTTCCCCCTTGAAGCCCGGGAACCAGAACAGGGGCACGTCGCTCGCCCGCAGTGTGATGTTCTTGGCCTCGATGTACGAGACCGTCCGGTTCCCATCGCGTTTGGAGGGGACCTGCGTGACGGTGACGCTCGAGGCCCCGATGGCGAAGACGGGGTTGAAGAACGAGCTCGTGCTCAGGCGGGCCCCCTCGGCCGTGACCTGGTTGGCGGCCTCCTGCCGGAGCGTGGCGGCCCGGATGTACATCGGCAGGCCGGTGCGGGCGTCGATGGCGGAGAAGACCGCGTCGGCCATGACGGCCTTGTTGGCCGCGAAGTCGTAGTACACGCGGGGGCCGCGCAGGGTGTACTGCCCGTCGGTGGCGACCACGTCGCCCTCCAAGTAGATCCCGCGGATCTGCTCGGAGCCGAAGCGGCTCAAGTCCGTGAGCGGGCCGGGGGGGAGGAAGGCCACGGCCCGCTCGGCCGTGATGAGCAGGTTGCGGGTCTTGCGCAGGTCGGTGTACTGCACGGCCACGCCGCCGGTGAGCAGGAGCGTGTTGTCGGCCCCGTCCTCGCCGCGCACGAGGCGGATGTAGTTGCCGTCGCCGACCTTCTCCCCGAACTCCGGGGCCGTGGGGGCATCCGGGGCCCGCGTGCCCACGGCGAAGGTGATGATGCCGTCGCGGGCGAAGAGCGGCTCGACGCGGTTGGGGATCGGGGTGGCGTCCGCGTCGGGCTCATCGGCGCTGCGCCGCCGGGCCAGCGGGGAGTTGGGCTCGTAGGGCCGCGACAAGCCGGGGTTGATGTCCGAGACCGGACCGGCGAGGCCGCCGGGGGTGGTTTCGGGCCCGAGTGTTTCACCGGCGAGCTCGCGCAGGTGGCGCTGAAGTCGCTGCTCGGACTCGGCGAGGAACGACGATGAGCCGGGGGTGACGGGCGCGACCGGTCGGCCGGGCGTGATGGCGTCGGCCTGCAACGCGAAGGTCCCCTCGAGCCGGGCCGTGACGAGCAGGCGGTCGGCGGCCTGCGCGTAGCCCGCGGGCGCGCCGGGGTCGGCCACGCGATCGAAGTACACGGCGATCTGGCGGGTCTGCCGGTCTCCCGCCGCGCCGGAGGCGGCGGGCTCGCTGGTGAGATTCTGCGACCAGACCACGGCCTGGGCCGCCGTGAAGCGGTACGCCCCGAGTTCCACCACGACGTCGCCCTGGAGCATCAGCCGCTGCGTGCCCACGGGCAGGCCGTCGGCCCCGACCACGCGGGCCGAGCCGCTGGCCCCCTCCGTCCAGACCCACGCCCGCGCGGCCCGGATCGTGACATCCCCGACTTGCAGCGAACTCGGGAGCCGGGTACCGGCAAAATCGCGCCCCGTGTTGGCGCCGGGGAGGCCGGCGCTCGTTTGGCCGTAGTAGGACTGCTGGGCGCTCAGAGGCGCGACGGAGCCCAACGCCGCGATCAGGGCGGCGATCAACGAAAGGATCGGCGGGTTCGGTCGGGGCATGTGGGGTGAATACTATGGGAAGATGGGCAGACCCACAACTCCGTGGGGGTCCGGCTGTCGGGTATCCACTATGGAATGGGAAGGCATGGCCAAAGTCCACCAAGTCTATCGGCCCGAGGCCTCGCCGAAACCGGAGTTTCCGCAGGGTGTTCGGTGCCTTGGCGGGGTGGTACACTGCCTTCGAGGGCGGGCCTCTTGACGCCGGACTTTCGCGACTCCGCGAATGCCCATTCGCTGTGGACCACCCATGACCAACGACATCACGCCCCTGACGTGGACGATCGACGAGGCGGGACCGACGGCGGGCGTGGTGGTGGCGCGACTGGAACAGGCGGGCTCGCCGGTGGTGGTGCTCGACCACCCGCTGATCCGCCGGCTGGAAATGACGCTCAACGCTCTGCCGGGCGCAATGACCGGGTTCGTGCTCGCCTCCGCCTCGACCCGCGTCTTTGTCGCCGGGGCGGATCTCAAGACCATCCAGGCCAATCCAGAAGATCCGGACTCGGATCGGAAGCTCGATGCCTATCTCTCGCATGGACAACGCGTCTTCGGGATGATCGCCGATCTCCCCTGCCCCACCGTCGCGGCCATCAACGGGGCCGCCCTCGGCGGCGGGCTGGAACTGGCGATGCACTGCGACGGGCTGGCGGCCGCGCCGAGCGCTTCGGGCAAGCCGTATCCCGTCGGCCTGCCCGAAGCGGGCCTGGGCATCTGCCCGGGGTGGGGCGGCACAAACCTGTGGCCCGCTCGCATCGATCCGCTGGAGGCCATCCGGCGGACGGCGTTGGGCAAGCCCATGGTCTTCGATGAGGCCGTGAAGGCCGGGATGTTCGATGCGGTTGCCGCCAGCGAGGCCGAGCTGATCCCCGCGGCCAAGGCCTGGGTGGTCGCGGCGCGGGCGACCATGGGCCGGCCGGGCGGGATTCCCCCGCGCGATGGGGCGCCGTCGCGATGGATCGGGCGGCCGGGCGTGAAAGCAACGGTGCTCTCGGCGATGGCGAAGCTCGCCGAAGAGAAGTCGGACGGCGAGGCGGCCAGGGCCGTGCTCGACGGGGTCCGCGCGGGCCTCGACGAGGGGTGGGCGGCCGCGCTGGAGTTGGAGCGGACCGAACTCACCCGCCTGCGCAACACCCCCGCGGGCCGGGCGGCGATCCAGGCGTTCTTTGACAAGGCGAAGAAATAACCGGGCCATTCCGCCCGTACCATCGAGGCACCCATGTCCGATCTCAAGAATCTCAAAGGCATCAAGGCGGACGACCGGAAACTCCTCGAGGAAGCGGAGGAGTGGCTGGGCGCAGAGCCCGCGAAGATGGGCCCGGTGAAGAATCTCTTCTGGGGCAACATCAAGGAGGAGTTCTACTTCCCCTATCCCAAGCAGGACACGCGCGAGCAGGCCGAGTGCGACCAGTTGCTCGCCCGCCTGGACGACTATCTCAAGAACGAGCATCCCGCGATCGCCATCGACCAGGAACAGGAGATCCCCCGTTGGGTGATCGACAAACTCTTCTCGCTGGGCGTGCTGGGGATGACGATCCCCAGGGAGTTCGGCGGGCTGGGGATGGGGATCACCTCGTACAACCGGGTGCTCGAGCGGATCGGGTTCTCCTGCGGCTCCACGGCGGTGCTCGTGAGCGCGCACCAGTCGATCGGGTGCAAGGCCGTGATGCTCTTCGGCAGCGACGAGCAGAAGAAGAGATGGCTGCCGCGCCTGGCCAAGGACTGGCTCAGCGCGTTCTGCCTGAGCGAGCCGAACGTCGGGTGCGACGCGGGCGGGCAGGAGACATACTTCGAGCGCGACGGCGATCACTACGTCGTCTACGGCGAGAAGAAGTGGGCCACCAGCGGGGCGATCTCCGGGCTCTTCACCGTCATGTGCCGCGAGAAGACCCCCGACGGCAAGGGCAAGATCAGCGCGCTCGTGATGCACCCGTGGATGGACGGCGTGGACATCTTCCAGAAGAACCGCAGCAAGTGCGGCATCCGCGGCACGTGGCAGGCACGCATCCGCTTCCACGGCGCGCGCGTGCACAAGTCGCACCTGCTCGGCAAGGAGGGGCGCGGCCTGCAGATGGCCCTCTCGTGCCTGAACTACGGCCGGTGCACGCTCAGCGCGGGCATGCTCGGCGGGGCCCGCAAGGTCCGCGACCAGGCGACCAAGTGGGGCATGACGCGCTACCAGTTCGGCAAGCCCCTGGCCGACAAGGAGCTCGTGCGGCAGCGCATCGCCCGGATGGCCGCGTACGACTACGCCATCGACGCCGTGCTCTACATGACCACGGGCATGCTCGACCGGCACGACGAGGACATCATGGTCGAGACCGCCGCGTGCAAGACCTTCTGCAGCGAGTACGGCTGGCGCGTGGTCAACGACGGCATGCAGGTCATGGGCGGCGAGTCGTACATGACCGAGAACGAGGTGGAGCGGGTCTTCCGCGACTCCCGCATCAACCTGATCGTCGAGGGGGCCAACGACCTGATGTGGTCGTTCATCTTCGGCTACGGCGGCAAGCAGCTCGCCGAGATGATGCTCGGAGTGAAGAACGCCCTGCTCAAGGACCCCGACGAGCCGCTGGGGGCCTATCTGGGCAAGGCCATCAAGAACTCCTTCCGACCGGAGATCATGAAGCTGGCCATCCCGCTGGGGATGGAGGTGTACATGGGGATCCGGCGGCGGCTCCCGGTCATCACCGGCGTGCATCCGGAGCTGCGCACCGTGGCCGACCGCATGTCGCGCCTCGTCCGCGAGCACACCTACCTGTTCAAGATCCTGAGCAAGAAGTACGACGTGGCCATGCTCGAACGCCAGGCCGTGCAGGCCCGCCTGGGCAACAGCGCCATCCTGCTCCACGCCTGGGCCTGCACGCTCAGCAAGCTCGACGCCGACATCCGCCAGCACGCCGGCAACGACGCCGCCACCGACCTGGAGTTCCAGCGCGACAAGGCCGCCGCCCTGCACTTCTTCGACCTGGCCGAGGTGGAGATCCGCGAGTACTACCGCAACTGCTTCGAGCACGCCGACGACACCATGCTCAGGGCGGCCGACGCCGTGATGAAGCACAACGCCACGCTGGCGCCGGACGACTTTGTCCTCCCGGAAAAGACGCCGACGGACCTGCGCGGCAAGGGCCACACGCCCGACCAGTCGGGGATCAGGCAGTTTCCGGGCGATCGGGCCAGCCAGTTTGCTCAGGCGCCGGCGGACGTGGCCCGTCCATAGCGTGAGGCGACCTCGCGGCCGGGCCAAGGGAGTAAGGAGTCCGCATGGGCGTTGGTGGCGGAGCGACGCGGGTGCGAATGATGGCGCTGGCCGCTCTGCTGGCCATGGCGGCGTCATGCCCGGCCCGGAGCGGCGACGGCGAGAAGGCAGCCGCCCCCACCCCAGCCCCCAAGGCGACTCCGGCCCCGAGGACGGCAGCTCCCAAGCAGGTTCGGATCGGATACTTCGCCAACGTGACCCACGCGCAGGCGTTGCTCGGCGTGGACTCGGGCGACTTCGCCAAGGCCGTCGCGCCCTCAACGCTTGTCGCGCGGACCTTCAACGCCGGGCCCTCGCTGATCGAGTCCCTGTTCGCGGGCGAGATCGACATCGGCTACATCGGGCCAAGCCCCGCCGTCAACGCCTTCGTCCAGAGCCGCGGCAAGGGCATCCGCGTCATCGCCGGCGCGGCCGCCAACGGCGTGGTCGTCGTGGCCCGCCCCGGCTCGGGCATCCGAACTCTGGCCGATCTCAAGGGCAAGCGCCTCGCCACGCCGCAACTGGGCAACACGCAGGACATCTCCGCCAGGCACTACCTCGAAACCGTGCTCATGCAGACCGGCGCCGACGGCGTCATGCCCATCGCGAATGCCGAGCAGGCCGCGATGATGTCCCGCGGACGCATCGACGCGGCCTGGGCCGTGGAGCCGTGGGCGTCTCGCCTCGTCGCCGAGGCGGGCGGCGTCGTCGTCGCTGAGGAGAAGGAGCTTTGGCCCGACCGGCTTTTCCCGCTCACGCTTGTGGTGGCGACGCCGGAGTTTCTCGAACAACACCGCGACGTGGTCGAGAGATTGCTTGTCGCCCACACGTCCTGGACGAAGCGGCTGGCGGAGCGGCCGCGTGAGCATGTTGCGTCGATCGCCGGTGCGCTCGAAAAACTCGGCGGCAAGGGCTTGTCGGAGGACCTGTTGACCGCGGCGCTCTCGAGAGTGGTGTTCACGAGCGAGCCAATGCCATCCGAGATCGCGACGTTCGCGACCTGGGCGTCGGACCTTGGCCTGGCCCGAAGCGTGCCGGACGTCGGCTTGCTGGTGGACACCCGGTGTCTCGAGCGTGCCAGGGCATCGTCCACTCACCACGCAGGAGCGGTGGAATCGGCAGGGGCCGCCTCGCCGGAGGCACCGTGACGTCCTCGCAGCTCAGGCCCGGGCTGGAGGTGCCTCGCATCGAGGTCACGCCGGGCGGTCGTGCGTCCAGGAAAGAAGGCGGTGCACCGCGGGGGCGGCTCGAGCTGGTGGACGTGCGGTATCGCCCGCCGTCGGGCCCGGGGATGATCCTCGACGGCATCACGCTGCGCTGCGATCCCGGGGAGTTTGTCGTGGTCGTGGGCCCCAGCGGGTGCGGCAAGACCAGCCTGCTGCACATCGCGGCGGGAATGGTGAAGCCAACCAGCGGGCGCGCGATGCTCGACGGCCGCGAGATCGGCGGGCCGGGGCCGGATCGCGCGATGGTCTTCCAGGAGCACGCGCTGTTCCCGTGGCTCACCGCCGCCGAGAACGTCGGGTTCGGCCTCAAGATGCTCGGCGTTCCCGCGGGCGAGCGCGAGGGGCGGGTGGCCGAGGCGCTCCGCATGGTGAGCCTCTCCAGCGCCGGGGCACGCCTGGTGCACGAGCTCTCCGGCGGCATGCGCCAGCGGGTCGCCATCGCCCGCGCGCTGGTGCTCGAACCCGCCGTGCTGCTCATGGACGAGCCCTTCGCTTCTCTCGACGCCCAGACCCGCACGCTCCTGCACGAGCAGTTGCAGCGGGTCTGGTGGGAGACCCGGCACACCTGCCTGTTCGTCACGCACTCCGTGGGCGAGGCCGTTCGACTGGCCGACCGCATCCTCGTCATGAGCGCGCACCCGGGGCGGATCCGCAAGGAGATCCCCGTGCCGATCCCCCATCCCCGCCCGATGGACAGCCCGGAACTCGGCGAACTCGGGCATATCGTCCGGCTGGAGATCCAGGAGGAAGTCACGCGTGTCAACGCCGAAGTGGAAGCCATGGTCGGCCGCCCCGCGATGGGCTAGACGCGCGCAGCTCATCGCCGTCTGGGTGGCCGTCGTGCTCGCCTGGGAGGGCGCGTACCGCGTGGTCGGCTGGCGACCCTGGATCTTTCCCGCCCCCTCGCACGTGCTCGACGCCACCCTGGGCATGTTGAACGTCCGGACCGGATTCGGGGAGCCGCTGCACGGCGCGTGGCCCGGCCCGCCCGGCGCGCCGGGCGCGGGGTCGCGGAGCATCGTGGGCAGCCCGCTCGTGGTGGCGCTTGGAGTGAGCGGCGCGAGGCTGGCCGTGGGCTTCGGGGCGTCCATGATCCTCGGGCTGGTCGTGGGGATCGGGCTGTGGCGATCGGCCTTTCTCAACTCACTGCTCGGGCCGCTCTTCCTGGGGTTGCAGACGCTACCGAGTGTGTGCTGGGTCCCGCTGGCCGTTCTGATCCTGGGGATCAACGAGCGGGGCATCCTGTTCGTGCTGGTCATGGGCAGCGCGTTCTCCATGGCCATCGCCATGCGCGACGGACTCCGAAGCCTGCCCCCGATCTACCGCGCGGCCGGGCGGATGATGGGCGCGCGGGGCTGGCGCCTGTACGTGCACGTGCTCCTTCCCGCGAGCCTTCCCGCGCTGGTGGGGATGCTCCGGCAGGGGTTCTCGTTCGCGTGGCGGTCGCTGCTGGGGGCCGAACTGATCCTGATGACCCAGCGCCGGGGAGTGGGCTTCCTGCTCAGCGCGGGGCGCGAGTTCGCCGACGTGGCGCAGGTGGTGGCCGTGATGGGTGTGATGGTCGCCGTGGGGATGGTGGTCGATCGGTGGGTATTTGCGGTGGTGGAACAGCGGGTCCGAACGCGCTTCGGGCTTGTCGCCGCGCGCTGATCGTGCCCCACCGGCACCCCCTCGCTATTCTGGCCCCATGACCTCGCGCCGCGCAGCCTCCCTCCCCTGGATCATCTCCCTCGCGGTCGTCGGCGCCACCGCGGGGGCCGAGTGGCTCGAGGGTCGCCGGTGGTGGTGCGCCTGCGGGCAAGGGTACCTCTGGGAGTCGGACATCTGGTCCGAGCACTGCTCGCAGCACCTCGCCGACCCATACGCCTTCTCGCACCTGGCCCACGGCCTGGTTTTCTACGCCATGCTCGCGTGGATTCCCGGGCCGTGGCAGCGGATGAGTTTCGCCTGGAAGTTCTGCGTCGCCAATCTTGTCGAGTGCGCGTGGGAGGTGCTCGAAAACTCCGAGTTCATCATCCAGCGGTATCGCGCCGAGACGATCTCGATCGGCTACGTCGGCGACAGCATCATCAACTCGATGGGCGACGTGCTCGCCGCCGCGCTGGGCGTCCTCGTGGCCCGCCTCATAGGCTGGAAGTGGACGCTGCTGCTCTTCGTGGCCGTGGAGGTGGCGATGGCGGCCACGATCAAGGACAACCTGACGCTCAACGTGATCATGCTGGTGTGGCCCATCGAGGCCATCAAGAAGTGGCAGAGCGCGGGGCACTCCATCGGTGTGTCCCCGTCGCTGCTCTGGCCCCGGCGATGATCCGAGCCACCCGTGCCGCGATCAGTTCGGCGAGGCGTCCGCGTTGAGCGCCGCCGACTTGGCGAGTTCCTTCTCGAGGACCTCGCCGATGCGACGCTCCATGATGGAGCTGAACCCGGTCTCGCGGTACAGGATCTCCCCGTCGGCTCCCACCACGATGATCGTCGGCAGCCCCTCGACCCCGTAGCTCTTTGCGACCGAGTCACCGCCGACGAGCGCTGGGTACGTTGCGCCGAGATCCTGCATGGTCTGCGCGGGGTCCTTCGTGTCGTTGCAGTTGATGCCCAGCACCACGACTCCGCGCTCCTTGAAATCCTGGTGGATGCGTTCCAGGGCGGGGATCGCCGCGCGGCACGGCCCGCACCACGACGCCCAGAAATCGATCACCACCGGCTTGCCCCGAAGGTCCGCCAGGTGCACGCGCTTGCCCCGGATGCTGTAGAGAGCGAAGTCGGAGGCGGTCTTTGGCCGCGACGGTTCGATGGCCGCGGCGGTCAGACACCCGCCGATAACAACGATGATTCCAAGCGACGCAATCTTCCAGCCCATGACGATGCCTCCTGCAATCCGGGCGGAGGTGTGGCCGCGCCGGGTGAGTGGACATCGTCGATCTTGCCCCCGAAATAGGCGGGGGCGCAGCGGAACTCGTGCAGCGTCGCGCGCCGGTTCGGGATGTGCGGGATGTGCCGGATGCCCGTCGGGTTACGGGTGCCGAGTCCCGCCCCCTCGAGTGCCGAGAACTCGACTGCCGACGACCCGCCGAACGCACCGGGGGATGCGTCTATTTCGCACGAGGCTTCCCCGCCTTGGGCTTGGCGCCGAAGACCTCTCCGAGCAGGTTTTTCATCGCGGCCCAACTCCGCTTGTCGGCCTTCTCGTTGTACCTCACCCCCGGAACGCCCGCCTTGTCGGCATCGGGATTCGTGAAGGCGTGCACGGCGTGGGCGAACGAGATGAAAAAATAGTCGATCCCCGCCCCGGTCATCTGCTCGTGGAAGCCGGCGATCTGCTCGGGCTTGACGAACGTGTCGTCCTGCCCATGGCAGACCAGCACCGTCCCCTTGATGTTGGCATTGTCCGCCGGATTCGCGGCCTTGAGCGTCGAGGCATGGAACGGTACGACGGCCTTGAGGTGCTCGGTGTGCCTCGCCCCGCTCCGGGCGAGTTCGAGGGCCACCGTCCCGCCCATGCAATATCCGACAACGGCGAGGTTGGCCGAATCTGTACGAGGATTGTCGGCCAGCACCGCCAGCCCCGCCTCGGCACGGTCTCGCATGTGTTTCTGGTCGGACATGAGCTCCCCCATCCACTCCGACGCCTGCCTGGGGTCCTTGGTCGCCTTGCCCTTGCCGTACATGTCGAGGGCGAAGGCCACGTATCCCAGTTGGGCCAGCTGCTTCGCCCGCGACTCGGAGTACTCGTTGTTCCCCCACCACTCGTGGCAGACCAGCACGCCGGGGCGCTTCTCTCCCGGCTTCATCGCGTCGTCGTAGGCCAGGACGCCCTCGAGCTTGGCCGCTCCGTGGGTGTACTCGATTCGTTCAACCTTGATCTCGGCCATCGCGGCCGTAGAAACGGTGGCGGCAAGCAGAGCGACGCATCGGGTCAGCATGGGCGGGTCTCCGGGGTGGATGAGTGTACCGGCCGGCCCGGCGTCGGCCGACAGGCTTGCCGCGGGAGCCTATTGCGGCTGGGGCAGGGCGGGCGATGACAATCCGGGCGCATGGGCGACGGGATCGCGCCGGAGGTGCTCCGTCGCGTTCTCGAGCCAATCGGCGATCCGCCGGGCCTGCCCGTGGAGGGTGAAGAACAACGTGCGGTGTTCGCCCACATGGTTGTACGAATCGGGGCGGCCCAGCCGATCCCACAGCAGCCACCCGTTGGCCGCGGGCACCGTCAGGTCCAGGTTCGCCAGCACCGTGAGGACCGGCTTGTTGCGCAGAAACCTCGCCGTGTGGTACGGGTCGAGTTTCGAGAACGTGAGATAGTCGCGGAAGAGTTGCTCCCGCCAGTCGCCGCGCGGCTGATTGTCGGGCCACGCCAGACGAATCCCTCCATCCGTGAGATCGCTCTTCTGGGAGATTTCCAGCAGGTTCGCCCCTCCACCGACGATCACCGCCGCGTCGAACCGCTCGGGCGTGCGGGCCACGATCGCCGGCGCGGCCAGCGATCCCGCGCTGAAGCCGACAATTGCCAGCGGATGCTGCGGGACCTCGGGGCGGGCCTCGGCCAGATAGTCCAGCACCGCCTGCGCGGCGTACGCGGGCTCCGCCACCAGATCGTCGAGCACCCCGGCGAGTTGCCGGGCCACCCGCGGCACATCCTCCCGGGAACCAACGTACCACGGCTTGGACTCATACCACCACACGCGCGGCGTGGCGATCCGAACCAGCCACCACCCCCGCGCGGAGAGCTCGTCGGCGATCGCCTGCTCGTACGGGATGCTCCCCAGCCCCGACATGTAGACGATGGTGCCCCGGATGGGCGTCTTGCCCGAGGGCTCCACCAGCCGGATCGCCGTGCCCTCGGTGAGCATGGCCAGCAGGCCGGCGTCCGCGGGCCGCACCTCGGCGCCCAGGTCCTTGGCGCGACCGGCGAGCTCCCGCATCCGGCGCTCGGCGTACTTGGTGAATCGCGGATCGACGGGCAGGTCGGATCGGGTGGAATACGACACGAACCGCATCACGCCGGCCCGATCGGAGTCGGCGCGGCGCGACTGGAACACCCGGAGCAGCCCCGGACCATGGACCCCGCAGTAGGCGATTCGAGCGGCCGGTCGATTGACCACGCGTCTGACCTCTTCAGGCAGGTCCTTGGCCGACGGCGAACCATCGACCACGAGGGAATAGATCGCCTTCGGCGTGGCCGCGCACAGGGCTTCGAGATTGTCGGTCTTCCGGGCCGGCCAGTCCGTCGCGGCGAGCGGGGCAGGGGCGGCATACGACCTGGCCCTGGATGGGTCGGCGGGTTGGAAAGTCGTGCATCCGGGCAGGGCGACCGCCGTCGCGAGGGCGCCGATCCACAGGACAAACGAGGCAAGGAGGGGTCTGGACATGCGTCGGTGACGGTATCGTGCCAGAGGGACAGGAGTTCGGATTGAACCTGTTGTACGCCCGAATGCCCCCCCGGGTGCGAGAAGCGGCATCCGAAGGCCCGCGCCGGGCGTATGGAAGGCGGACGGAACGGGATCGGGCAAGGGGAATGCCGGGGTGTGCGTACTGTTTTGGGGCGGGGCGGCGGCGCGATGCGGAGATTGCGGCCGCGATACTCCCGGGAGCACCACGATGAAGGTCCGCAGCCAACAGCAGACAGCCGACCGGAGAGAAACCATCGACCGCGGGTTCACGCTCATCGAGATCATCGTGGTCATCACGATCATCGCGATCCTGACATCGCTGGGGCTGATGGTGGGGAACAAGGTGCGGGTGAACTCGCAGGCGCAGGCAACCAGGTCGCTGCTCATCTCCCTCGACCAGGCCTACACAGCCGTGACGAGCGAGAAGGACTCGGGCGTGGCGTCGGTGTGGCGCGACGCCCTCGGCAACGAGTTCGCCGTGGTGGATGGATACGTCAAGCTGTCGAGCACGCCCGAGCCCAGTCTGGGTCTGCTTCTGCTCGCGACGGGCCAGCATCCGTCGCTGAAGGAGACCATCCTCCGGGCCGACAGCCGATACCTGACCACGGCCATTCTCACCAGCTCACAGAACATGTTTCCCACCGACAACACGGTGAAGGTTCCGGTGCTCAAAGACTCCTGGGGCAACCCCATCAGATTCGTTCATCCCCGGTGGGACGGCGGG
Organism: uncultured Phycisphaerales bacterium; assembly: GCA_937871915.1. Taxonomy (GTDB): domain Bacteria; phylum Planctomycetota; class Phycisphaerae; order Phycisphaerales; family UBA1924; genus UBA4658. Next base: position 18,381 of record CALMPG010000066.1, read on the forward strand.
TACGGCGAATACTACAACCCGATCACCAACGCGCAGGTCACCACGGGGCGAGATCAGGAACGCCAGTTCGTCGGCAAGCGGGCCGGGGGCGGAACCCACATCGAGAGCTTCCTCCGATCCTTCCGACCGACCCAGACCGCCGTTGGGCACGCCGACGAGGGCCTGTGCACCGGTGGCCGCGGCTACTTCTACTCCTCGGGACCCGACAAGGACCCCGGCGCACGCGACGACAACGTCTATCTCAACGGCCCGCCCAAGTTCCCCGCCGAGACCGCAAACTTCCACTGATCGTGTTATTGGGCGGATATGGGCCCCGCGAGCGCCGATACGTCGGCTTCGCCAGGGTTGTTTCCCCCTCCGCTCCGGCCTAGCCTTGGCGTCGATTCGGAAGACAACTTCCGGGGTGTAGCGCAGCTTGGTAGCGCGTCTCGTTCGGGACGAGAAGGTCGAAGGTTCAAATCCTTTCACCCCGATTCAGCAGGTGTGATGGCCCCGGCAAGTGCCGGGGCCATCTTTGTTTCAGCGCGGAGCGTTCATCATGAGCACCCGTCCCCGCGACTCTTACGACACGATCGGCGCGATCCTGAGCATCCACGCGATGGTCAACGGGTTTCTCCTCGATGCCGTCGAGGACGTTCCGGAATCACGCATGACCGAGCAGCCCGGGGCCATCGTCAACCACCCGGCGTGGACGCTGTCGCACCTCAACGCATACGCGGGAACGTTGCTCTCGATGCTCGACGACCCGAGCGTGCCCACCCCGACTGCCGACGCCGAGATGGAGCGGTACGGGTACGGCACCACGCCCGTGGTCGATCGCGCCGCCTATGCGACAAAACGAGATCTCATTGACCGGTTCAGAGACCGCAACGCGAGGCTTGCCGCGGCCGTCGCCGACAAGCACGCCGACTACTTCCCCAGACCCTCGCCGGAAAAGTACCGCCCCTCCTCGCCGACCATCGGGCACATCGCCATCGCGCTGCTCGTGGCGCACCCGCCGCATCACCTCGGCCAGCTCAAGCAATGGCGCCGCGCCGCCGGGATCGTGGAGAAGGCCTGACGACGCGTGGGGCGACCAAAAAAAAGGGCCCCAACGAAGATGCAAAGGATGCATCGATCGCCTCGCCGCTCTCGTGCCAAGTTCCTCTACCATCCCAGGAGTTGGAGTGAATGCCATGCCCCGGTTGAAATCCAAGAAGACTCCGAAGCCCACCCATCCGACAAAGGCCCCCGGTTCGACCGTCAGGCGAGCGCGAAGTGCCCCCCCGCCACGCCTCCTCGCCGGCGGCAACCCGCAGATCGCCAAGGCCGACGGCGACGGCCCCGTGCAGGCCTACATCGCGGCCATGCCGGGATGGAAACGCGACGTTGGACGCCGCCTCGATGCCCTCATCGTGCGCACGGTCCCCAACGTCCGCAAGGCCGTGCGGTGGAACTCGCCCTTCTACGGCCTCGAGGGCCAAGGCTGGTTCCTCGGCGTGCACTGCATCACCAAGTACGTGAAGGTGGCCTTCTTCCGCGGCACATCCCTCCGCCCGCTTCCCCCCGTTGCGTCCAAGAAGCCGGGTGTGCGATACTTCCATATCCACGAGCACGACCAACCCGACGAGCAAACGCTCGCGGGTTGGATCCGGCAGGCCGCCGCCTTGCCCGGTGAGCGATGCTTCTGACCCGACGCGTGCGCAACCGAGTGCCCGAGAGAGCCCCGCCCCGAGCAAACGCCCGAGCCCGCGTCCTCGTCGATCGTCGTTGGCAGTCCGGGCGGCGGCGACGCACGCCGGCAAACCAATCCCGCCGTGTGCCTATAGCCCGATGAGCAGCCGCTGCGGGTCCTCGATCGCGTTCTTCACCGCCACGAGGAACTGCACCGCCTCCGCCCCATCGACGAGCCGATGGTCGTACGAAAGGGCGAGGTACATCATCGGCCGGAGCACGATCGAGCCCGGGCTCTTCGCATCCTCGATCGGCCGGCTCTTGATCGCGTGCATGCCGAGGATGCCCGACTGCGGCGGATTGAGGATCGGCGTGCTCATCAGCGAGCCATAGACGCCGCCGTTGGTGATCGTGAACGTGCCGCCCTGCATCTCCGCGAGGGCGAGCTTGCCCTCCCTGGCCCGGGCGCCCAGGTCCTTGATCCCGGCCTCGATCTGGTTGAACGACAGGCGATCGCAGCCGCGCAGCACGGGGACCACGAGGCCCTTGGGCGTGCCCACGGCAACGGCCACGTCGTAGAAGTCGTGGTGCTCGATCTCGAGGTCGCCCTTGTCTCCCGTCACGATCGAGGCGTTCACCGTCGGGAACGCCCTGAGGGCGCCGACCACGGCCTTGACGAAGAAGGACATGAAGCCCAGCCCGACGCCGTGCTTCTTCTCGAACTGCTCCTTGTATTGCGACCGGAGCGCCATCACCGCCGACATGTCACACTCGTTGAACGTCGTGAGCATCGCGGCCGTGTGCTGGGCCTCCACCAGCCTCGCCGCGATGCGCTGCCGCAAGGGAGACATCCGCTCCCGACGGCTCGTGCCACCACCTTCCGGCTTTGCGGAGGGCGGTGCGGACGGAGCCGGTCGTGCCGGGCTCGGCGCGGCCACCGTCGCCGCCACGAGCGCTCCCCCCCCCCCCCCCCCCCCCCCCCCCCCCCCACCGCGCCCCTTGCCCTCGATGTTCGTCTGCGCATCCTGTTCGCGGACGCGCCCGCCCGCCCCGGTTCCGTGAACGCCGGACAGGTTCACGCCATGCTCGTCGGCGAGTTTCTTCGCCAGCGGCGTGGCCCGCACATCCTCGGTGGCCACGGCCGGCGCGGCCTTGCCGTTGCTGGACTGCGCCGCGGGAGCGGCCTTGGCGGGCGCGCCCCCGCCCGCGGGTGCCGCGGCCTTGTCGTCGATGGCCCCGACCTTCTGCCCGATGCTCACCGTCTCGCCCGCGCCGACGGCGATCTTCAGCACGCCCGCCGCCGGAGACGGAACGCCCATCGTGACCTTGTCGGTCTCGAGTTCGAGCACATCCTCGTCTCGCCTCACGTAGTCGCCGTCGTTCTTGAGCCAGCGCGACACCACGCCGCTCGTCACGCTCTCGCCGGCCGCCGGGATCACAATGTCAACCGCCATGCTGCGAACTCCGAAGAAGGTCCACCGCCAAGACGCCGGGGTCTCAGGGGGTGAGGTGCTTGATCCTGTTTGTGGGCTTGCCGCCGGTTCCGTTGGCCGCGCCGTGGGCCCGATCGTCCGCCGTGTTTTCGTGGGGCGGCAGCGGTGCGACGGCCTCCGAGAGAATCTCGTCCTGCTGCCGCTTGTGGCTCTCCTCGGACGCGGTCGCCGGGGACGCACACGCGGCACGCCCGATGAACCGCGGCCGCCACCCGAACTCTTCGAGGAACTTGTCGGCGATGTAGATGTACGCGCCCTGGTTGCGCGGCTCTTCCTGGGCCCACACCCTCTTGGCCGCCTTGGGATACTTCGCGTCCACCGCCTTCACGGCCTCGGTGTGGAACGGATAGAGCTGCTCGATGCGGATGAGGGCGACATCCTTGCGCCCCGTCTGCTCCCGCCGCTCGGCCATCTCGTGGAAGATCTTGCCCGTGCAATAGACGACCTGCGTCACGGCGCTCGTCGCGAGCCCGGTCATCCCGCCCATGCCGTTGCCCCCCCTGGTGAACGCCGGATCGTCCATCACGTGCTGGAACGCCCCCGTCGAGAGCTCGTCCACCGTCGCGGTCGGGATGCGCAGGAACTTCTTGGGCGTCATCACGATCAGCGGTTTGCGGAAGTTCCGCAGCATCTGCCGTCTGAGCATGTGGAAGGTCTGCGCCCCCGTCGAGGGGTACACGACCTCCATGTTCTCATCGGCGCACAGTTGCAGGAATCGCTCCAGGCGGGCCGAGGAGTGCTCCGGCCCCTGACCCTCGTAGCCGTGCGGCAGCAGGAGCACCAGGCCGGCCCACCGGTGCCACTTGATCTCGCTGGCCGCGAGATATTGGTCGATCACGATCTGGGCCCCGTTGGCAAAGTCGCCGAACTGGGCCTCCCACATCACCAGCGCCCTCGGATTCGCGCGGCTGTAGCCGTAGTCGAAGCCCATGACCGAGTACTCGCTCAGCGGGCTGTCCCACACGTTGAACAACGCCTGCCTGCCCTCGCGGATGTGATCCAGCGGCGTGTACCGCTCGTTGGTCTGCTCATCGCGAAGCACGGCGTGACGGGTGGTGAACGTGCCCCGCCGCGAGTCCTGCCCGCTCAGGCGGACCGCCGTGCCCTCGAGGAGCAGCGTGCCGATGGCGACCATCTCCGCGTCGTTGTGCGCGATCTTGTTGGTCGTCGGCAGGCTGGACCGATCGGCGAGCATCCCCTTGAGTTTCGGGTGAACGTTGAAGCCCTCGGGCGTCCGCCCCAGCGCAGCGCACACCTCGGCGACCACCCTCGGGTCCACCGCGGTCCTGGGCGACTCGAACGTGTACTGGCCGTCGAGTCCCTGCCAGATGCCCCTGCCCGGCGGGGGGCCCGGGTTCACCGGGTGGTGCTTGTCGATGGCGTCCACGTACACCTCGTGCATCCCGTCCCACGTCGCCTGCGTCAACGCGTCGGCCTGCTCGCGGGTGACGACACCCTCCTGGATCAGTTGGCTCGCGTACGTCTCCGGCGTGCCGGGGTGGGAACGAATGAGCGAGTACAACTTCGGCTGCGTGAACGCCGGCTCGTCCGCCTCGTTGTGGCCGTAGCGCCGGAAGCAGACCAGATCGACAAAGATGTCCTTCTGGAACCCCTGCCGGTAGTCGGCCGCGACCCGGGCCGCACGCCCCACCGCCTCGGGATCGTCGCCGTTCACGTGCAGCACCGGCGCATTGATGATCTTCGCAATGTCCGTGCAGTACTCGGTCGAGCGGCTGTCCTCGGGGTCGGTCGTGAAACCGATGAGGTTGTTGATCACCACGTGCAGCGTGCCGCCCACGGAGTAGCCATCGAGCTTCTGCAGGTTCAGGCACTCGGCCACGACCCCCTGGCCCGGCAGCGCGGCGTCGCCGTGGATCGAGAGCGAGCACGTCCCCCGCATCCCCGCTTGCCGGCCGCCGGGAACCAGGTCCTGCTTGGCCCGGCACCGTCCCAGGACCACGGCGTCCTGGCTTTCCAGGTGGCTGGGGTTGTTGAGCAGCGACAGGTGGACCATCCGCCCGTCGGGCAGCGTCTGATCGCCCGAGTAGCCGCGGTGATACTTCACGTCTCCGCCGCCGGGGTGCGTCCCCTCCGCCCAGATGTCCTTGAACTCGGTGAAGATCTTGCCGAGGTCCTTGCCCAGATAGTGCCGCAGCAGCGCGAGCCGCCCGCGGTGGGACATGCCGATCACGATCTCCTGCGTGCCCGTCTCCCCGAGCCGGTCGGTCATGAACTTGAGCAGCGGGATGGTGGACTCGCCACCCTCGATGCTGAACCGCTTCTTGCCCTGGAACCGCTTGCCAAGGAACAGCTCGAACTGCCCCACGGCGACGAGCTGCTCGAGCAGCCTGAGTTTCTCCTCGCGCGTCAGGGGAGGCGATCGCTCGGGGCCCTCGAACCGGCGCCGGAACCACGCCCGCTCCTCGTCGGCGGGGATGTGCATGAACTCGATCCCGATGGACCCGCAGTAGTACCGCTCCAGGTGCGCGATCACCTCGCGCACCTTCACCGGCGCGGGGAGGACCTCGCTGTGAACGAGCCGGTCCAGGTCGGCCTCCGTCAGGCCGAACTCCTCCATCCTGAGCGCTTTGGGACGGGGCCGCTCGCGCCCGAACGGATCGATCTTCGCGATCAGGTGTCCCATCCCGCGATACGCGTTGGTAAGCTCCTCAACAGCGCTCTGGAGCGGCGAGATCGATTCCGATGCCGCCGATCCGGCCCCCTGCTCACCCGGCCGGGCAAGACCGAGGTCGAATCCCTGAAAGAACGCGGCCAAATCCCCGGAAACCGACGCGGGATCCGCCCTGAACCGCTGGTATTGGGCCTCGAGGTACTCGGCCGACCAAGCGTTCACCGCCGGACCGACCGCGGTGGGATTCGATGCGGGATGGGAGACGGACGGGGAAGAATGCTGCGGCTGGGCCTGGCTGCCACTCATTGGCGATCTCTGTAGGGCGTTTGAACGGCTGCGGCACTGTCGCACTCACCCGCCCGGACGCCCGCCGGACGGGGCCTTGATCCTATCCCCCATGATCGTCCAACCGGGGGCCGCGGCCAAGCCCGTGCGCGACGATTGGCGGGGAAAGTTCTTCACCAAACCGCCGGTTTGTGAAAGCCCAAACCGGGGACCTGCCGATAGTCTCGCATGAGCGTGTTTGGGCCGGGAAACCCGACCGGAGCCGTCTCCCCTTCCGCCGCCCAATCGCTGGCGGGAATGACCCAGGCCGAGCGCGTGAACTCCGCCGGCAAGCGAACCGCAAAGCCCGACGGTCGCCCACGACCCGCCGACGAGGTGGAGATCGACGTGGAAGCGGCCCAGGCTGCGGATGCGGTGCGCAACCTCAAGCCCAACGGCGACGAGGAAACCCAGGACGACCGGCAGGAGCAGGACCACTACAAGCCCCAGCGGGACGAGCCCGAGCGGCCGCGACTCGACGTGCAGGGTTGACCTCTAGTTCCGAGCCGTCGGGGCGTGCTCGCGACAGACTGCGGCGAGCGCAGCGCAGGCGTAGTCAATGTCCTCGGCCAGCAGGAACGGCCCAAGGCTCAGGCGCAGCCCCCCCGAGCGGTGAGATTCGGGCGAGCCGGTCGAGTTCGGAGATGTGCCGAGCGTCTCGTGGGCCAGCGGCGCGCAATGCAGGCCGGCCCGCGTGAGCACCCCGTAGCTCGCCTCCAGAATCCCCGCCAACTCCTGGGCCCTCAGGTCGTCGTGGACAAACGTCAGCACCCCCACCCGTCGCTCCGAGGTCGTCGGTCCCAGGAGCCGCAGCCCCGGCGCACCCGCGCACCGGCCGTTCGAGTCGGGCTGCAGCTCCGCAAACATGCGATCGATGAGCTGAACCTCGTCGGAACGGCAGGCATCGACACCCCGGTCGAGCAGCCAGGCGACCCCCTCGGAAAGCCCGACAATCCCGACCGTGTTGTGCGAGCCCGATTCGTACTTGTCGGGAAGCCCCTGCGGATGGGCGACGTCTTCCGACGAACTGCCCGTGCCGCCCTCGCGGATGGTGTCGAGGCGTCGCTCGACGCCCGAGCGGATGCACAGCCCGCCGGTCCCCGTCGGTCCGAGCAGGCCCTTGTGCCCCGGAAACGCGAGCAGGTCCGCGTGGGCGGCCTCCATGTCCACGGGCCAGTGGCCCAGCGATTGGGCAGCATCAACAAGATAGAGCAGCCCCTCCGCCCCGCCCGTTCCCGCGCCGTGCTTGCCGCAAACCGCGCCGATCGCCTCGACATCCTGCACGACGCCCGTCACGTTGCTGGCGTGGTTGAGGCAGACAAGGACGGTTTCGGCCCGGATCGCCCGGCCGACATCCTCCGGCGCGACCATGCCCGTCCCCGGGTCGGCCGACACAAACGTAACCCGCAACCCCGGATCGGCCGACCGCATGGCGTTCAACGGACGCAGGACCGAGTTGTGTTCCATGGCCGTCGCCACGACGTGCATGGGATTCCCCGGGCCCAACCGCCGACGCGCGTGCCCGAGCACGCCTTTGACGGCGAGATTCAGGCCGTCGGAGGTGTTGTGGCCGAACACGACGTGCTCCGGACTGGCAAGATTGACCAGCCGCGCGATGCGCTCGCGACATTGGCGGATCAGCCGCCCGGCGGCCCGCGCCTCGGCGTAGGCGCCCCGTCCGGAGGCCCCGTTCTCGGTCATGAATCGGGCCATGGACGCGGCGACGGCCGGCGGCTTGGGGAATGAGGTGGCCGCGTTGTCAAAGTACCGGCGTTTGAGGGGCGAAGGGAGGTTCATCGGGCCAATGGTAGGGGTGAACCGGGGTTGATTCGGCAACCCTTGGGTCTATGATCGGGCCTTGTTCGCCCAACGGCGAGCATCCCTTTTGATCGAGCACTCCCATGGGCGACGACGCCGGCAAAGAAGACCCCGACAACGACTCGCGCTGAGCCCTTGCCGGCCGCCCCGCTCGTTCCTCCACCCACATCCAAGGTCCCCGACGTGAGGCACGGGCCAAGCGCCGGGCGATGTTCCCGACACCCGCACTCGACCCGCACTTTCGACACCGAGAATCACCATGGCCACCGACCTCAGTTACATCCGCAACTTCGGCATCTGCGCCCACATCGACGCCGGCAAGACCACCGTCTCCGAGCGCATCCTGTACTACACCGGCAAGAACTACAAGATCGGCGAGGTCCACGAGGGCACCGCGACCATGGACTTTCTCCAGGAAGAGCAGGAGCGCGGCATCACCATCCAGTCGGCCGCCACGACCTGCCCCTGGATCAAGGACGACAAGGAATACAAGCTCAACCTGATCGACACCCCCGGCCACGTGGACTTCACCATCGAGGTCGAGCGCTCGCTCCGCGTGCTCGACGGGGCCTGCGCCGTGTTCGACGGCAAGGAAGGCGTCGAGGCCCAGTCCGAGACCGTCTGGCGTCAGGCCGACCGGTACAAGGTGCCGCGCCTGTGCTTCATCAACAAGATGGACAAGATCGGCGCGTCCTTCGAGTTCTCCTACGCCACGATCAAGAGCCGCCTTGGCGCCAACGGCGTGCCCATCCAGGTGCCCATCGGCCTCGGCCACGAGCACAAGGGCATCGTCGATCTCATGACGATGCGGGCCTACTTCTTCGAGGGCGAGAAGGGCGAGAAGGTCATCGAGAAGGACGTCCCGGACGACATGCTCGAGGACGTCAAGAAGTGGCGCCACATCATGGTCGAGAAGATCGCCGAGCTCGACGACGCCCTGATGGACAAGTACCTCACCGACCCGGACTCCCTCCAGGTCCCCGAGATGAAGAAGGCCCTCCGTGGCGGCACCATCTCCCGCAAGTGCTACCCGGTGCTCTGCGGCGCGGCCCTGCGCAACATCGGCATCCAGCGCCTCCTCGACTGCGTGGTGGACTACCTCCCCTCCCCCAACGAGAAGCCCGACGTCGAGGGCACCGACCCGCGGGACAAGGACGTCAAGATGTCCCGCCCGCACGACGAGAACGCCCCGTTCTCCGCGCTGGTGTTCAAGGTCGTCTCCGACCAGCACGGCGACCTGACCTACATGCGCGTCTACTCCGGCAAGCTCAGGAAGGGCGACCGCATCGTCAATCCCGGCAACTCCAAGCGGGAGATCGCCTCCCGCATCTTCGAGATGCACGCGCAGAACCGCATCCCCCTCGAGGAGGTCACCGCGGGCAACATCGTGGCCGTCGTCGGCATCAAGGACTCGTACACGGGCGACACCCTCTGCGACACCGAGCAGCCCATCATGCTCGAGCGCATGTTCTTCCCCGAGCCCGTCATCGCCATGTCCATCGAGCCCAAGACCCAGGACGACAAGCGCAAGCTCTCCGAGGCCCTCGGCGTCATCCGGCGCGAGGACCCGTCCTTCCGCTCCAAGTTCGACGAGGAGACCGGCGAGACCATCATCTCCGGCATGGGAGAGCTCCACCTCGAGATCATCAAGAACAAGCTCGTCCGCGACATGAAGATCAACGTCAACGTCGGCAAGCCCAAGGTCTCCTACCGGGAGACCATCACCAAGAAGGTCGAGGACGTCCGCGGCCTGTTCAAGAAGCAGACCGGCGGACGCGGCCAGTTCGGCGACGCCGTCATCACCCTCGAGCCCTTCACCGCCGCCCAGGCCGAGGCCGAGGAGCTCGACTTCGAGGACCAGCTCGCCTTCGAGAACGGCATCGTCGGCGGCGTGGTCCCCAAGGAGTTCATCCCGTCGATCGAGTACGGCGTCCGCCAGGCCGCCAAGACCGGCGTGTACGCGGGCTTCCCCCTCATCAACACCAAGGTCACGCTGACCTACGGCTCCTACCACGCCGTCGACTCCTCGCAGATCGCCTTCGAGCAGGCGGGCCGCATCGCCCTGCAGGAGGCCGTCAACCGCGCCGGCCCCACGCTCCTCGAGCCCATCATGAAGGTCGTCGTCACCGTCCCCAACGACTACGTCGGCAACGTCACCGGCGATATCTCCTCCCGGCGCGGCATGATCATCGACACCGAGGACCGCGACCCGGTCAAGATGATCACCTGCGAGGTCCCCCTCTCCGAAATGTTCGGCTACACCACCTCGCTGCGGGGCATGTCGCAGGGCCGTGCGTCCAACACCATGGAGTTCCTCGAGTACCGGCCGATGCCCCAGAACCTCGTCAAGGCCATCAAGGAAGGCGACGCCACGAAGAAGTAATGACCCCCCGATTCCACGCCGTCCCACGCAAGGCCCGGGCGCTCGCCCGGGCTTTCTTCTAGGGCACCCCCTCGCACCGCGGGCGGCCGATAACGATCGATCCCGCGGGATCGGCGGCCCCCGATATTCCCGGGCTTGCTCGAACGGCCCGGGGGCTTTATGCTCCGGCCCTGTGGGACCGACTGGAAGGGTCGATCCGTGTCCCCGTGCTCGCACCATGCCGCCCGATTCTCGCGCCCCACCCCCCACCCCGAATGGCCCAACGCTACCAGACCATCCTCCTCTTCGGTGCGCCCGGCGCCGGCAAGGGCACGCAGGGCAAGATCCTGGGACAAATCCCGGGATTCTTCCACGTCTCCTGCGGTGAGATCTTCCGCTCCATGGACATGAACTCGAAGATCGGCAGGATCTTCCGCGAGTACTCCTCGCGGGGCGAGCTCGTGCCCAACGACGTCACGGTGCAGATGTGGGCCCAGAACATCCTCGCCCAGACGACGCTCTCGATCTACAAGCCCAACGTTGACCTGCTGGTGCTCGACGGCATCCCGCGCAACCCCGCGCAGGCCGTGATCATGAAGAAGCACATCAAGGTGCTCAAGATCATCCACCTCGTCTGCCCGGACAAGGACAAGATGATCGAGCGTCTGCAGCGCCGGGCCATCAAGGAAAACCGCGCCGACGATGCCAAGGTCGAGGTCATCCAGCGCCGCTGGCAGGTCTACGAGAAAGAAACCTACCCGGTGCTCGAATGCTACCACAAGAAGATCATCGCCGAGGTGGACGCCATGCGCTCCCCCGCCGGCGTGCTCCAGCAGATCCTCACCCAGGTCGTCCCGGTGCAGGAAGAGCACTTCCGCAACCCGGAGGCCTGAGCCCCCGAAACGACGTGAGCCAAGAAAAAGACCCCGCGATCGCGGGGTCTTGTCGTTGCCTGGAGGTCGCGTTGGCTCGATCACATCGCCGATCCGAGCCCCATGCACCGCCGCCACGTGCTCACCTGGCCGAGGTGGCTCATGGGGTGTCCGGTCACCAGGAAGTTGATCGCCCCGCCCATCGTCGGGGCCAGTTCGGACATCCGGCCGCCCGCGGGATTCGGCCTGGCGAACAGGGCCTCGTCCACCTCGGGGAGCTTGCCGATCACGTGCTTGTACCCGCTCAGGAAGTGGCTCGTGATCGTCTCCATCGGCGGGTAGATCGTACCGGTGGGGTCGTCCACGCACTTCGTGCCGTTCTTGAACAGTTCCCCCCATCCCGCCGGCACGGCCGCCGGACCGGCGGGAATCCCCGCCCACTCGCACACGCGGGCGGCGTAGATGGCCAGGTGCCCGTAGCACCACGCCGGGTGGTTGCAGTCGATGGTCCGCCCGTTCACGACGGGCTTGCGCGCAAACGTCTCTTTCTTGATGTCCTTGAGCAGCGACTCACCGAACATGACGCTGAAGTTGCCCGCACTGGCGATGGACTTTCCGGTGGTTCCCATGATGACTCCTTTGTATTGATGGGTGTCGATATTCTCCGAGCATCCTACGCCCGCTCCGACCGAGCAGGCTACGCCCCGACGTAGCGGGCATACACCGACCGAGCCGCGGCTGGATCGGCGGTGCCCTTTACAATCGCCCGGCCATCGCGAAACACGGTCAGTTCGAGCGGCTCGGCGCCCACGCGTGCGGTTTCCGAGTGCAGCCTGCCTCGAATGAGATGATCCGTAGTCGTAAACGTTCCATGCGCCGCGAGCCTCGCGGCGAGCGCTCGAAGATCGACGGCCGCGCCGGCCTCCGACGGCAACACCTGGATCGAGTTCGTCCCGCACAGCGCGGCCGTTCCGGAATCGCTCCGGTCGCCTTCGAGAAAGTCGAACCGTCGCATCGCGCAGCACGGGCACGCCGACCGGTCGATCCCGGAGAGGTCGATGCTGTGCCGCTGGTTGTTCCACAGGTCGAACTGATGCAGCGTAGGTTGCAGCAGGTCATCGCGACCCAGCAGCACCTTGATGGCCTCCGCCGCCTGCGCCGCAGCCACCGCGCTCACCATCGGCCCGAGCACCCCCGCGGTATCGCACGTGGGCGTGGACCCGGGTGCGGGCGGTTCGGGAAACACACACCGCAGGCACGGAGTCCGGCCCGGCAGGATCGTCATGTTCATCCCCGCCGTCCCCACCACGCCGCCATACACCAGCGGCACACCGAGCTTGACACACCCGTCGTTGAGCAGATACCGGGTCTGGAAGTTGTCGGTCCCATCCACCACCACCCCCGACGATCCAAGCCCGCCGATGAGCCGCTCGACGTTTCGGGCGTTCAGATCGGCGATCACCGGCTCGATGGCGATGCCCGAGTTCACCGCCCGCAGCCGGCGCGCGGCCGCCGCGGCCTTGGGAACCCCATCCCGGGCGTCCGCCTCGTCGTAGAGAATCTGCCGCTGGAGGTTGGTGGTCTCGACGATGTCGCGGTCCACAAGAAACAACCGACCCACCCCCGCCCGGGCCAGCGCATCGGCCGACACACACCCGAGCGCCCCACACCCGACGATCAGCACGCTCGATCCGAGCAGGCGGCGCTGCCCCGCCTCGCCAAAGCCCGGGAGCAGCATCTGGCGGTGATATCGGGCAAGTGCGGGATCGGTCGGCGCGGCCATGCCTGAGGATAGGAACGCCAACAAAAAAACCCGGGCACGGGCCCGGGTTCTCGAACGACAGTCATACTCGGCTTCAGGCGCCGAGCGTCAGACTCACCGGGCGTAGTGGGCGAAGGCCTTGTTGGCCTCGGCCATGCGGTGGGTCTGGTCCTTGGTCTGGATGGCCGCGCCCTCGTTGCGGGCAGCCATGAAGATCTCGTCGGCGAGCTTGTGGCCCATGGGGCGGCCCTTGGCGCCGCGGGTGGCCTGGATGATCCAGCGGAAGGCCAGCGACTGCTGACGCTTGCGGTTCACGGGGATGGGCACCTGGTAGTTGGCGCCGCCGACGCGCTTGGAGCGGACCTCCACCATCGGCTTGACGTTCTCGATGGCCCGGGTGAAGACCTCGAGGGCCGCCTTCGGCGCGTTCGGGTCGGTCTCTTTCTCGAGCTTCTTCTGGATCAGGTCCATCGCCTCGTACACCACGCGCTGGGCGACGGCCTTTTTGCCGTCGTACATGACGCAGTTGATGAACCGCGACAGCACCATGTCGTTGTACTGCGGGTCGGGGCGAAGCTGGCTGTCCGAGGCGGTAATCCTGCCGGCCATAGCGAAACTCCTTTGGCTCATCTGTCGCCGAGGCGACTGTTTGTTCACCGTCGAGGCCTGGCGGGCCCGCGACGATTACTTGCCCGTGATGTGGAACACACCCCAGCGACGCCGGGGATTACTTCTTGGACATCTTCGCGCCGTACTTCGACCGGCCCTGCTTGCGCTTCTCGACGCCGAGGCAGTCGAGCGAGCCGCGGACGATGTGGTAGCGCACACCGGGAAGGTCACGCACGCGCCCGCCGCGGACGAGGACGATCGAGTGCTCCTGCAGGTTGTGCCCCTCGCCGCCGATGTAGGCGGTGACTTCCTTGCCGTTGGAGAGGCGGACGCGGGCCACCTTGCGGAGGGCCGAGTTGGGCTTCTTCGGCGTGACGGTCTTGACGATGAGGCACACGCCGCGCCGCTGCGGGGAGAGGCTCAGATCGCGCACGCGCGAGCGGTTCTCGATTTTCAGGCGGGGCTTGCGGACGAGCTGGTTGATCGTGGGCATGTGTGTCGCGTGGGTCAGGAAACCGGGGAATCCGTCAGGAAATAGGGAGGGAAGGATAGCGTCCCGGAGGCGATTGGCAAGCGCCCGCTTCGGGCATGTTTGGGGGCTGTTTTTCGGTCCCGACGGCGGGGAAACCGCCATTCAGCATCCGGCGAACCACGCGTTCAGAAAGGCAAAGATGTCATCGACCGCCAGACCACCGCCGTTGAAGTCCGCCAGCGGGCTGCCCGCGAACCACCCGTTGAGGAAAGCAAAGATGTCCGCGACCTCCAACGTCCCGTTCCCGTTGTAGTCCGCCGCGCAGGTGCCCACGTACACGTTGGCATCGTCCAGATTGATCCAGCCGATGTTCTCCCCCCAAGCATAGCCGCGGACGCGATGGGCCGCGTTGTCGATGCGGGCGGGCTGGACCGGCGTGGCCAGCGCCCCGCCGGCGAAGTTGATCCACCCCACGTTCTCGCCCCAGGCGTACCCGGACAGGTGGCCCGTGGAGAGGTCCCGGTTCACGCCAAAGTCGGGCGTTCCGACCACCGGACCGCCCGTCGGGTTGGCGTAGGAAACGCCGTTGTCCGGCGCACCGTCCCCGAAGTTGATCCACCCGATGTTCTCGCCCCAGGCGAAGCCCTGAAGGTACGTGGCGTTGATCCGAACGCCCTGAGCGGCGCTCGGGCTCCCGGCGTCGCGGCAGTTGATGAACCCGACGTTCTCGCCCCACGCGTATTTGTGTGCGGGGGCGATGTTCGACGACTGGGCGAATGCGCTCGGAGCCGCGGCCGACATCGCCACGGCGCACACGAATGAGGCGGTTGCGTTTCGGACGTTCATGCTGCGCTCCTCGTTCGATCGGACACCGCCAGGCGAACCTGCCCTGAGTCTACATCGGGGACGCAACCCGGCCCAGACGAAATGGGGTAGCAAAGGCCTTTCCCGTTGACCTCCAAGCCACCCTCTCAAAGCCCGAATCTGTCCGCCGCCATCGCCGGGACCGAATACACTGGACGATCATGGCGATTTTCTCTCGCAAGCCCAAGACGCCCCCCGCCTCGAAGGTCTTGACGCCATCCGGTTCCCCGAACGGACACGCTCCCGCGTCCCCCCCCAGCGCATCGGAGTCGCGCGTCCACGAGATCGGCCGCGACATGCTCGCCCGCGCCCGCGGCCACTCCTCCGGCCTGCTCAGCGCCAAGTTCTACAGCGACAAGCTCATGGAATGGTCCATGAAGGACCAGGCCTTCAAGGTCCAGCTCTTCCGCTTCGTCGATGCCTTCCCGATGCTCCGCACCACGGAGGACATCTACGACCATCTCACCGACTATCTCTCCCAGCCCGGCGTCAAGGTTCCCGCCGCGATCGAGATGGGCCTGAAGGCGGGCGGCATCGCCAAGGGCCTCGCTACCAAGACCATCACCTCGCAGATCGAATCGATGGCGGCCAAGTTCATCGTCGGGCGCGACGCGGCCAGCGCGATGGGCAACCTCGCCGACCTCTGGACCAACGGCATCGCCTTCAGCGTGGACCTCCTCGGCGAGGCCTGCGTCAGCGACGCCGAGGCCGCGGCCTATCAGGCCAAGTACCTCGACCTCGTCAACAACCTGCCCGAGCGGGTCGCCTCGTGGAAGCCCAACCCGCGCCTCGAATCCGACCACCTCGGCCCCATCCCGCGGACCAACGTCTCCATCAAGATCAGTTCGCTCTCGGCCCGCGTGGACCCGATCGACACCGAGGGCTCGATCAAGGAACTCATGCGGCGGATCGTGCCGATCCTCGAAGCCGCGAAGGCCAAGGGCGTCTTCGTCAACTTCGACATGGAGCAGTTCTCGCTCAAGGACCTCACGCTCGAACTCTTCATGCGCTGCTGCGAAACGGTGGACTTTGAGGCGGGCCTGGCCATGCAGGCGTACCTGCGCTCGGGCGAGGACGACGCCCGCCGCATCTGCGGGTGGGCGAAGAAGACCGGGCGCACCGTCACCGTGCGCCTCGTCAAGGGCGCGTACTGGGACTACCAGGTCATCCACGCCGAGCAGATGGGCTGGCCCTGCCCGGTCTGGCCCACCAAGCGCGAGACCGACGCCTGCTTCGAGCGCATGACCGAGATCTTCCTCGACGCCACCCCCCTCCCCCGCGCCAGCGGGGGAGGTGATTCGAGCGCAGCGAGAATCGGAGGGGGCACGGGCACGCGCGGCGGTGTGAAACTCGCCCTCGGCTCCCACAACGTCCGCTCCATCGCCGCCGCGCTGGCAGGCCTCGAACGCCGAGGACTCCCCCACTCCTCCCTCGAACTCCAGATGCTCCACGGCATGGCCGACCAGTTGAAGCATGCCGCGGCGGACATGGGCCTGCGCATCCGCGAGTACGTCCCCGTCGGCGACATGATCCCAGGGATGGCCTACCTCGTGCGCCGCCTGCTGGAAAACACCTCCAACGAATCATGGCTGAAGGCGGGCTTCCTCGACAACGCCGACCCCGACCGGCTTCTCGCCTCGCCCCACGGCGTCGAGGGCAAGCCCGGCGAGGGCATCAGCCTCGAACTCGGCGGCCGCTCCACCGGCCTCGACCCGACCAAGCACAAGCTCTCCGCCGCGCATCCCGCCGTCGGCGACGGCAAGCCGTTCTTCAACGATTCGTTCCGTGACTTCTCCATCTCCGGCGTCCGTGCCGCCTTCGCAAAGGCTGTCGCCGCGGCGACCGTGCCGAAGGCCGCCAACGACCGCACGCCCGAGCACGGCGCGGCCATGGTCGCAAAGGCCGAATCGCTCTTCGGCGCCTGGCGCGACGCCGACCCCGCCGTCCGTTCCAAGGTGCTCACCGACGCCGCCGCGATGATGCGGGCCCGGCGCGATGAACTCTCGGGCATCATGATCAAGGAGGCCGGCAAAACCTGGCGTGAGGCCGACGCCGACACCTGCGAGGCCATCGACTTCTGCGAGTACTACTCGCGCCAGTCCCTCGCCCTGTTCCATCGCACCCGAGTCGGCGCGTTCATCGGCGAACTCGACGAGGTCTGGTACCAGCCGCGCGGCCCGGCGGTCGTCATCTCTCCGTGGAACTTCCCGCTCGCCATCTGCTGCGGCATGACCACCGCCGCGCTCGTCACCGGCAACCCCGTCATCGTCAAGCCCGCCGAGCAGACCCCGGGCATCGCCAAGGCCATGTGCGACATCATGTGGACCGCGCTGGAAAAAAACGGCCAGCCCCGCGATCTCGTGCAGTTCTGCCCCGCCCCCGGCGAAACCACCGGCGCGGCCCTCGTCCGCGAACCCCGCGTCGCCGTCATCGCCTTTACCGGCTCCAGAGACGTCGGCCTCGACATTCTCCACGCTGCGTCTCCCGCTTCCCCCTTCTCCTCCGCGCCCTCCGCGCCTCCGCGAGACACATCTTCCGCCCACGTCAAGAAGGTCATCGCCGAGATGGGCGGCAAGAACGCCCTCATCATCGACACCAGCGCCGACCTCGACGAGGCCGTCCTCGCCATCCGACACTCCGCCTTCGGTTTCCAGGGCCAGAAATGCTCGGCCCTCTCGCGGCTGATCGTCGTGGACTCGCAAGGAGAGAAGGGCCCGGCCATTCGTCACGTCATCGAGCGCGTCGTCGAGGCCACGCGGGCCCTCGTCATCGGCGATCCGGCCAACCCCGGCACGGACGTCGGCCCAGTCATCGACGCCGAGGCCCAGGCCAAGATCAAGTCCTTCATCCAGAAGGCCAAGGACGAAGGGTGCATGCCGGAACTCGAACTCGATGTTCCGGCTTACCTGCTCACCTCTCCGCCCGCTCACCTCCTCGGCCGCGCCTTCGTCGGCCCGACGATTTTCTCCGGCGTCAAGCCCACGCACACCATCGCCCGCGAGGAGATCTTCGGCCCGGTCCTCGCGATCATGCACGCCCCCACGTTCGAGGACGCCCTCAAGATCGCCAACGACTCACCGTACAAACTCACCGGCGGCGTCTTCAGCCGCCGACCCTCGCACCTGGAAATGGCCAAGCGGTCCTTCCGCGTCGGCAACCTCTACCTCAACCGCGGCATCACCGGCGCACTCGTCGCCCGCCAGCCCTTCGGCGGATTCGGCATGTCCGGCGTCGGCTCCAAGGCCGGCGGGGCCGACTACCTGCTGCAGTTCGTTGAGCCTCGCGCGAGTTGCGAGAACACCATGCGGCGGGGTTTCGCCCCCGAACTCTGACTCACTCTTCGGACGCGGGTTCCTCGGGATCGCCGCCCAGCCGCAGATCCGCCGCTGTCGGCAAATCCTTCACCGACGAGAGCCCGAACGTCTCGAGGAACGCCTTGGTCGTCCCATACAGCATCGGCCGACCCAGTTCCTCGGCCCGCCCGACGATCGTGATCAATCGCCGCTCGATGAGCGACCGGAGCACCTCGCCGCACGCCACCCCGCGGATCGCCTCCAGCCCCGCCCGCGTGATCGGCTGCTTGTACGCGATGATCGCCAGCGTCTCCAGCGCCGCCCGGCTCACCCCATGCCGCTCCCGTTTGCCGTGGTACGCCTCCAGCACCGGCGCGAACTTCGGCAGCGTCATCAACCGGTATCCCCCGGCAATCGCCTGAATCCGGAACGCCCGACCCGTTTCTTCGTAGTGCTTGTTGAGCAGATCCACGGCGGACCCGACGATCTCCGTCGGCGTCGGCGGGCGGTCCTTGCGGGACTTGCGCTTGGCGGGTTTGGCGGCCTCTCCCTCCTCCCCCGCCGGAGTTTCCGTTTGCGGCGCGGCCGGCGCGGCCTCTTCGGGAATCAACCCCAACGCCTCGGCGATCCGTGCCGCCGGGAGCGGCCGATCCACGCTCAGGATCAGCGCCTCGATCGACGGAGCGAGCACCTCGGGCGACGGCGTCAGCGCCGCAGAGGCTCGCGGCTTGGCCTCGACGATGGTGGCCTCCTGAGTGTCGAGGGGGGGGGTGGCGGTTGGCGCGGCGGTGTGGCTCTCCGAGCCGTTGGTCTCATCCATAATGCCTCCATCGTACCACGAAACCGGGGGATACGTCGGTGGTTCGCGCCATCCTTCTCCGGCTATTGTCGGAAGAGATGGGCCGCGTGCTTCCGAGAGTCTTGCTGGTTGTCTTCGGGCTCGCCTTCGCCGCGTCCGCGGGGTGGCTGTTGGCCGTGACCGCCAAAGGCCGAACCGCCGGCCCCGCACCCCTCGCAAGAGGGACCGAGTTGCACTCCCGCGAGCCGCTCACCCCCGACGCCATGGCCACGGACCTCTCGATCCCCCCCTTCACCCTGACGGATCAGGACGGTCGGACGATCACCGAGGCGGTGTTCCATGGCAAGATCACCATCGTCGATTTCTTCTTCACCAACTGCACCATGGTCTGCCCGGTGCTCACCCAGGTCATGCTCGACCAGACCAAAGCCCTTCAGGGCACCCCCGTCCGCTTCCTCGGCATCTCCGTGGATCCCGAGCACGACACCCCGGCCGTCATCAAGCGCTACGGCCAGGAACACGCCGCCGACTTCACCCGCTGGACCTTCGCCCGCGGCGACCGTCAGACCATCGGGCAAATCGTTGAGGGCGGCCTCCACTTCGCCGTCGGCGACGACCCCACGAACGTCATCCGCATGGAGGGCGGCGGAACCATGAACAACATCGTCCACCCCCCGTGGTTCGCTCTCGTCGGACCCAAAGGCGAGGTCCTCGGCATCTACCGCGCGACGGACACGGACGAGATGCAATCCCTCACCGAGCGCGCCCGCGCCGCCGCGGCCAAACTCGGCCGCTGATCACTCCTTGTCGTTCCGCCCGAGAAACGAGCTCGGCACCGGCTTGGGCGCCGCGGTCTCTTCGACAGGCGCGAGCGTCTCCCATCCCCCGCCCAGCGCCTTGTACACCGCGACCAGATTCGTCGCCATCTGCTTCTCGCTCTCGCTCAGCGCGTCCTCGCCCGCAAACAGACCACGCTGGCTATCCAGCACCCGCTGGAAGTCCACCACTCCCGAGGTGTACTGCCGGTTGGCGACATCGAACGCCCGCCGATCGGCCTCGAGCGCGGCCATCAGACTCTGCCTTCGCGACTGTTCCCGCGTGTAGTTCACCAGCGCGTTCTCCACCTCCTCGAAACTCCTCAGCATCGTCTGCTCGTACCGCACCAGCGACTGTTCCGTCCGGGCGTCCTGCACCGCGATGTTCGAGCGGATCCGGCCCCAGTCCAGGATCGGCCAGCGCGCCGCCGGCCCGATCGACCAGAACCGGCTCGACGCATCTGGGAGGCTCGGCACCTTGCCCGCGGCAAACCCGAACGACCCCGTGAGGCTGAATCGCGGGTACAGGTCCGCCGTCGCAACCCCGATACGGGCCGTCGCCGCCGCGATCTCCCGCTCGGCACGCCGAATGTCCGGCCTCCGCCGCAGCAGGTCCGAGGGCAACCCGACGGGAATCGTGGCCGGCGCCGAAGGAATCGCCGCTTCGGGCGTCAACTCCGCCAGCAGGTCCGTCGGCCGACGCCCCAGCAGCACGCCGATGCGATGGATCGAGGCCTGCACCGCCGAGTCCAGCGACGGCACCAGCGCCTGCACGCTCGCCAGCGACGATTCCGCCTGCGCCACGTCCAGATCGCTGGACAGCCCGGCGTCGAACCGGTTCCGGGTCAGATCCAGCGTGGACCGCTGCACCTCGATGTTCTTGCGTGCGATGGCCAGCCGCTGCTGGAACCCCCGCAGCTCCACGTAGTTCCGCGCCACCTCCGAGACCAGCGTCACCAGCACATCCCGCCGGTTCTCTTCCGCCGAGGCGATGTCCGCGTCCGCCGCCTCGACCTCGCGCGACACCCGCCCGAACACGTCGATCTCCCACGTGGCGTCGAACCCCGCCTGGAACAGGTTCATCGCCTCCCCGCCACCCACAAAGGCCCCCTGCTGCGTGTTCTTGCTCTGGCGAGACCGGCTCGCCGCGCCCGTCGCGTCGATCTGCGGGAGCGATTGGGGGACAACCACCCCGCGCTGTGCCCTCGCCTCCCGGATGCGCGATGCGGCCAACCGAACATCATGGTTCCCCGCCGCGGCCCGCCCCACAAGGTCGTCGAGCACCGGATCGCCCAAGAGTTTCCACCAATCGGCGTCCGGGGCTCTGGTCGCGTCGATCGTGCTCGACCCGCCGAACCCCTCCGGCCCGGTGTGCGTGAACGCTTCCGGTGCCTCCGGCCGCGGCGGCGCGTAGGTCGGTCCAACCTTGCAACCCGGCAGCCCGGCCGCGACGACGGCGGAGAGCGAAACGGCGGCGAGATACGTGCGAGCGGGAACATTCATCGGTGTGGCCTTCTGCATGCCCGCGATGGGCGTTGGTTCGAGGAGAAATCCCCAACGAGTCCTAGCCCGGCCGGCCCGGCGCATCAACTCCGAACTTCGCGTCCCCGATGGGCGGGCCGGAAAGGTACACATCCATCTGCTGCCCCACATACACCGGGGCGTTCAGGTCCGACCGCTTGAAGGCGCAGATGACCTGCAGCACCCGCGTGTCCACTCGCTCCCCGCTCGCCCCCGTGAGCGACTTCTTGGGGATCACGTACGGCTCGAACCGTACAAAGTGGATCTTGGTGAACAGCTTGCTGTTCCCACGAATGTACGCGTACCCCTCCGCCCCCGCCCTTACCCGCCACGCATCGTTCTCGTCGATGTCCACGCGGATGTGCAGCGTGTCGGTATCGCCGATGATCATCAACGGCGTTTCCGGGTTGCCCGTGCCGCTGCCGCCTCCCGAGGCATTGGGATTCGTCGCGGCATACTCCCCCGCCCGGACATTCACCTTGAGAACCTCCGCCGCCACGGGAGCCCTCACCGTCAGCCGGTCGATCTCCGTCCGCACACGCTCGACCTCGCGCTTGGCACTCTCGAGATTGGCCGTGGCGACCGCCACATCGGGAGCCCATGCGCCCGCTCGGAGCAGGTCCAGTTCGGCGCGGGCCTGGGCCAGCCGCGCCTCGGCCGTCCGCACCGCGAAGCGCCGACGGCTCAGCTCGTCATCGCTCACGGCCCCCTTGCCCGCGTTCGCCCACATCGCCAGCTGCGCCGTCAGGTCCTCGACCTGGCTCCGGGCTTCGGCCACCCTGGCCTCCGCCGGAGGCAGTTCCTCCGGGCGCGGCATGGCCACGAGCCGGTCGATCGCGGTCTGCGCGGACCGCACCGCGCTCTGGCGAACGGCCAGATCGGCCCGCAGCGAACGGTCGTCGATCATGAACAGGGCATCGCCGGGCTTCACGCTGTCCCCGGGCCCGACAAACACCCTCGTCACGATGCCCGGAACGTTCGTCCCGATCGCGATGAACTCCGTGCTCGGCTCCACCAGCCCCGCGCCGGGCACCTGCGAGTCATACGGCGACGAGGCCGGCTGCGCGATCGGCTGGGCGACGGGCTGGGGCTTCCCCTGTGCGATGACGGTGTACACCGCGAACAGAACGCCGCAGAGAGCCAGAAGTGGAAGCAGGTATTTGAGAATCATGGGTGTTCTTCCGACACTCGCCGTACCGATGGTGGTTTCTAGTGCGACGCGCCCTGGGCCTCCGCCCGCACGCTCGTGGTCGTTTCGATGATCCGCCCGTCGTCCATCTTCGCGATCCGGTCCGCGAACCCGAAGATGCGGGCGTCGTGGGTCACGATCACCAGCGTCCGCCCCTCCCCGAGCGCGACGTTCTTGAGCAGCCGCATGACCACGTGCCCCGTCTCATGGTCCAGCGCGCTCGTCGGCTCGTCGCACACGATCAGCCGCGGATCGTGCACCAGCGCCCGCGCGATCGCCACCCGCTGCTGCTGGCCCCCCGACAGATTGCGCGGCAGGCTGTCCGTCCGATCCCCGAGCCCCACCCGATCAAGAATCTCCCGCGCCCTCTCCACCGCCGCGCCCCGCGAAACCCCGTTGATGAGCAGCGGCACCGCCACGTTCTGCGCCGCCGTCAGCGCCGGAAGCAGGTTGAACTGCTGGAACACAAACCCGACCGTCTGCCCGCGAAACCGGGTCCTGCGGCGGGCCGACATCCCGGAGAAGTCCTCTCCGAAAACCTCGCACTCCCCCCCATCGCGATCCAGGATCCCCGCCACCACCGAGATCAGCGTCGTCTTGCCG
>CALMPG010000067.1 GCA_937871915.1 uncultured Phycisphaerales bacterium
TTGTGCGGCTGGGGGAGGAGGGGCGGTCGAGGGGGCGGGTGAGGGAGATGTGGATACGCGCGGCCATGAGGGCGTTGGCGGCGTTTCGGATTTGGACGGCGTGGGTTCGGGGGTCTTTGTAGTCTTCGGGGCCGCGGTCGGGGGCGCGGCGGTAGCGCTCCATGATGGTGGCGCAGACTTCGATGATTTCGGGGATGGTGTTGAGGGCGGCGAGGCGGGCGCGGCGGCGGACGACGGCCTCGATGGCGTCGGAGCGCGCGGCGATGTCGGGGCGGGCGAGCCAGAGGCAGAGGGTTTCGATGGAGGTGTGGGCCTTGGCGGCGATGTCGGCGAGGTGGATGGTGTGGTTGGCCGCGTCGGAGAGGATTTGTTCGGCGATGGGTGGCGGGGGCTCGAACTCGTGGGCGGGGATGGGCTCGGGGTTGGCGAGGCGGTCACGCCAGGCTTGGCGTGCGGGGTCGGAGGTGGGCGCGGGCTCGACCGTGGTTGAGTTTGGTGTGGACACTGGACCCCCCGATGGCGAGCCCCGGTGGGGGCTGGCGATGGGGTAGTATGGCATGTGTTTGGGTTGGCGTCAAGCCCATGCATGGATTTTGTTTGGCACGCTAAAGGCTTGGTGTCGCAAGAGTTAGCGATGATGGACTAGACAACGCCGTCCCAGAGAGCCTTGCGGGCGGCTTGGGCTTCCTTCAGCGCAGTTTCGAGGTGGCGCTCGACGAGGATCAGGACATTGAGTTCGTCGTCGGTACGTTTGCCTGCTCGGGACTTGTCGAGTTCTCGAAGCGTGGCGAGGTGGGCGGAGATGGTGTCGCGGATGGCCGCGTCGAGTTTCTTGAAGCCCGGGATGTCGGCGAAAGGCCTAGACAATGAGTGGACTCCGTTGGGCCGCAGCGATGAACTACCTCGGCGTCCAAGTCGCGGGAGCCTTTGCGGGATCGGCGACGAGCTTGAAGTCTTTTTTCTTCAGGTTGAGGGATTGGTCGTTGACGCGAACGAGATGTGGCGTTGCGTCGACGTTGATCCAATGGCGAGTGTGTAAGTGGGCAGTGGCGTCGACAAACAGCGCGGCGGGGATGAAGAGAACGCCGGGACGCTCAACTTGCGAGGGGAGATCGACATCGCCGCCCGGCCCAGAGATGGAGATCGTCTTTCCATTTGCCGAGAGACGGAGGAGTCGCGCCGCGTCTGGAGCATCGTTGTCGGCGGTCGCGAGGCCGCGAAGAGTTGTGAGGTATTTGTTATCAATAGTGCATTTCATGGAACGACTCCATCGGCGCGGGACTCCACTGTCGGATCCCGCGTTCTAGTCAAAACACACCCCATTCGCGGCGACCACCGGACATCTCCCAAGTGAAGCCCGTGACTTGGCTTCGTTGACGCCAGGTCGTGCGTTGCCCCGGTGCGGCCATTGTCACTCTAAATGTCCCGTCTTCCCACTTTGTGAACAACAGTGTCTGGTCGTCATACGCCGCGGGCCATCCGCCTTGGCCGGGTACCGGCAACGACATTCGGTCCATGCTGCTGGCGTCGTTAAAAACCAGCGGACGAACCTGTCGAGAAGCCCCTGCCATCGTTAGCGGAACATCCGCTAGATGAGTATTCCCCGGCACCACTCTAGGCTCACTTCCAAAAAACACACGAGTCATCTGAGTGAATTGCAGGTCCGTTCCGGGCAAGCCTTGTGGATCGCGGTTGTGAAGATGTCCGACGTCTACCCACAGATTCTGCGCAGAACGAGCCAACTGAAGTCGTTCACGGGTTACCCATCGAATCCGAAAGACCTGCTCATCTGGCGCATCATCGTCGTCTGTGACGGCAAATTCACGACGTCTCTCTGTGGAGTATCGACTCTTGTATTGGTCACGAACCGTGCCCCACACATCTGACGTATTCCAACCGTTTGAGAACCATTGCTCAAACGCTCCAACTGCCTGAGTCTGAGTCGTTGCGAGGGATAGTTCGATGGACTGGGAAAGCCCGTTCTTAGATAGGTTCGCAGAACCCACTACCAGTCTCTTGGACGAACCCGTAACGAGATAGGCCTTGGGGTGATAGGTACGGCGAGGCTGGCATCGCTTGGTGGCAACCATGTATTGGCCATCGACCACGCGAACGTGGCTAGCCGGAAGCGCGGCAAGCGCGTCTAGCGCTGATGGTTCAGACCGAAACCAGTCGACACCCACAAGAAACCGCTTCTGCATGGCCGGTAGGCCCTCCAGGCGGGTCGCACGCAGGAGTTCCTGAACTCCAGAGAATGTCACGTATGCTACCGCAGCATCAAAGGACGATGGCCCGTTAGCGAAGGCGCTCGCGATCGCGATCGACGTTCGTTCACCGGGCTGAGCGATGAGTTGCATTGAGTTCTCCGGACTTGTGTTCTGGCCTTCCGGGTCCATCACAGCGATCGTTGACTGATTTGTTAGCAACTGAGTGATTAAGCTTGAGAAGCTGCTGAAGCGTATCGGCGCTCGAATCGAATTGGTAGGCCCGCATAACGGCAGCGTTGAGGGTGGCGTGGGCGCGTGCGAGCGAGCTTGCGTTTGGATTTTCCATAATGCGATACAAAGCTCGAAGTCCACCCTTAAGCGTGCCTAGTGCCTCTCGTCTGAAGTCTAGGACCTCGTTTGCGGCACTCTCTACAGCCGCGATGGCCTCAGCGGACGGAGATTGAGGCCAAGGAAATGTGTGCCAAACATGCTCGCCATATCGGTAGTCGGATTTCAATTTTGAGGAAGTTGCCTGAAACCACACCCAATGTGCATCACTTTGCAATATGCCAAAGCTGTAGTTGTCATCTAGCGCAAATACCTGGAGCGCGTTGTCGGGAACAACGTCGGTCGGAATGAACGAGAAAATGGGCCGCTTCGTCACACGGGAGCATGCGAGATATCGCGCGAGTGGCCTTAGGGCGTGTCGCATTCCGACCCGCACATTCCAGAATTGCCACCAGCGCTTGAGGTGTTCCGCGCGTGCTGAGCCCATTTCGG
The DNA here is from genome assembly GCA_937871915.1 of uncultured Phycisphaerales bacterium. Taxonomy (GTDB): domain Bacteria; phylum Planctomycetota; class Phycisphaerae; order Phycisphaerales; family UBA1924; genus UBA4658. Next base: position 2,988 of record CALMPG010000067.1, read on the forward strand.
TATCGGCCGACTTGGCCGCAGTTGCGCGAATCTCCGGCAGGACTCGTTCCTCTAGCAAGCGAAATGCCGCTCCGTATGACGCGGCTTTAACGAGGTCGAAGTCTCTGAAGTCCAAGACGGCTCGGGATGGAAGTCCTCCCGTGAGCATGTCGCGGCCGATCATGAACGGGCGAATGACCTCGGCGCACTTGGGATGTTCGGCGAGGATTGTCGTCCGCTCGTGAAACGTAGTGACGAAGCCTGGGTAACCTGGCACAACGCCTTGAAAACTCCGTTGGGGGACTTCATTACATCGCAAGACCGCAGCACTAGATGTGTCCGCCTGATCGGAGAGCCCGGAAGAAATGAAACGCGATGTTCGCACCGCGAGTTCGAAAGACTTGTCTAGGCGTATGCGGCCGCGCTTTCCGGTGGTGACGACCTTGGGGTTGGGGGAGGGGTTGTCCTGGTCGAAGAGGGCGAGTTTGGGATCGACCTTGGACCAGAGGCGGCGGGGGGAGGGGATGAGGATCGAGTCCGAGGATTTCAGATTTGGGATTTCAGAGGAAGAGGAAGAGGAAGAGGAAGAAGAAGAAGAAGACCTGAGCTTGCGCTCAGGGCTCTCTTTTGAGTTGGCGGTCTTGACCCAGTTGGCGATGGAGACGTGGACGTTGGCTTCGCCGGACCAGGGCTGGTTTTCGACGGCTTCGACGATGACGCCTGATTTGACGATGTGGTCGAGGCCGCCGACGCGGGACTGGTTGTTGCGGATGTTCTGGGTGCCGACGAGGCCAGCGCGGCCGGAGAAGGGGTTGGCGGGGGTGGCGGGGGAGAGGTGGTCGTGGGCGCGGCGGAACCAGTAGACGCAGTAGTCGGCCATGCCGGGGACGTCGGGGTAGGCCGCGCGGACGGCGTTGACGTAGTCGGCGCCGCGTTCGGGCTTGAGGCGTTTGGCGCCGAGGAATGGGGGGTTGCCGATGATGATGTCGGCGGGGGGCCAGGGGGTTTGGGAGTAGACGGGCGGAGTTCCCCCTCTGGTCCTCGCCGAGCCTCGGACCACCTCCCCCGCTGGAGCGGGGGAGGGAGCGGACAGGATCAGGGCGTCTTGCACGAGGATGTTCTTGTCGAGGTTGTCGAGGGGGAGGGCTTTTTCGCCGGTGTGGAGTTCGTCGATGGCGAGTTTGGGGGCGAGGGAGAGGGTGACCTTGGCGAGTTCGACGGCGAAGGGGAGGACATCCATGCCGAAGAACTGCTTGGGGGAGACGTGGCCGAAGGCGGCCTGGCCGGCGACGCCGCGGCGGTCGAGTTCGTTGTGGCGGGCGACGATGGCGGCTTCGAGCCGGCGCATCTCGCGGTAGGCGATGTAGAGGAAGTTTCCGGAGCCGCAGGCGGGGTCGAGGACGCGGAGGGAGGTGAGGCGGTCGCGGAGGGTGTTGAGTTCCTTGGTGGAGGATGCGCGCTGGATGGCGGTGGTGAAGGGCTGGACGATGGTGGGGCCGACGATCTTCATGATGTCGAGCTGGGAGGTGTAGTGGGCTCCCATGGCGTGGCGCTCTTCGGCGTCCATGGAGTGCTGGAAGATGGTGCCGAAGATGTCGGGGGAGACTTCGGCCCAGTTGTACGAGGCGGCGATCTTGAGGATGGCGATCTCGTCCTCGGGGGCGAGTTCGACGGCGGCGGACTGGGAGAAGATGCCGCCGTTGAAGTAGGCGACGTCCTTGAAGCGGCCGCCCTTGACGGGGGTGCGGGCGTTCATGGCCTCGAAGAGGCCCTTGAAGAGGTCGAAGGCCTTTGGGGGGTCGATGCAGTCTTCGAGGAGCTGGGTGAAGAAGTGCTTTGGGAGGAGGCCGATGTCTTCGGAGAAGAGGCAGACGAGGACCTGGAGGGCGAAGCGCTGGGCGTGGGCGGGGGTGATGCCCTTGCGGGCCTTGACCTTTTTGTAGACGGCGGCGAGGAGGTCGGCGGCCTCGCGGGTGACCTTGTCGCGGTCGATGCCGAAGAGGGGTCGCTCGTTGGTGGGCCAGAGGAAGTTGAGGGGGCCGTAGCGCTCGGGGAGATCGGGGAGGTTGATCTTGTCCACCGGCTGGTGGATGTCCTGGTTGAAGTCGTAGATCCAGAACTCGTCGAAGTTGCAGAGGACGACGTAGCGGGGGCGGCCGGGGACGAGTTCTTCCCAGTACTTGAAGGCCTGGAGGAGGTGGCGAGAGAGGTCCTCGCCGCGCTTTTTCATTTCGATGAGGACGACGGGGCGCCAGACGAGGTCGGCGAAGCCGGTGGTTCCGCCTTCTTTCTTGACGCGGTCTTCGAGGGTTGCGCCGGCTTCTTTGTACCCGGAGCGGGAGAAGGCGCGGAAGAGGCGGTCGAGGAAGACCTGGGCCTCGCCCTTCTCGTCGCCCCGGAGGGTCTTGGCGTAGGCGACGAAGTCGGCGAGTTGCTTCTTGCGGTCGGCGTCCATGCGAGGGGGGAGGATACCCGGGGGGCGCGGAACTCGTGCGCCCCTTCGGGGCGAGGAGAAGAGGGGGGACGGTTTCCACGGGTTTCGCGACGCCCCGAGCGGCGTCGCTCCACCCGTGGCAACACCCGTGCGCCCCTCCGGGGCGAAAGGCGGGGCGATGGTGGTTGGTGTGGGGCGGATTGGGGGTGTGGGTTTGGGCGGCGCGGGGGGCGGGGCGCGGGGGCCTCGGGGAGTGTCGCCCTTTCAGGGCTTGGGAGGTGTGCGGGGCGTGACCGTGGGCTGACGCCCACGGCAAGGGACTTGCGCCCCTCCGGGGCGAGAGCAAGAGACGGGATACCAAGGGACTGGGCCCGCCACGGAGTGTCGGGGTACCCGGGAGGCTGGGCCCGCCACGGAGTGTCGGGGTACCCGGGAGGCTGGGCCCGCCACGGAGTGTCGGGGTACCCGGGAGGCGGGCCCGCCACGGAGTGTCGGGGTACCCGAGAGGCTGGGCCCGCCACGGAGTGTCGGGGTACCCAGATTCCCTGCACGCGGCGTGGAGAACACTGGAATGATCGCACGCTTGTTGTCGGGTGGGGTGAATGGGGCGATGGTTCGGGGGGGCGCCGCTAGCATCGGCGGACATGGCCGAGGGCAACGACACCATCACCGAGGGCAAGCCCCGCAGCACGCGTGGGGGAGGGTTTCAGCGGCCGACGCTGCCCCTGGACAAGTTGTTTGACAAGCCGCCGCCGGCGTCGCCGCTGGCGGAGATGGCGCTGCTGGGGGCGATGATCCTGGATCCGGGCGTGATCCATGAGGTGTACAGCGTTCTGAAGGATCCGGCGGCGTTCTATGAGGAGCGGCATGCGGCGATTTACGCCGCGCTGGTGCGGACGATCGATCAGAAGCAGGCGGGGAACCTGGTGCTTCTGGCGGAGGCTTTGGCGGACAACGATGCGCTGAAGGATGTGGGGGGGACGCGGTATCTGGAGAAGTTGGCGTCGGAGACGCCGGGGCCGGCGACGGCGGTTCACTTTGCGCGGATCGTGGCGGACAAGCACCGGCTGCGGAAGTTGATCGCGGCGGGCGGGCAGATTGTGTACGACGCGTATCACGCGGGGGACCTTGGGCCGGATGGGGCGAAGGAGATCATCGACGCGGCGGAGTCGCTGGTGTTCGAGATCGCGCAGGCGGAGGAGACGAGCGATGCGGAGCCGCTCTCGCACCTGGTGGAGAAGGAGTATCAGCGGCTGGTGTCGCTGCAGGGGAAGGGGCTTTCGGGGCTGCCGACGCACTTCAAGGACTTTGATGAGTTGACGAGCGGGTTGCAGCCGGGGGACATGCTGATTCTGGCGGCGCGGCCGTCGATGGGGAAGACGGCGATGGCGCTGAACCTGGCCGAGCAGGTGGCGATGGGGGGGACGCCGTGGTCGCCGAAGAAGTCGCAGCCGGTGCCGGTGGCGTTCTTCTCGCTGGAGATGAGCAAGAGCGCGATCGCGCAGCGGATGTTGTCGGCGCGGTCGGGGTATTCGTCGCACGACATGCGGAGCGGGCGGCTGCGGGATGAGGACTATGACCGGCTGTGCGAGTCGATGTATGAGTTGCACGATGCGCCGGTGTTCATCGATGACACGCCGGGGCTGACGGTGCTGGGGCTGCGGACGCGGGCGCGGCGGATGGTGGCCAAGCACGGGATCAAGTGCATCTTCATCGACTATCTCCAGCTCATGACCGCGCCCGGGGCGGCGAAGGAGTCGAGGCAGGTGGAGGTTTCGGCGATCAGCCGCGGGGTGAAGGCGCTGGCGCGGGAGTTGAGCGTGCCGGTGATCTGTTTGTCGCAGTTGAACCGTGGGCCGGAATCGCGCGGGGACAACCGGCCGAAGATGTCGGACCTGCGCGAGTCGGGGTCGATCGAGCAGGACGCGGACGTGGTGGCGCTCTTGCACCGCGAGGCGTACTACCACGTGGGGGATCAGGACTGGATGGCGGAGAACGAGTCGAAGGTGAACGAGGCGGAGCTGATCATCGCCAAGCAGAGAAACGGGCCGACGGACTCGGTGAAGTTGACCTGGGATCAGTCGACGACGCGGTTTAAGGACTATGGGACGTTTGCGGGGGGGACGGGATTGTCGAGCGGGTATGCCGCGCCGGGGAGGGCGCGGCAGGGTGGGGCGTCTTCGGGCGCGCCCGACCCGTTTGGGGCGAAGATCGAGGTGGTTCCGTTCAGTCCGGGGAAGAAGACGGGGCCGATCTCGAACCATCGGGATGGGGGCGGGCCGGATCGGGAGGATGATGCGGGGGATGTTGGGATGCCGATGGAGTGAGGGCCCACCGGCGATGGGCACGGCACCTAGAATCCGCCGAGGTATCACATGTGTCTGCACATTTCCATCAATCTGCCCGACGACGTCGAGAAACGCATCCGGGCGGAGGTGGCGAACCTCGATGCGACGGCGCGTGAGTCGGTGCTGCTGGATCTGTTTCGTCGCGGCGTGCTGAGCCACTCCGAGCTCTCGCAGGCGCTGGGGATCGACCGATTCGAGACCGATGCCGTGCTGAAGGGGCGGGGCATTTTCGAGGGGTCGCTGACAGCGGAGGATGTCGAAGAGGATCGGCGCACGATTGAGTTCATTCTGCGCGACAAACGCACATGATCATCGTCGCCGACAGTTCGCCGCTGATCCTGCTCGCCAAGACCGGTGATGTGCGGCTTCTGCCGCTCCTGTTCGAGCGCGTGGTGGTTCCTCCCGAGGTGATCGCGGAACTCGGCGCGGCGCCGGCGCTCGCGCCCGGGCGCGAACTCGCGTCGAACCCGCCGGATTGGCTGCGGGTCTGCTCGGCTCGCGGTGCGGCGCCGATTCCTCGGTTGCAGCCGGGCGAGACGGCCGCGATCTGCCTTGCGTTGGAACTGGGCATCGGCGTGATCCTGATTGATGAGCGGCGGGGCCGTCATGCCGCGACGGCGCGCGGGCTTCGGGTGCTCGGAGCCATCGGCGTGCTCGAACTCGCGGCGGCGATGGGTGTGCTCGATCTCGCGGCGGCGTTCGAGCGCGTCAAGCGCACCGACTTTCGCATCTCGCACGACCTGCTCGACGCGCGGCTTCGCACGTTCCGCGATGTGCGGGGTCGCTCGTGAGCCAGGACCTCCACACCCGCTGGCACGCCCTGTGCGAACGCGTCGGCGCGTTCAAGAACGTGGACGAGTCCGACCTGACCTTCGGCATGCTCCGCACGTTGTACACGCACCCGGTGCGGGCCTACCACACGCTGGGGCACATCGCGCAGGTGCTGGCCGTGTTCGACTCGGCCCGCATGCTTGCCGACGACAAGGACCTTGTCGAGTTTTCGCTGTGGCTGCACGACTGCGTGTACTTTGCCGAGCGGCCCGACAACGAGGAGCGGTCGGCGGACGCGGCGGGGATGATCGCGGGGCTGCTGGGGTGCGAGCCGGCCTTCGCCAGGCGCGTCCGGGAGTGCATCATGGTGACGCGCCACTCCAACCCGCCGGGGACCGGCGACACCGCGCTGGTGGCGGACATCGATCTGTCGATCCTCGGGGCTTCCAAGGCCGAGTACGACGCCTATCGCCACGCCATCCGCGAGGAGTTTGCCTTCGCGACCGACGGGCAGTTCCTCGAGGGCCGGAGGGCGTTTGTGCAGCGGATGCTCGACAAGGACCGCGTCTACGCGACGCCGCACTTTCGGAGCGAACTTGAGGACGCGGCCCGGGACAATCTGTATCGGGAGCTGGACGATCTGGAGCGGGGCGTCATCCTTTGAGCACTCCGGTGCGCTCGAGCACAGGGCTCCATCGATCCGGCTTGGGCGGCTTGGGCATCGGGGCGGGCGACGCGTCGGCCGGCGGGTCGGGCCGGGCCGGTCAGTTGCTCGCCGCGGTGTTGACGAGTTGCTTGAGGAACTCGGTCTCCTCGGGGGTGCGGACGGGCTTGCCGGCCAGGAGGCGGTCGATCTTGTCCTTCAGCTCCTGCTCCTTGCCCTCGCTGTATCCGATGTCGGTGTCGGCGACGTTGCCGTTCTGGTCGATGATCATGACGAAGGGCCAGCTGCTCACGCCGAGGGTGTTGCACACGGCCCGGGAGGTGTCGTCGAACTGCTGGATGGTGATGCCGCGCTTGGCGAGGAAGCGCTTGACCCTCTCGCCCTCGCCGGGCTTGTCGCAGTCCACGCCGATCATCGTGACGGGGGCGTTGGCCTGCTCGTAGTGCTGCTTGATCCGCTCCATGGCGGGGAGGCCCTTGACGCACCATGAGCACCAGATGGCCCAGAAGTCCAGCACGACGACCTTGCCGTTGTAGGAGGCGATGTCGATGTCGTGGCCGTCGAAGTCCTTTCCGACGATGGCGGGCGCGGGCTTGCCGTGCAGGGCGATGTGGGCCGCCTGCCCGGGGTAGATGGCCAGGAACTTGTCCACCTTGACGCTCTTGGGGCCGGGGACAAAGACGAACGTCTCGGGCGGGATGGTCGGGTTGAGGGTGCGTGTGTACACCTTGGTCCAGCCGGCGCGCAGGTACCGCTCCGCCTTCTTGGGCGAGGCCTGTCCCTCGCTGTCCTCGATCGCCTGGCGGTCGGCGATGTCCTGGTACATGGCCGTCCAGTCCTCCTTGATCACGCGCGGCAGGTGGTCCTCGTCGGAGTACCAGCGCTCGAAGGTGAACGGGATCGACCCGGGCTGGCGGCTCTCGATCGCCGTCCCGGACACCCAGGACCCGACCATGCCGTCGTGCTCGCCGGTGCGGACGCGCTCGACGGTCTTGACCCCCCGGAGCGTCTGCTCGAGCGACATGCCCGGGCGGAGGATCGGCTCGCCCGGGAACCCGAGGATCTGCCTGTCGGACATCTCCTCGATCGTGTCCCGGAGCATCCACACCGCGGGCATGGGCCGCTGCACGTACTGGTGGGTGTACTTGTTGGCGACGGTGACGGTGGCGCCGTCGGCGTACACGCGGAAGAGCTTGTTGTCGATGAAGAGTTTGTTGGGTTTCTCGACCGCGTACTCGGTCGCGTACTCGACGCGGTTGGGCGGGCGCCCCTCGACATCCATCGTCCACGTCGCGACCACCGTTCCCTTGACGCTCGTGAGGTCCCGGACGATCTCGAGTTCCCTGGTCAGCACGTCGGTCGCCTCGACGGAGATCTCGACCTTGTCCTTGCGTGCCGAGGCCGGATCGATGAGGTCCTTGGTCGAGATCGGGGGCTGGGCCGGGCACTCGCCGACCCCCGCGCCCGTCACTACCGCCGCGGACGCCGCCACAACCATCGACTTGAGCCACTGAGCCATGTTCGGTCCCTTTCGCGGGCATTCGCGCCGGCATCCGCCGGCCATGCCGGAGTGTAGTTGCCCCGGGGTTCACGCACGCCCCCCCTCTGGCTTTCAGCACGGGGCGGATCCTGCCGATGGACCCCCCGCGGCCCCGTCCCCCGGGCCCGTCCGATTCCGGCGCGTTCTTGGCCGCGCCGCCCCAATCCCCGTCACCCATCCCGCCCCCGCCGGTTTGATACAGTTCCTTTGTCCCTCCGGATTCACCCGGACCCCGCCCGTTCTCCCGCCACACCGGCATGGATGCCCGACCCCCCACATCCCCGTCCGTTCGCCCCCCGACGGGCCCCTCCGGCGCGGCCCGGCTTCCCGAGGCGGATGCGCAGCTCTATCTGCACCCGCAGACCCTGGCCCGCCTGGGTACGCTGGAACTCCGGGCCAAGATGATCGTCGAGGGCGTCATGTCGGGGGCGCACCGGTCCCCGTACCACGGGTTCAGCGTCGAGTTCGCGCAGCACCGGCCGTATGTGGCCGGCGACGACATTCGGCACCTGGACTGGAAGGTGTACGGGCGTTCGGACAAACTGCACCTCAAGCAGTACCAGCAGGAGACCAACCTCGATCTGGTGGTGATGGTGGATTGCTCGGGCTCGATGAACTTCGGCTCGCGGTCGTTCGAGTCGGCCAGCGGGGTGGGGCGGACGACCTCGCCGGACGGTCGGCCGTACTGGAGCAAGTATGACCACGCGACGGCGGTGGGGGCCGCGCTGGCGTACATGTCGCTGCACCAGGGGGACCGCGTGGGGCTGGTGGTGTTCGCGGATGAGGTTCGGGCGATGCTCAAGCGGTCGAGCGCGATGAGCCTGTGGCGGCAGATCGTGGGGGCGCTGAGCGTGGAGCCGGTGGACAAGCCCACGAACATGGCCCGGGTGATCGATCAGACGCTGGGGAAGTTGACGAATCGGTGCCTGATCGCGCTGGTGAGCGACCTGTACATTGATCCGGAGGAGTATCGCACCGCGCTGGCGAGGATCCGGCACAAGCGGCACGACCTGATCGTGCTGCAGATCGTGGACAACCGGGAGAAGGAGTTCGACCTGCGGGATGTGGCCCCGTTCGAGGGGCTCGAGGGGGAGCCGAGGCTGAAGGTCGATCCCCGGGCGATCCGGGAGGCGTACAAGCAGGTCTTCGCCGAGCATTTGGAGAAGATCGAGCAGATCACGCGGTCGTTCAACTTCGACTATCACCTGGTGAACACGCACGACTGGCTGGGGCCGCCGATGGCGGCGTTCTTGGCGAAGCGGAATGCGCAGATCAAGAGGAGCAAGTTCGGGTGAGAATCACAGGTGTCAAGGTGTCGAGGTGTCGAGGTGTCAAGGGGACTCTGCGCTCTGGACACCTTGACACCTTGGCACCTGGACACCTTTTCCGGAGGATCGTCGCATGACCTTCCTCCACCCCGCCCTGCTCGCCGCCGGCGTTGCGTGCATCGCGATCCCGATTATTATCCATTTGCTCATGCACCGTCGGCGCAAGCCCGTGATGTGGGGGGCGATGCGGTTCTTGCTGGAGGCGTACAAGCGGCAGCGCCGCCGCCTCATGCTCGAGAAGTGGCTCCTCCTCGCCTGCCGTTGCCTCATTCTCCTCCTCCTCGCCCTCGCCATCGGTCGCCCCCTCCTCGGCCGCCTCATGCCCGGCACTCCCGGCAAGACCATCTACATCCTCATCGACAACGGCCTCGCTTCCGGCACGCGCGACACGGGCGCCGGCACCGCCCTCGACCGCCACAAGGCCGCGGCCAAGGCCGTCCTCAAGTCCCTCCGCTCCGGCCTCACCTCCGGCGGCGCGGGCGAGTCCGATCGCGTCGCCCTCATCACCCTCGGCGGACCCGCCGAGGGCCTCGTCCTGCCCGCCTCGGCCAACCTCGGCTCCGTCGAGACCATCATCGACACCATCGAGCCCACCGACTCGCGCACCGACCTTCCCGGCGGCGTCTCGCTCATCGCCGGCGCGCTCTCTCCGGTCGTCGGCTCCGGCGAGCCCCCGGCGCGCCCCGACCGCACCTTCGTCGTCCTCCTTTCCGACTATCTCGACGGCTCCGCCGATCTCTCCCCCACCGGCGACGCGGCCCAGTCCCTCGCCTCCATCCGCCTGCCGGAGGGCGTCCGCCTCATCTCCTCCTCGCCCGAGTCCACTCCCACCACCAACACCTCCATCATCGCCGTCGAGCCCCTGCGCTCCATTCTTGTGGACTCCTCGCGGGCCTCTGGGTCATCCGCCGATCTGTCCGAACTCGTCCGCATCCAACTCCGGCGCACGGGCGATCTCTCGCAGCCGGCCATCTCGACCGTTCGGGCCCGATTGGCCCCGATCACCGACGGCGAGGCGGGCGCTTCCGCGGCCGAGTCTCCCGGCGATCGCGCCACGGTCCGCTGGACGGCCGGTCAGGAGACCGCGACCGCGATCGTTCCTGTTCGCACCGATCGCACGGGGCGTGGGGCACCCTCCGCTTCGGGAAGCCCGAGGGCCGCCACCGCCGCGGTCATCGTCGCCTCCATCGACGACGACGCCCTTCCCGCGGACAACCGGTGGCGGCGGCCGGTGGAACTCCGCGACGCCCTGCGCGTGGGCGTCGTCGCCCCGGTCCGCTTCGGCAAGGCGGAGCGGATCGACCAGCTCGATCCGGCCACGTGGGCGCGGTTCGCCCTCTCCCCCACCGGCGAGAACTCCGCCACCTCGGGCGTGGACGTCATCGACATCGAGCCCGCCTCGATCGACGCGGCCCGGCTGGCCGGCCTGGACGCCGTCGTCCTTCCCCGACCGGACCTCCTCACCGAGCAGGCCTGGGCCCGCCTGCGCCTGTTCATCGACGCGGGCGGGCTTGTGCTCGTCACGCCCCCGCCGAGCGTGACCGTCAACCTCTGGGGCGACGCCATGACCAGGTCGCTGGGCCTGAGTTGGACGGTGGCGCGCGAGTCCCGCGACGCGACCGGCCGGCGCCTGAGCATCCCGCAGTCGTTCGGCGCGACCGCCGACCCCGGGGCCAACGGACAGGGCTCGACCTCGCTGCTCAACCTTGTGCAGGGCGAACTGGCCGATCTCATCTCTCCGGTCAATGTTTTCCGCACGCTCCCCATGGCCCCCGCGCCGGAGACCGGCGAGACGCTGCTGGCCCTCGACGACAACACGCCCATCATGTGGGCCGGCGCGCCGGGGGCCAAGCCCGCCACCGGCGCGCCCGACGCCAAGGCGGCGACCCCGGCCTCGGGGCGCGGCCTGCTGGTGTATCTCGCGATCGCGCTGGACCTTGGGTGGTCGGACCTTCCCGCCAAGCCGCTGATGGTTCCGCTGGTGCAGGAGGTGCTGCGGCAGGGCGTCGGGCGGGCCCGGGGGTCGTGGTCGGCCCTTGCCGGCTCGCGCCCCACGCTCCCGACGCGCACGAGCGAACTGCTCGAACTCCCGGACCCCGCGAGAATCTCCGCCGAGCGAGATCGTGCTCCCGGCCGCGTTCGCGTGGACGGCGCGGGGATCTCCGAGCCCGTCCGGCGGGCCGGGCTGTGGCGCGCGGTGGACGATCGCGGCCTGGCCCGCGGGCTGGTCGCGGTGAACCCCGATCCGCGCGGCTCTCGCACCAACCCGCAGCCCCGCGACGCCGTCGCGGCCTCGCTGGCCCTGCTCACGGGCGGCACGGCCCCCGACGCCGTCGCCTGGCTCCCGCCCAGCCACACCGTCGCGAGCGAGGCCGGCGCGAGCATCGCCGACGCCGTCTCGACGGTCTTCGGGCGGGCCGACGCGGGCTCGCCGATCGCCTGGCCCCTGCTCATCGGCGCGCTGCTGCTGGCGATCGTCGAGATCGTCCTGGCGCGCCGGGCCAGCCACGCCGACACGCTCGCGCCCGCGTCGTCAACGACGATCCTCCCCGGCCTGTCGATGGCCAAGGGGGGCGCGTGAGCGATCTGATCTACCGGCTCATCGGCTCCCCATCGCTCCGCCTCGGCCAGCCGGGGGTGGAGTTCGGCTTCGCGATGGACATCCCCGCGTGGGCCTGGGCCCTCATCGCGCTGGGGTGCGTGGTCTTCGGCGTGCTGGCGTATCGGCGCACGGAGGGCTCGCTGGCCGGGCGCGTTGCTTTGGGCACGCTGCGCTCGCTGCTGCTCCTGCTGCTGGTCGTCCTGCTCGCCGGGCCGCGGCTCATCAAGCCCAACGAGACGGAGGAGAAGGATTGGGTGCTGGTCCTGACCGACCGCTCGGCGAGCATGTCGATCGCCGACGTGCCGCCACCCTCGGGCTCCGCACCGGGGGCCAAGCGCACTACCCGCGACCAGCAACTCCGCACCGCCCTCGCCGCCGCCCAGCCTGTCTTCCGCGCCCTCGCCGCCGAGCGTGTGCTCGTCCACCTCGGCTTCGACGCCTCGGCGTACGACCTGCCCGTCGCTCCGGGCTCGGCGCTTCCGGACCTTGCCGAGCCCGCGGGCCGGCGCACCGACCTCAATCGCGCCATCGAGCAGGCCCTCCGGCGCGGCGCGGCCCGGCCGATCTCCGGCATTGTGCTTCTTACCGACGGGCGCACCACCGACGAGCCGACCCGGGCCCTGCTGCGGCGCCTGGAAACCGAGAAGATTCCGATCTTCACCGTTCCCCTCGGCTCGCCGGTGCCCTCGGCCGATCTGGCCGTTCGGCGCGCTTCGGCCCCGCGATACGCGTTTGTCAAGGACTCGGTCCCGGTGGACATCGAACTCCAGCGCACGGGCCCGGCCACCTCCGCGGGCGAGACTTCCACGGTCGAGCTCATCGACGCGGCCACGGGGGCCATCCTCGACACGCGCTCGATCACGTGGCTCCCGCCGACCGAGCGTCCCGTGAACCCGGCCGATCCCGTCGAGCAATCCCAGCGCATCGTGCTGACCACCCAGCCCGCCTCGGCCGGGCCGACCAAGTGGACCGTCCGCATCCGCCCGTCGGCCTCCGGGGGAAGCGCGGCGGACATGGTCGAGGACAACAACACCGCCGAGCTCGGCATCGACCTGGTCGATCGTCCCCTGCGCATCGCGTACTTCGACGGGTATCCCCGGTGGGAGTATCGCTACCTCAAGAATCTTCTGGTGCGAGAGAAGTCCGCCTCCGCCGCGGTGATGCTCCTGGCCCCGGGGAAGCGCTACATCCAGGAGGGGACCGTCATCCTCGATGCGCTTCCGCACACCCCGGAGGAGTGGAACGCGTTCGACGTGATCATGCTCGGCGACGTCTGGCCCGGCGTGTTCACCAAAGAGCAACTCACGCAGCTCAAGGACCGCGTCTCCATCGGGGGCGCGGGGCTGATCTGGATCGGCGGGGAGGGCTCGACGCCGGGGGCGTATCGCTCGACGCCGCTCAACGAGCTGCTGCCCTTCTCGCTGCCGGAGAATCTCGCCGCGTCCCACCAATCGGGCCTGGACACGTTCGAGGGCGGGGTGACCATCACGCCGACGCCCGCCGCCGATCGGCTGGGCGTGCTCCGCCTTTCCGATGGGCCGCTCACGCCCACGCCGACCACCACCACGTGGTTCCCGCCGATGCTCTCGGATCCGAACACCGGGTGGGCGAGCCTGTACTGGGTGCAGAAGATCGACCCGGGCATCCTCAAGCCGACGGCGGAGGTGCTCGCCCTGGCCACGCCCGAGGGGGGCTCGCCCGCGACCGCCCGTCCCGCGCTGCTCACCATGCGCTACGGCGCGGGACGGATCGTCTACGTGGCCACCGACGAGATCTGGCGGTGGCGCTACGGGCGCGGCGAGATGTACCCGGAGCGCTTCTGGATCCAGCTCGTCCGTCTGCTTGGCCGGGAGTCGGTTGCCCGCTCCGGGCGCCCGGCCATCCTCGAGGTCACACCGGACAACGCCCTTGTCGAACAGCCCGTTCGGGTCCAGATCACGCTGCTGGATCAATCGCTGGCCGACACGGCGCCGCCGTCGCTTCGGGTGAGGGTTACTCGCGAGAGCGCCATCGACGGGTCGGCGAAGGATGCGCACGCCGAGTCCCGCGATCCGGCCTCGATCGAACTCACGCTCACGCCCGAGGCCGTTCTGGATTCCACGCCCGGGCGGGCCGGCGCGTCGCGCGTGTTTGCCGCCACGTGGATCCCCACCGACTCGGGCCGCTATCGGGCCATCACCGACGACCCGACGCTGACATCCTTGGCGACGGGCGCGGCGGCGGACGATCTGAGCGCGCGTATCGACGTCTGGCAGGCCGACGATGAACTGAGGCGCCCCCAGACCGACCACGCCCTGCTCGCCCGCCTCGCCGACGCCACCGGCGGCAAGGTTCTCCGGCCCGACCAGCTCGCCGACCTTCCCCGGCTGCTCCCCAACCGGACGCTCAAACTCGCGGGCGAGCCGGAACTGCACACCCTGTGGGACACCCCGTTGGCCCTGCTCCTGGCCGTCCTTCTTCTGAGTGCCGAGTGGATCGGCCGTCGCCTGCTTCGCCTGGCCTGAGTTCATTGCCCGTTCCGGACCATTGCCGCGGGCATTCCCGCCCGTATCACCCTCCAAATCGCGTTCCCACACCCCAAAGTCCGGTCGCCGGTACACCTTTTCTAGTCGATACTGTGTACAGCGGTCGCCGACCGTCCATCCACTTCCGTACAACCACTCGGGACCCCACATCCGCCCGTGAGCAACTTCCCGAACATTCCCGAAACACCCACCCCGCCCCCGGTCGCGGGCGCGCCCGGCCCGCCACCGGCCCCGGAGCAGACTGCCCGCCGGATCGCCGACTGGCTGCGCTCCATTCGCACGGGCGCCCGGGCGATGCTGGTGGCCCAGCGCGCCGGGTGGATCGTGGCCTTCGCGGTCCTCGGCCTCGTCTTCGGGGGCTTTGCCGACTACTTCCTGCGGGCCCCGATGCAGTTGCGGCTGGCGGGGCTGCTGCTGGCCCTGGGCGTGCTCGTCTGGTTCAAGCTCCACTACCTCCTGCCCGCCTTTCGCTTCCGTCCCAGGCTCACCGAGATCGCGCTGCGGGTCGAGTCCACCCGGGCCGGCGGGGACGCGCACATCCGCGGCCTGCTCGCCTCGGGCCTCGAACTCGGCCGCCACCTCGAGAGCCTCCCCGCGCCCGCGCTGGCCGCGCCGGTGGTGGCGCAGGCCGCCGACCGCCTGACGGCCATCCGGGCTCGCGACGTCTTCTCGCCTCGGCCGACGCTTCGCGGCGTCGGCGCGGGCCTGGCCGCGCTCGCCCTGCTCCTGGGGCTCATGGCCACCTACCCGACGCAGACGCGCACCGGGCTGGCCCGCATGCTCTGGCCGATCGGCGACGCCGAGTGGCCCAAACGCACGGAGATCGCGGGCGCGATGTCCACGGAGATCCACCCCATCGGCGCGGCCCTGGAGTTCCGGGCCCTCCTGCTGCGCTCCGATCGCGACGCCGAGCGCACGAACATCGCCGTGCACTACCGCGTGGTCGAGTCCGGCTCGGCGGGCGCCGAGCGGACCGCGCTGCTGACGGTGCAGCCGCGGTGGGTGGAGACGACCCGCGCCGACGGCTCGGGCGTCAGGGCCCCGGTGTTCGAGCGGCTCCTTGAGCCCACCGGTCTCTCGGCGGCCCAGTCGGGCTCGTCGGGCCGGACGGCGGCCTCGACGGCCACCACCGAACTGGAGTACTGGTTCGAGTCCGACGACGACGCGACGCCCCGCAAGCGCATTCTCCTGGTTGAGCCTCCCGCCGTCGTGCACGCGACGGCCACCATCTCGCTTCCGACGTACGCGGCCGCGCTCCTCGGCGCGGCGGCCCCGGACTTGCCGCAGACCCCGCAGACACTGGACCTCGGCGCGGGGTCGGACGAGCGTGCCGCGCCCGCCCCGATTCTGGCCGGCTCGCGGATCATTCTCACCATCGAGCTCAACAAGCCCGTCCCCCTGCCGCGCCCGTTTGATCCGACGGGCGCGGCGACGCGGGCGTGGCTGGCGTCGACGCTCGGGGCAGACGCGGTCGGGCTGTTCACCGGCGGGCCGTCCGAGGCGGCCGGCGTGGACCCGCACGCGCGGCTGGCGTCCGACGCGTCCGGGCGGATGTGGACGCTCACGTGGCAGCACTGGGACTCGCTCCGCTTCACCGTCCGGCCCACGGATGAGTACCAGATCGCCGCGGGCGAGGACGCGGTTTTCCGCTTCGACGCGCTGAAGGACAACGCCCCGACGGCCACGGTCACCGCGCCGCTGGAGGACAAGTCGGTCCTCCCCACGGCGGTCGTGGAGATCGCCGGGGAGGGGCGCGACGACGTTGCGCTGGCGTACGTCGCTCTCGAACGCCAGCTCGCCCGCAGAGTCCCGGGCTCCGAGAGCCCGGTGCCCGAGGCGACGGCGGAGCGCGTCGAGATCATCCGCCTGCTCGCGGCCGACGCCCCGGCCCCCGCGGGCCTGCCCGACCAGTCCGCCACGCCCTCGGTCAAGCGTCTGGTCTCCACCACCACCCTCGACCTGTCTTCGATCCCCGATCTGCAAGCCGGCGATGAACTCTGGATCACGGCCCTCGCCGCCGACGCCTTCGATCTCGACGGGCGCAAGCACGAGCCCGTCCGGTCGAGCATCCGCAAGCTCCGCATCCTCTCCCGCGAGCAGCTCGTCGAGCAGATCTGGTCGGAGCTCTCCACCCTCCGGCGCAACGCCATCAAGATCGATCAGGACCAGGCCGAGATCGCCAAGGGCCGCCCGCCCGCCGGGCCCGCCTCCACCGACGCCTCCGCGCGGGCCGAGCGGGCCCAGGCCGGGCTGACCGAGCGCCTGGCCCGGCAGAACCAGGCCGTGGCCCGCCTGCGGCAGCGGGCCAGGGAGAACGGCCTGACCGATCGGAACGTCGCCGACGTGCTCAAGAACGCCTCCGAGACCCTCGCCCGCGCGGGCGCGGACTCCGCTTGGGCATCGAAATCGCTCGGCGAGGCCTCGCGCGAGCAGGCCCAGGAAGCCGCCCGCCCCGACGCGGGCGAGAAGGAACTTGCGGATTCCGCCGAGGCCCAGCAGTCCGTCCGGGATGAGCTCACCGGCCTCATCGACATGCTCGATCAGGGGGAGGACGCCTTCGCCTCCAAGCGCTCCGTCGAGCGGATGCTCGAGCAGCAGAAGGCCCTGAGGGATCGCACCGAATCGCAGGGCCGCCAGACCGCGGGCAAGGCCCCCGAGGACCTCTCCTCGGAGGAGCAGGGCGTGCTGGAGAAGATCGCCCAGGACCAGAAGGCCCTCGCCGATGCGCTGCGCGACGCCGTGAAGAAGATGCAGGAGCGGCAGTCGAAGGTGCGCGACAAGGACCCGGCGGCGGCGGAGGCGATGGCGCAGGCCGCGGCCCAGGCCCTGCGCGACCAGACCGCCGAGCGGATGGACCAGGCCTCGCAGCAGGCCCAGCAGAACCAGACCTCCGGGGCCCAGCAGCAGCAGCAGCAGGCGATCCGGTCGCTCGAGCAGATGCTCGACAGGATGCAGAAGGCGCAGAACAACCGCGACGAGGTGCTCAAGCGGGCCCTCGCCTCGCTCATCGACTCGATCAAGGGCCTCATCGACGTGCAGACCGTCTCCATCGGGGCCCTCAAGGACGCCGCCAAGCGGGGCCCCACGGAGATCGCGGCCCTGGAACGCCCGATGGTCCTGCACCACCAGAACACCCTCGGCGTTCTCGAGCAGGCCGCGGCCGTCCGCGAGGCCGCCAAGGTCGCCGACCTGCTCGAAGAGGCGGCCACCGCCATCGCCGCCAGCATCCCCACCCTCCGCGATGCCGACTCCGCCGCGGCCCTGGGCCACGAGCTCGGGGCGCTGGACAAACTCAACGCGGCCCTCGAACTGGCGCAGAAGTTGGACCAGAACGCCGAGAAACGCCAGAACGAGCGCAAGCGGGCCGAGCTCCGGCAGAAGTACGAGGAGGCGGCCAGGGCCGAGGCGGGGATCCGCGACAGCGCCCAGGGCCTCGTGGGGGTCGAGGACAACCGCCGCAACAAGTCCATCGCCCGGCGCCTCTCCGAGGAGCAGAACACGCTCAGGGCCACCGTCGATCAGATCCGCAAGGACACCGACGGCCTGGCCGACGCCAGGGTCTTCACCTTTGCCCACGACCGCCTCGACGCGCTCATGACCGGCGCGGCCGCCACGCTCGCCGAGGGCACATCCGACGCGCCCGTCGTCCGGGCCCAGACCTCCGCCGCGCGTCTGCTCATGTCCCTTGCCGAGGCGCTCGACGACCGCAAGCAGGACGAGGAGGCCTTCCGCGAGGGCCAGCAGTCCGGCGGCGGCGGAGAGGGCGGCGGGGCCGAGCAGCCCGTGGTCCCCGACGCGGCCGAGCTCGTCCTCCTGCGTCTCATGCAGCTCGAGGCCCTCGACCTGGCCCGCTCCGCCGCGGACGCCCCGAAGCGCGACGAGGCCATGGTCTCCGACGCGGCCGTGCTGCAGGACCAGATCTCCACGCAGGCCGCGGGACTGCTCAAGCGGCTCATGGAGCGTCGGGCGGGGCCGGGCCCGGCGAAGGCCACGCCCAAGCCGGAAGGAATGCCCGAGGGGGACAAGCCCGCCAAGCCCGAGGGCGAAGGAGCCCCGCAGTGAATCCCGCCCGCCGCATCGCACTCCCGCTCGTCATCTCGCTCGGCGCGGCCGCGCCGGCGTTGGGCCAGACCACGATGGCTTGGTTCGTGGGCGCGGCCACGCACCTCCTGGATCGACGGGACGACCGATCGTCGGGGGCACGGTTCGCCCCGCGATCACACTCCTGGCCGGTTGGTGTGGGGTTCGACGGACGAGGGCTGCCGCATCTGCCCATGACCATCGTTGACCCGAGGAGCTTTTCCGGCTTCCACGAACGCAACGGGATCATCACGTTCGAGACTCCCTCGGCCCGGTCGAGTCCCCTCGACGGTTCGCACCGCTTCGGCATCCGCATCTACGAGGGCGACTCGCGCGGCGTGACCGACACCGAACGAGACGGAGTGTTCGGATACTCGGTGCTCCTCACCGACGACCCGCCGGCGCCAGCTCCCAAGCCCCCCGACAAGCCCCCCACCCCCCACCCCCCCCCCGCCGCCCAGCCCACGCTCGACGAGCTCCTCGGCATCACGCCGGCCCCATCCCCCGAGAAACCCACGACCGGCAAGCCAGCCGATGGCCCGCCCTCGCCCGCCGACCCGAGCAAGGCCGACCTCAACCGCCGCCTCACCGGGCAGGAACTCTCCGACGCGTTCAAGCAGGCCGTCGCCCTCATGGGGGACGCCTCCACGCGGCTGACGGATCAGAAGGACCCCGGGCTCGACACGCAGCGCATCCAGGAAGACGCGGTCAAGCGTCTGGACCAGCTCATCTCCAGCCTGCAGAAGCAGCAGTCCCAGCAGCAGCAACAGCCCCAGCAAGGCCAGAGCGACCCCAAGCAGGGCCCGCCCCAGCAGGGCAAGCAGGGCAAGGCCCAGCAGAGCCCCGAGCAGAAGGGGGGCGACGGCGAGCGGAAGGACCTTGGGCCGTCGCTCCAGGAGGGGGCGCTGAACCCGCAGCTCGAGTCGGCCCGGGCCGCGTGGGGCTCGCTGCCGGCGCGGATTCGCGACATGCTCATGCAGGGGACGGAGGATCGGTTCAGCGCGCGGTACAAGGCGCTGACGCAGGAGTACTACAAGCGGCTGGCCGAGGAGAACTCCAAGTGAGCGATCGCGCACCAACGCGAGGGGTGGCACTGGCAGCTTGTCCGCCAGTGATGTTGCGACCGAGTCGTGCCGAGTCGCTCGCGCAGGGGCTCCGGCCCTCCAACCTCCCGCACCCCCGCCAAGCCCGGAGGCGCAGCACATTCGCATGGTGTTGCATGCTCGCCGTGCTGGTGGGCACACACCTCTCCCTGGCCCAACCGCCGCTCCTCCCACCCGAGTCCCCCCGCCCCGCCGACAAGCCCGCCGGGGCCAAGCCCACCGACCAGGCCCCGGATGCGCCGCCCGAGGCCAAGCCCGCCGAGGGCGCGCCCGACACCAAGCCCGCGCCCACCAAACCCGCCGACATCAAGACCGCCGAGAACGCCGCGCTCGCCGGCGAGATCACCCCCGAGCTCGACCGGTCCGTCGCCCGCGGCCTGGAGTTCCTCGTCTCCGAGCAGGCCGACGACGGCTCCTTCGGATCCGGGCGTTACGGCAAGAACATCGCCGTCACCGCGCTCTCGTGCATCGCCCTCAT
The DNA here is from genome assembly GCA_937871915.1 of uncultured Phycisphaerales bacterium. Lineage (GTDB taxonomy): Bacteria > Planctomycetota > Phycisphaerae > Phycisphaerales > UBA1924 > UBA4658. The sequence goes on from CALMPG010000067.1 coordinate 22,840, forward strand.
GGCCGACGGCAACGTTCCCGGGCGTGGCAAGTACGGGCGCAACGTGCAGAAGGGTCTGGAGTTTGTCCTCGCCTCGTCCACGGAGACGGGCCTGCTCGCGGCCGATTCCACCAACGGCCCCATGTACGGCCACGGCTTCGCGACCCTCTTCCTCGGCGAGGTCTACGGCATGACCAGGGGCGGGGGGGAGACCAACCTCTCCACCCGCACCCACGAGGCCCTCGTCAAGGCGTGCACCCTCATCGAGCGCTCCCAGAACGCCGAGGGCGGGTGGCGCTACAACCCGGTCCCCTACGACGCCGACGTCTCCGTCACCATCTGCCAGATCATGGCCCTGCGCTCGGCCCGCAACGCGGGGATCGAGGTGCCCAAGGAGACGATCGACAAGGCCGTGGAGTACGTCCGCCAGTGCCAGAACCCCGACGGCGGCTTCCGCTACCAGACCTCGCAGGGCGTCTCGGCCTGGCCGCGCTCGGCCGCGGGCGTCGCCAGCCTGTACTACGCGGGCATCTACCGGGACGACGCGATCGACCGAGGCGTGAAGTACGTGATGTCCTCGGCCTATCCGGGCACCGCCAACACCGCCAACGGGGCCCACTATTTCTACGGCCACTACTACTCCGTCCAGACCATGTACCTCGCCGGCGGCGAGAGCTGGGCCAAGTGGTGGCCGGCCGTTCGGCGGGAGCTCATCGACAAGCAGCAGGGCGACGGCTCCTGGTCCGACCCCAGCGTCGGCCCGGCCTACGGCACCGCGATGGCCATGATCATCCTGCAGATGCCCAAGCGATTCCTGCCCATCTTCCAGAAATAGCCCGTCCAAGCCGGTTCGCCGCCGAGACACAGAGTTCGCAGAGAGGACCCAGCCACTTGCCTTCGCACCCCACCCGCCTTCTTCTGTGCGTCCTCTTCGCCTCCGGGGTGCATTCGGCGTCCGCCGCCGACCCCAACACCCTCTCCAAGCCCGCCGCCGCCGCGCCGAGGTTCACGCTGCTCACCGCCTCCGGCGCGGCCATCAGGCCGCCGCTCTGCGTCTCCCTCCTCTCCATCACGCCCGACCTTCCCGACCACCCCGCGCGGGTGATCTACCTCGACCCGGCGGGCTCCCAGAAGTCCATCCCGCTTCGCGACATCATCGCGCTGGCCCCGGCCACGTGGGTCCCCACGCCCGAGTCCACCGCGCCGTCGATCGACGCGTTCACCTCCGACCTCCCCGTGCCGCGCCTCGATCTCACCGACTCGCAGCGCTTCGTCGGCACCCTCCTCGACGCCCCCCGCCCTTCCGGGGCATCCCGCGGGGCCGAGCTCCCGGTGGTGATCCGCCACGAGCGCCTGGGCACGCTCGGCTTTCCGCTCGATCGGGTGCTGCGATACTCGGCCATGGCCGGTCGCACGCCCGACCTGGGGGGGCGCCCCCTTTCCACCTCCGCCGACACCGTGCTACTTTCCAACACCGACCGCCTCGAGGGGCTCGTCACCCGACTCGGCCCGGTGGTCGCCATCGAGACCGCCTCCGCCACCGCCGACCCGAAGGCGCCCGCGCCCGGGCCCACGCTCCTCGACGCGGCGCAGGTCGTGCTCGTGCACCTGGTCAATCCCTCCACCCGTCTCGATTCGCTGCGCGTCGATCTGGCCGACGGCACCGTCGTGGCCGTCGATGCCCTCGCCGCCGAGGCCCGCCTGGGCACGCTCTCGATCCATCCCATCGACGCACCGGCGGCGACCCCCCAGCCGCGCCCCGCGGGCGCGGGCACCCCCGCCTCGTTCACCCTCGACCTGGGGCAACTCACCGCCGTCGTGCCCGACCCCTCGCGCCTCACGCCGCTGTCGTCCCTGCCCATCGGCGCGCAGGCCCCCACGGGCGATCGCCCCCCGATCGCCCCCGCGCGGGTCCTCTCCGACGCCGCGGCTCCTCTGGGCGCGGCGGACATCCTCCTGCCCGCTCCCATGTCCGTCGAGTGGGCCATCCCCGCCGGCGCGACCTCGCTCATCGGCTACGCCCAGATGGACGACCGGTCCTTCTCGTGGGGCGACTGCACCGCCGTCGTCTCGATCGTCCCGCGCTCCGGCCCGGAGCGCCAGCTCGCCCGCGCCCGCCTGAACGCGGACAGCCCCACCCTGACCGTCGCCGCCGACCTGGGCAAGGTCGTTGCGGGCGACCGCCTGCGGATCCGCACCGAGCCGGGTGAGCGCGGCCCCATCCAGGACCGCGTGGTGCTCCGCCGCATGGTCCTGCTGGGCAAGTAGGCCGTCGCTACCGCACTTTTACCAGGGCGAGGGCCGCGATCACCAGGATGGCCGTGATGATCCAGAACCGGGTCACCACCGTCTGCTCGGTCCAGCCGACGATGTGGAAGTGGTGGTGGATGGGGGCCACGCGGAAGAGCCGCTGGCCGGCGCCGGTGCGCCGGCGCGTGTACTTGAAGTATCCCACCTGCATCACCACGCTGGAGATCTCCATCAGGAACACGCCGCTCATGATGAGCAGGAGGGCTTCCTGGCGGATCACGATGGCCAGATACCCGAGGACGCCGCCGAGGGCGAGCGAGCCGGTGTCGCCCATGAAGACCTGCGCCGGGGAGCAGTTCCACCACAGGAACCCCAGGCAGGCCCCGGCCGTGGCCGCGATGAGCACGAGCAGCTCGCTCGAGTCGGCGATGTAGGGCACGAGCAGATACTGGGCCGCGGTCTGCCACCCGGCGACGTACACGAGGACCGCCATCCCCAGCGAGACGATCGCCGTGGTCCCCGCGGCGAGGCCGTCCATGCCGTCGGTGATGTTCAGGGCGTTGGACATTCCGGCGATCATGAGCACGCCGATGAACACGAAGAGCATCTTGGGCAGCTCGATCACGCCCGGATTGAGCTTGAGCCCCCCGCCCTCGTACGTCGCCTGGAAGGGCAGACTCAGCACGTGGGCCACGTCCTTGGCCGTTCCGGCCGTGTCCCCCTTGTTGTACACGAACCACGCGACCAGGAAGCCCAGGCCGAGCTGGAAGATCAGCTTCTCCCAGCTGTGCAGGCCCTGGCGCGAGCCGCCCGGGCGCGACGCGGCCGTGAGTTTGAGCCAGTCGTCCACGCTCCCCAGCCCGGCCAGGAACGTGAGCACCAGCAGGCCCGCCACCAGATACGCGTTGGACACATCGCCGAGCAGCCCGGTGGCCCCGACGATCGCGGCGCAGATCAGGAGGCCCCCCATCGTCGGCACGTTCGCCTTCGACTGGGCCGCGCTGGCCAGCAGGGCGGTGTCGGCCAGCCCGGCGTCGCCGATCTTCTTGCGGCGCAGCCACCCGATCACCGGCCGGCCGAGCAGGACCACGACGAAGAACGCGATCGCCGCCGCGGCCAGAGCGCGGAACGTCAACTGATCCAGGATCTTGAACATCCACCGGACGCCGAGGTCGTCCAGCCACTTCTCGAGATTGACCCACAAGAGATACAGCATCTGGCTCTGGGTACCCCGGCGCTCCGCGCCGGGCTTCCGCTTCCTCCTTTATCCGACCGGTGCCACGGGTTCCCCGGCTCCCCGGGCCTTCACGACGCCCACGACCCGCTCGAGCCGCACCCGGCGCGACCCCTTCACCAGCACCAGGTCACCGCCCCGCAGGAGTCCTGCGATCTCGCCGGCGCCCTCGCCATCGGCCGTCGCGAACCACTTCACTTTGTCTCCGCCCCATCCTGTTCCCTGGAGCGCATCGCGCGCCTCCTCCATTCCCTCGCCCACCAGGACCGCCAGCCCGATGGGGTGTTTCTTCGAGCGATCGACGATCGCCTCGGCGACGGCCCGGTGCCCCGGCGCGCTCGCCGCGCCCATCTCCAGCATTTCTCCCAGCACGCATACACACCGCTTGGCCCCGGCGAACCCGGCCGCGCCGAGCGAGACGAGCGTCTCGATCCCGGCGATCATCGAGTCCGGGTTGGCGTTGTAGGCGTCGTTGATGATCGTCGCGCCCTCCGCTCCCCCAACCCCCCCCACGCGCTCGATCATCAGGCGCATCTCCGCGCCGCCCGCCGTCGCCAGCGCCGCCGCGGCCCTCTGCTCGTCCACGCCCAGGCGGCGGGCCACGGCGAGCGCGGCCATGGCGTTGAGCGCGTTGTGCTCGCCCACCAGGGGGACGCGGTACTTCTGCCGCCCGTTCACCGTGAAGGCCAGCCAGGCCTGGCCGTTCTCGATCTCGTGATGCGCCTCGGTCAGACGGAGCGTCGCCGGCGCGCTGCGCCCGAACGTCACCGTGTTCTTCACGCCCCGCAGGGCCTCGGCGAGTTCGGGCGCATCGGTCGCGATGACCCACCCGCCCGTGCTCGACGCGCCCCCCTTGAGGTGCTTGAGCACCGTGGCCTCCTCCGCCGCGACGCCCGCCAGGTCCCCGAACCCTTCGAGATGCTCGCGCCCGATGGACGTGATCACGGCCACATCCGGCTTGACGACCTCGGCGAGCGTCTTGATCTCGCCTGGGTGGTTGGTGCCGACCTCGCAGACGAGGAACTGGTCGGTCTCCTTGGCGCGGAGGATGGTGAGGGGGACGCCGACGGCGTTGTTGAAGCTTTTGGCGCTGGCCGTGCCGCGCAGGCCGCAGGAGCCGAGGATGTGCTCGATCAGGCGCGTCGTGGTGGTCTTCCCGTTGGACCCGCACACGGCGATGACCTTGGTGCGTTTGAGGCTCTCGCGATACGCCGCGGCGATGCGGAGCAGGGCCTTGCCGGTGTCGGCGACCTTCATGATCCCGCAGGCGTTGCCGGGAGCGGGAAACCCGCCCGCTGGTATGGCCGCGGCGTCGTCGATGACCGCGATCGGGGCGCCGGCCTTGACGGCATCGGCGAGGAAGGCGTGGCCGTCGAAGTTCTCGCCGCGGAGGGCGATGAACGCCTGGCCCTTCTGCAGCGTGCGCGTGTCCGTGCTCACGCCGGTGATGGGCGCGTGCAGGTCGGGCAGGGGGAGGTCGGCGGGCCGATCCCTGGGCAACTCGATCTGCGCGGGCCGCACGATCCACGCCCCGCCGCAGGCCGCACGAATGTTGTCCGGAGTCCAGAACATGACGCTTCCCGACAAAGTTCACCGCTGAGAACACACAGGCCGCAGACACGACGGCAAGGATAGATGCACCGCCCCCCGACCCCCGCCAAGCCCCACTCAATCGGCACTTCCCACGGTTTCCAATCACGCCCCCTTCCCAATCACCCGCTCATTCCCGCACCGCCATCCCCCGCTCCCGAAGCGCACCCCGGGCCACCTCCCGATCATCAAAGTGCCGCTTCTGCGTCCCGATGATCTGATAGTCCTCGTGGCCCTTTCCCGCGATGATCACGGTGTCGCCCGGCATCGCCATCTGGATCGCGATCCGGATCGCCGCCCCACGGTCCGGCTCGGTCATCCAGGTATTGCTTGTGGCGCCTCGGAACAAACTACCCGGCGGCCCCACTACTTCCCTTACCCCCGCCATCACCTCATCGATGATCGCCGTCGGATCCTCCGTTCTCGGGTTGTCGCTCGTCACGATCACCCAGTCGGCCAGTTCCGCGGCGACCTTCCCCATCCGCGGCCTCTTGGTCCGGTCGCGATCCCCGCCGCACCCGAACACACACCAAAGGCGAGATGATGTCGGATCTAGGTCGGAAGTCGGAACTGCCGGGGCCTTCATCGCACCCCGAAGCACCTTGAGCACCGTGGCGAGGGCGTCGTCGGTGTGGGCGTAGTCCACGAAGACCTGGATGGGAGCACCGGGGGCAGTGACGGGTTCCAGGCGACCGGGGGGCGCGCTGGCCTTTTCCAAAGCCCCGGCGATGATCTCGAAACTCACGGCGTCCTCGTCGGTGCCGCCGAAGAGGGCGTGGACCGTCGAGACGGCCTGGAGGGCGTTCATGACGTTGAAGGCCCCGACGAGGGGAACACGGACTGTTCGATGGCCCCAAGGCCCGGTGAACTCGACGTCGGTGCCGGAGGTGTTGGAGCCGAGGACTCGGGCGCGGCAGAGGGTGGGTGGGGGCGGGAGGCCCGGTTGGATGGAAGAAGTGCCGCGCGCACCACTGGCGGACGAGCCGCCAGTGCCACCCTCTGTTGCGGACGAGTCGCCAGTGCCAACCGGCGGGGGCGGAAGGCGGTCTCCCAGCGGCCCTCTCGCGCCCTCCACAGCGCACCGAATGATGCTGGCCTTGCAGCCGCCGACCATCTGGGAATGGGCCGCGTCCTGGATGTTCACCACCGCGACGCCCTCGGCGGGGAGCCCCTCGAAGAGCCGCCGCTTGGCCGCGGCGTAGTCCTCCATCGTCCCGTGATAGTCGAGATGGTCGCCCGTCAGGTTCGTGAACACCCCGGCGTTGAACCGGACCCCGCCCGGGGCGCCGACCCGCTGCTGGTCGAGGGCGTGGCTGGAGACTTCCATCACGGCCGCGCGGCAGCCGGCTTCGAGCATCCGGGCCAAGGTCCGCGATACCTCCAGCGCTGGGGGCGTGGTCAGGCTGGCGGGGGCGATTTCCACGCCGTCGTCGATCACTACCGTCCCGATCAATCCACAGCGAATCCCCAGGGCGTTGAGCATCTGGTGGATCAGGAACGTGATCGTGGTCTTTCCGTTGGTCCCCGTGACGCCGATCATGGCCATCTTCGACGAGGGGTTGCCGTAGAAACGTTCGGCCAGTCGGGCCGTGGCCCCGTCGATGTCGTCGCACCGCAGCAGCGCGACCCGCCCGGGTACCCCGACACTCCGTGGCGGGCTCTCTCCGGGTACCCCGACACTCCGTGACGGGCTCTTCCCCGGCCCACCGGTGGGCCACGCAAACCCCGGATCATCCACCAGCACGGCCACCGCCCCCGCCTCCACCGCCGGGCCGACAAACGCCTTTCCATCCGACTTCTCCCCCGTCCTCGCCACAAACAGCGACCCCGGCATCACCGTCCGCGAGTCTTCCGTGACATCGCACACCCGCAGATTCCCCAGCGCCGCATCCGCATCGCCGCCCGCGATGGTGATGTCCAGCCCCTGGATCAGGTCCGCGATTCTCATGTGGTGATCCTACCGCCGTGACTCGGGGTGGCCGCCACGAGTTGTGCAGGCCCTTCACCACCCGGCCCGATCCTCCCTCCATGCCCAGCACCCCCTCCCGCCCCCCCGGCTCCCTCCGCCCACGCGAACTCGGCGCGGCCATGGCCGCGCTGGCCACCGCCGCGGTTGTGCATGCCCAGCCCCGGGTGATCTACGCCGACGCCAGCAACACGGCCGGGGCCCACACCGGGGCTTCGTGGCAGACGGCGTATCGCGACCTGCAGGACGCGCTGCTCGCCGCTCGCATCGACCCGAACCGCGCCACCCGCGGCGTGGAGGTCCGCATCGCGCAGGGGATTTACACCCCCGATCGCGCCTCCGGCGACCGATACGCATCGTTTGTGCTCAATAGCGCCGTCACGCTCATGGGCGGCTTTGCCGGGCTCAAGGGGAGCAACCCCGACGAGCGCGATCCGAGGCAGTTCGTGAGCGTGCTCTCGGGGGACCTGAGCCGCAACGATGGTCCCGCGTTCACGAACTATGCCGACAACTCGCGGACGATCGTCTCGGCCGACACCGCGGATGGGAGCGCTGCGCTCGACGGGCTGGAGATCAGCGGCGGAAGCGCGGTGACGCCCGTCATCTCCAAGGCGTCCTCGCTCCCCTCGGCCGGCCTGACGCTGCGCGGCTGCACCATCACGCGCAATCTGGGTGGGTCGGGCCGCGTGCTCCATTTGCGAAACAGCACGCTCATCTCCTGCCGCATCGTCGACAATCGCGCGGACAACTCGGCGATCCTCTTCGGCAGCGGCAACACGCTCGATGCCTGCGAGATCCGGGGCAACCGAACGACGGGCCAGCCAATCGTGTCCATCGTGAAGTTCTTCAGCCTCGGCGCCACCGACCGGTTCCGACGCTGCCTCATCGCCGACAACATTAGCGGCGCGGGCGGAACGCTCGGCGCGTTTGAGTCCGCCATGACCATCGAGCTCTCCGGCTGCACGCTCGCCGGAAACGCCGGTCTGCTCCCCGCCGTCTACTCGCAACTCGGCCTGGTCCGTCTCCGAAACTGCATCATCGCCCGCAACACCACCTTCTCGCAGCCGATGAACGCCACGCAGGTCGCCGTGCAGAACGCGTCCTTGCTGGATATGAGCGGCCCGACACTGGTGGACAACGGCGCGGCCGGGTTCGCCTTCCTCACCGGCGGAACGCCGGCCGTTTCCGTGCTCTCGGGCGACCCGATGTTCGTCTCGCCCAACGGCCCCGACCAGGACCCGCTGCTCTGGGAGGACAACAACTTCCACCTCCGCCCCGGCTCGCCGGCCATCGACGCGGCCGATTCTTCCGCACCGGGCTTCCTGCCCACCGACTTCGAGGGCCGCCCGCTCTACGACGATCCCGCGGCGGCCAACGCCGGGTTCGGCCCATTCGCCTACGCCGACATCGGGGCCTCCGAGTTCAACGGGCAACTCTGCCCCCTCGACTTCGACCGCTCCGGCACGGTCTCGGTCGCGGACATCTTTGCGTTCCTCAACGCGTGGCTCGCCTCCGATCCCGAGGCGGACTTCAACGGCGGCGGTCTCGCGGTGCAGGACATCTTCGACTTTGTGAACGCGTGGCTGCGCGGGTGTTAGGGTGCCTTTTGCACGGGCGAGAGGTGTGGCGGGGCGGGGTTCTCCTCTGGCTCACGCCAGAGGCTCTTTGCGATGCACTCTCGCGTTCGGCTGCCTGTTCGGCTACATTGTGGCTATGAGCCTTCTGCGAATCGTGCTCCCGGCGGGTGCGGCGATGCTGATGTCGGCCTGCACGCGGCTGGCTCCTGCGCCCGCAGAGGCATCGCCGGTGCTCCCCACCCCGAGCGTTTCCGCACCGCCACCGTTTCCTGCGATGCCCTCCCCACCGCCGCGCACGGCCAGGCCGGACTTTCGTGTCGGGGGCGACCTGCTCGCCCGGCATGATCGGATCGTGGCCCAAGCCAGGGCGGGCGGGCACGAGATCGCCTTCATCGGCGACTCGATCACCGAGGGGTGGGCGGGGGCGGGGAAGGAGGCGTGGGAGAGGACGTGGGCCCTGCGGCACGCGATCAACTGCGGGATCGGCGGGGATCGGACGCAGCACGTGCTGGGGCGGCTGGAGCATGGGTTGCTCGATGCGCTGGGCGCGCCGAACAATCACATCCGGCACATCGTGCTGCTGATCGGGACGAACAACTCGGCCGACGACTCGGCGGACCACATCGCGCTGGGCGTGAAGGCGATCACGGATGCGCTGCACGAGCGGCTGCCGGAGGCGAGGGTCACGCTCATGGCGGTGTTCCCGCGCGGCCGGTGGCCCAACCCGCTGCGCGACACGATCGCCTCACTGAACACGCGCCTGGCCCAACTCGCCGCGATGCACCCGGACTACGTGCGCCTCCTGGATATCAACGGCCTGTACCTCACGCCGCGGGGGGAGATTCCGCGGGAGCTCATGCCGGATTCGCTGCACCTGTCGGCGGCGGGGTATCAGATTTGGTCAGAGGATCTGGAAGCCGCGGCGAGGTGATGTCGAACGCGAAAAGACGACGGCGAGACGAGCGGTTCACCCCAACCGGGGTCGTTAGTCAACACTAGCTCTTGGTCTGACATAGACACGATAAAGCCGACAGTGCAAAACCCGCTTGTATTCGCTGATTCTGGCGTCGGAGTCCGGGCGATCGAGGCGCCGCAGACTTGCCCATGACATAGGGCTCACAAAGTTCCACCCTTCCAAGCGGGAGAGGCCCAGAAGGGGACATACTTGGCGGTCTTTCTGGCGGTGCTGTCGGGGGGGTCATGAAAAATGAGCCCTTCGTCCAAGGCATCTCGAATGACGCCCGAGACCTTCGTGTACTCGTCGTCGTCGATTCCAAACCGCTTTCGGAGCGATGCGTTGGTCATTGACGATCCGGTGAGGTGCATCAGCCCCGCATGCTGATACGCCGCTCTGGACCGTTCCTTGCGATCCATTTCGGCGAAGGTGCGGTATGCAAAGAGCGTCACTCTGGTCGACTCGCCAGGCGTCGCGAACTCGGGCGCAGGAAGTTGGAAAGCCTCTACCGCGGTCAGGACACGATCGATGCCACTGCCGAGCTCTTCACACATCCGCATCCGGCGCGTGAGGCCGGCCATCAACTCGTTGCGTGAACGGGGCGGCAGGTCTAGTCGGGAAGGATCGATGATCGGCCTGCCTGGATTGAGAACCTCGACGCGATTCCGAAACACCTCCACCATCGGTCCGGCACCCGTAACAGAAAAATCCTGATGGATCAGGGCGTTCGCGACGACTTCGCGGAGCGCGACTTCGGGGTACATCCGCGTTGTGGTTCGAAGCGCGTCTCCGATGTGCTCATTCTCCGGCAACTGATCGTTGATCCACCGAAGGAGCCCCTGAAAGTCCGCGGCGTACCCCTTGTCGCCAACTCGCTGTCGGAGGATTTCGGAACGGTCGTTTCCACGGTATACAACCACGCGGATCGCCTTCCGCCCCAGCCCTTCCCATTGAGTCAGTGACTTGGCCAGCAGCAGCGCACCGAGGTTGGTGATACTCCAACCCTCCGGTTCCTTGCGAACCAGACGATCCGCATTCAACCGCTCCAGAATCGCTCCGCGATTCTCCGGCAGCGGGACCTTGAGCAGATCGAAATACGAGGGGTAGTCGAGCTCTGGCAGCACCGCGGCCTCGTCGAGACGAGCCCGAACGGCTCGCACCTCGAACGGTGTCCGATCCAGCTTGGCCCAGAGGGCTCGCTCCACTTCGGGGTGGTTGCGCAGAAGTGTCTTCGACTCTCCGACCCGAATGAACCGCTCGCCCTTGTACCCCACCGGAACGGTCGGCGCCGCCTGCACCCTCATGACAACGACACGCTTTCCGTGGACCACTCCCTGCAACGGATCGACTCGCACGCCGGGATCAAGATTCGCGGAGAGGTGGATGAGCAGCGGTTGATTCCCGATTCGAGCCCGCTCGGGATCAAACTCCGTGCCGATGAGTCTGTGAGTGCGGTCCTCAACCCCCCATACGAGATACCCCTCACTTCGATCGTGAATCGCGGCGGCGTTGGAGAGTGCGGAAACGTACTCGCCGATCTGCTGCTCGTTGACGTTGTTGGCTTTCATTTCGAGCCAGGGTGTTTCTCGCCCGTACGCGAGCAACTCCGTCAGCAATCGCGAAAACTCCGCTTCCGTCATGCCGCTATTCTCCGATGACCGCGAGTTCCTTCTCCACCGCCTCCACCACCCCCGCCACGGGGCCCTCGCCGAACTCGAACCGCAGGCCCGCCGCGGCGAAGAGGTCCGGGAGCGGGCGCGAGCCGCCCATGGTCAGGGCCCGCACGTACGCGTCCACCGCGGCCTTTTCGCCTTCCGTTTTGCTCTTGAGCCAGAGGCCGAGGGCGCCGAGCTGCGCGATGCCGTACTCGATGTAGTACATCGGGTGGCTGAACAGATGCCCCTGCCGCTGCCACTGGCTCTCGCGGACGGCCTCCAGTCCCGCCCAACTGACCGCGTGGCCGAAGCGGGCGTCGAGTTCCAACCAGTGGGCGTCGCGCTGGGCGTGGGTGTGGGTGGGGTTGGCGTACAACCAATGCTGGAACGCGTCGATGGTGGCGATCCAGGCGAGGATGGTGATCGAGTCTTCGAGGTGCTCGCGCCGGGCCCGCTTGAGGTCCTCGTCGCGGTCGTAGAACCCGCCGCGCACGCCCCAGTGGGCCATGCTCAGGTGCTCCATGCTCATGCTCGCCACCTCGGCGAACTCGATGGGGCTGTGGCGATAGTCCACCAGCGGCTCTTTCTCGGCGAGCATGGAGTGGAAGGCGTGGCCCGCCTCGTGGACCATGGTCATGACGTCGCGGTGCAGGCCGGCCGCGTTCATGAAGATGAACGGCTGGCGGCTCAGGTCGCGGACGTACTGATACCCGCCCGGGCGCTTGCCCTTGCGCGAGTCGAGGTCGAGGCAGGCCGTCACGAGCGCCTTCTCCTGGGCGCCACCACGCTCCGCGTGGTGCTCCGATCCCTCCCCCAGCCGGCGCGTCATCCCCGCCAGGCGCGGGTCGAGGGCGTCCATTACGGCCTGGGTCTTGCGCATCAGGTCGCGCCCGCCGTCGAAGGGCTTGAGCCCGGCCCGCCCCTTCGGGTCCACCGCCAGGTCCCACGGCCGCAGCGCCTCCACCCCCAGCGCCCGCGCGCGCTTCTCGTCGAGCCGGCGCAGCAGCGGGACGACGTGCTTCTCCACCGCCCCCCAGAAGGCGCGGCAGTCGGCGGGCGTGTAGTCGAACCGCTGCTTCTCCTTGAACGCGTACTCCGCGTACCCCGCGCACCCGGCGTTGTGCGCCAGCCGGTCGCGGCGCGAGATCATCTTGTCGAGCAGCTCGTCGAGCGCGCCCCGGTCCTTGAGGCGCCGATCCGCCACGGCGCGCCACGCCCCCTCGCGCAGGGCCCGGTCGGTCCGCTGCTGGTACTGGGTCATCTGCGGGAGCGTCCGCTCCTGGCCGTCGAAGACCACGGTCTGCGAGCCGGTGATCTTGCCGTAGTCCTGCGAGAGCTTGGCGAGTTCCGTCTGGATCGGCACGTTCTCCTGGCGGAAGAGCTCGACGCTGGCCCGCTTGCTGCGCTCGAGCACCTCGAAGCGCTCCCTGGAGAGCGGGAACTGGGTATGCAGGTCCACCTGCCTCCGGTCGAGATCGAAGGCGGCGATCTCGATTTTGGGCCCGACCTGGTCGAGATAGCGGGTGTACGCGGCCTCGATGGCCGCGTCCTCGGTGTTGCAACTGCTGGCGATGTAGAGGTTGGCCCGGGCCTCGGAGCAGGCGGCCTCGAGGTCGCTGCGATCGGCCAGCCAGGCCTGGAACTCCGCCGCGGAGGCGATCTGCCGGGCCCCGAGAGCCTCCACCAGCGGCTCGATCCGCGCCCACGAGGATCCGTCGAACCCGGCCTGCACGAAGGGTCTTGCGCTGCTCATTCGCCGGGACTGTAGGGTGGCGTGCGCGCTCTTCGCGCGGCGGGTCGCACGGCCCGCACGAAAACGGGCCCGGTGTTGTGCCGGGCCCGTCGGGGGGATCGTCGAACGCCGGGGCGTCAGGGCAACGCGGCGAGTTTCCGGATCAGCTCGTCCTGGGCCGTGAACCACTCGGCCGGGATGCCCAGGTGGAACTCGAAGTTCGGGTTGAGCCGCACCATCTTGCGGAGCTCGGCCAGAAGCCGCTTGGCCTTGGCCAGCTCGATGCCGCGCCGCTCCTTGTCGGGCAGCTGCTGGGCCAGCCCGATGGCGAGCTGGTACTTCTGGAGCACGATCTTGTTGTGCTTCTCGACGGCGTCGTTGTCGGCGATGCTCTTGTTGATCAGGTCGGTGGCGGCCTGGCCGGCCCACTCGACCTCACGCAGGCCCATGGCCTTGGCCAGTTCCTCCTTGGTCGAGGCGATGCCCTTGCCGAAGCCGAACTGGATCGCCTGATCGGCCTTCATCGTGAAGATGTTGCCGCGCTTGTTGAGCAGATACTGCCCGTCCTCGTCCTGTCGCCATGTGACCACGCCGTGCTCGTCGACGTCCACGCTCAGCGGCTCCATGATCTGCATGGACCGCATGATCGCGGGGTTCTTCTTCCCGAGGGCCGAGGCGATCTCCATCTCGTGCAGGGACATCTCGAGCTGGATCCCCTTGACGGCCACGAGGTTGCCGCTCCACCCGGTGCAGGCCCCGATGTTGCCCTGCGGATAGAAGTACATCTCCTCGATCACCCACGGGGACATGGCCGCGGCCGAGATGCCCGACTCGATCCACGCCACCAGGCGGAAGCGCGTCTTGTACTCCTTGTCGAAGATCTCGTTGAACTTGGGGACCTCGAGGCCGTAGCCGCCGCCGGACTTCACGCGCACGACCACGACGTCCACCTTGTCTTTTTCCAGCAGCGGGATCGCCCTGCGGAACGCGTCGGCCGAGACCTGCACGCCGACCATGTCGCCGTACTTGCCCTGCCACTCGCTGGGGGCGCCGAAGTTGAGGATGGCCACGCGGGTCGCGCCGGTGTGGCCGTGCTCGCTCTTGGCCTCGTCCTTGTTGGCGGCGGCCTTGGCCTCGGCGGCCGCCTTGAGGGCCTCGTCGGTCTTGGGGGTGGCGTCGTCGCGTTCGATGCTCTTGATGTCCTCCATGCGCAGGAACTGGTCGGACTCGACCGTGCCCACCTTCACGCGGAAGAACACGAACTTGTCGCCCTCGCGCACGATCTTCCCCTCCAGGACGGTCCCGTCCTTGAGGACGATCTTGTCGGCCAGGGCGTCGGGCGCCAGGAGCGCCGCCCCGGCAACCGCGAACGCGAGGGTCAGAACCTTGATGGCCTTGCTGAATCGAAACATGGTGTGCTTCTCCGTCTGCTGACTGTGGTCGTGGTCATGTGGTACGCCGGTCGCTCCGCGGGCCCGAGGCCGGGCCTACGGACGCCGGTCCAGGGTCTGCTGCGTCTTGATCCGGTCGATCTGAACGTCGATCTGGTCCAGCAGGCCCTCCGGGGCGCCGACGCGCCGCGGGTTGAGGGCCTCGGCGTACTCCTTCACGATCGAGGAGATCTGCTGGAGGTAGCGGATCTGCCGGCCGCGGGCCTCGGTCCGCTGCTCGTACATGCCCGGGGGCTTGACCGCGACGCCCTGGTACGCCCGGATGAGCTTGCCGACCTCGATCTCGGTCTTCGAGACGTCCTTGCTCCACTCGCGGAAGATCTGGCCGGACTTGTTGCGCATCGAGGCCCACCCGCGCGGGTGGCCCATCTTGTTCATGAGCTCCTCGAGGGAGTCGGCGGTCCCCTTGGAGTAGCCGACGTCGAAGGCCGTCTTGGCGTCGAAGGTCAGGTAGTCGTTGCCGCGCATGCGGACCATGTCCTGCATGGAATCGGCGTGGTCCTTGTTGGTCGGGCCGTCGTCCTTGAGGATGAACCACTCGGGGCTGCTGGGCATCTCTTCCTTGAGCTCGGCCTGCCCGCCCACGAGGCGATAGCTCAGGACGTAGTCGCCCCAGCACATCGCCTTGGCGTACTTGCGGCGTTTGGCGTTGGAGAGCGCCTCGGCGGTCATGGACGAGGCGTCGTTGCCGAACTCGCCCTGGTTGGCCATCCCCTCGACCCAGGCCAGCCGGAGCGATCGCTGCTTCTGGCGGACCACCTCGTCGCCGACCCCGTCGAACAGGAAGTCCAGCCCGCCCACGCCGCCCTGGTGGCCGTCGCTGGTGAAGTAGATGTCCTGGAACACCAGGGGCAGGAACGCCGCCCCGCCCATGGCCCGGTGCACCCACGCCACCACCTCGGGCTTCTTCACCAGTCGCGGGTCGTTGCGGAGCACGGGCGTGATGAGCGTGTCGATCTCCATGGCGCGGATGAGCAGCTGGGAGACGTACCCGTCGCTCCCCTGGTGGTCGAAGTCCACCGTCTGCTCGCCCTGGTAGCCGAAGGTGTGGTCGAATCGGAAGACCACCACGTCGGGCTGGGCCTTGACCAGGTCCTCCATCATCTCCTTCACCGGGGTCTTCGACACGTCGCGCCCGAACTCCCCGCCCAGCGTGCACACGTACACCTTCATGGTGCCCGGCGGGATCGGCTTTCCGTTCACGTCCACCGGGTTCGCGTACGACGCGCCGTCGTCCTTCTTCTGCTTGACCGGCCCCGTGTCCGTCGTCGAGCCGGCCCTGGTCTCCCCGTCGGACTTCTCCGACGGCTTGAACTCGTCCCGCTTGATCTCCAGGATCTCGCTCTTGTTGTACGTCGCCTCCGACCGGAGCGAGCCGATGATCACCAGCACCCGCACCGTGGTCTCGGTCTCGTCGAGCACCACGCCCTCGACCTTGTTCCCGTTCTGGAAGATGATCAGGTCGCGCTTCTGCATCTTGGAGTGGTCGAGCTTGGACTGGTCGAGCTGCTTGTCGCCCGTCTGGGCCAGCGCGGGGCGCGACGGCCCCGACGCGCCGATGACGCACAGACCCAACACCGCCGCCGCCATTGTCCGTCCGAGTGTGCCGACCTTCATGGTGCGTCCTTCCTTGCTCGTGATCCCGGGCCAACAACGCGGCCATCAACTCACGCGATTCTCGACTCTTCGATCCGCCGCGTCGGGCGGCGACGATTGTACTTCCCCGCCCCCTGCCGCCCCCGATCGGGGGCGGACCCACTCCCCTTCAGACGCACAAACGGCGCGCAAGTTCCAAGCCCGCCGTCTTTCCACGCACCCGGCCTTCGAGCTGGGCATCCCGGACTTCATCCAATATCCGCTTGAACTGGGGGTTCGGCTTCATCCCGGCCGCCACCAGGTCGTCCCCCGTCACCAGCGCCGGCGGGTTCACCCCGATCCCGTCCCGGGCCATTTCCCCCACGTTCGCCGCGATTCCCGACGCGACAGTGGGCTGCACAGCCCGCACAATATCCAAACAACTGCCGAAGACCGATCGCGCGGCCAGGCGCTTTCGCTGCGAGATCCGCATTCCGCTCCATCGTTCCACCAAATCGCGCACGCACCCCAGAATGGCCCGCAGTTCCTCGTCCTCATCGTTGCTCAGGCACAGCCCACCGCGAAGGCGCTGCGCCACCTCTTTGACCGCGGCGTCCGATAACACGGCCATCCCGCTCGGGCCGCCGACGCGAGCGGTTTCCCGGTCCAGCACCCACGCGGCGAGCGCGGCGAGGTGGGTGGTCTTGGCGGGCATCCCCGCCAGCACCCGCAATGGCGCGTTCACGCCCGCCTCCGCGAGCACCGGCTCATCCAGCCCGAGGCGCTGCAGCATCGCCAGCGCGACGGGGCGGGACGGGTGCGCGAGCATCCGCCGGAGCTCCTGGCCGATCCGCTCCCGGCTCACGCCGCGCAGGGCCCCCGCGTGCCTGGTGATCGCCGTCGCGGTTTGGGGTTCCAACTCGAACCCGAGGCGCGACGCGAACCGAACCGCCCGGAGCGCCCGCAGGTGATCCTCCGCCAGGCGGGTCTCGGCGCTCCCGACCGCGCGCACGACCCGCCTCTTGAGATCCTCCACGCCCCCCACGAAGTCGATGATCCGCCCGTGGACGTCCCCGTGGAGCAGTCGCGACGGCTCGTCCGCGGGCGCCAGCGGGTCCAGGAAGAGCGCGTTGATCGTGAAGTCGCGTCGCTGCGCGTCCGATTCCGGGTTGCTGTACCGCACCGAGTCCGGCCGACGCGCATCGGTGTATGGGCCGTCGCTCCGGAACGTCGCCACCTCCACCGACACCAGCGCCCCGGGCGGGGGCTGGTGTTGACGCGCCCCCGCGCCCAGGTCGCCCGGCCCCACGTGCACGAGCACCACCCCGAACGCCGCGCCCACCTCGGCCGTCCGTGCGAACACGCCCCGCACGCGGGCCGGGGTCGCGTCGGTCGCCACGTCGTAGTCCGTCGGGTGCAGGCCCAGCAGGCCGTCGCGCACGCACCCGCCCGCGAAATACGCCGTGTGCCCGTTCTCGCGCAGCCGCTTGACGATCCACGTCGCCGCCATCCGTGCCGCTTCTGGATCCGATGCGCGAGCCATAGGCCCAACTCTATCAAGGGCGCCCCGGGTGGTTCGCGGCGTTGGGTGTGCCGCCGATACCACCCCCCACCAAGCCGGCCGGGTCTCGGGGTGGTTGCCGCCAACGTCCCATACCCAGCGCCCGCGAGGTTCTCGGCCCCCGCGCGCCATTCTGCGGGGTCTGTTCCGGTCGTCGCGTCGGGCGCCCACGCCCGTCGGCCGTCGCTCATCGAGTGGAGCCCCGGGCGCGCCGATCCCCGATCGTCGAACGGCGCGCCGAGGCCGCGCCGCCGAACTCAGGAGCCTCCCCATGTCCACCTACCTCCGCCTGCACAACGAGCCCCCGGAGGCCGGCCCTTCCTCCGACGATGGGCCCGCGACGTACAAGTTTCCCGCCGCCATGGCCGCCGCGCGGCGCACCCTCGTGGCCGGCACCGTCAACCTCCGGCCCGAGCCCGGCGGGAGGCTCCCGCGGCGCGACGTGCTCTGCCGCATCGACGCCTCCGGCCCCGGGCGCGACTGCATGGTCTCGACGGACTCGCTCATCGGGGGCGTCGAGGAGACCCTGCGCACCATGCAGGCCCGGCTGGACCACCTCCGGCGGGATGTGGACGAGGAGTGCGACGCCTACAAGTTCCCCGAGCCGCTCGAGGACCAGGGCCCCCGCGCCGCCTGATCGCGGCGCTCGCACCCGGGGCGCGCCCCGTGGGTACGCTCCCCGCATGCCCGCCCTCGCCGCCGACCTCGACACGTTCCACATCGACTCACCCCTGGGCACGCTCGCCGCCTCCGCCTCCGGGCGCGGCCTGCGCTCGCTGCGCTTCCTCTCCAACGACCCGCTCGCCCCCGTGCCGCCAGTTGACGGCGCGCCGGGCGCAGACCTGTGCGATCCCGAGCGCCCCTGCGCGGGCCCGCACCTCGAACTCCTGCGCCGCCAAATCGCCGACTACCTCGCCGGCTCCTCCGCCCCCTTCACCGTCCCCCTCGACCCGCTCGGCACGCCGTTCCAACTCGGCGTCTGGAACGCTCTGCGCACCATCCCCCACGGCCAGACCCGCTCGTATGCCGACGTCGCCCGGGCCATCGACCGCCCGGACGCCGTCCGCGCCGTCGCCGCGGCCAACGGCGACAACCCCATCGCAATCCTCATCCCCTGCCATCGCGTGATCGGCTCCGACGGCTCGCTCACCGGCTACGCGGGCGGCCTCTGGCGAAAAGCCCGCCTCCTCAAACTCGAGGGCACACGCCCGACGCTCTTCCCCTGAGCCATCGCCCCCCCCCCCCCCCCACCC
>CALMPG010000068.1 GCA_937871915.1 uncultured Phycisphaerales bacterium
CCCCCACCAACCCCCCCAACGGGCCCTCCCCCAAACCCGCGGGCCCCCCCCCCCGCCTCGCCCCCCTACCCGCCTCCCCCGCTCCAGCGGGGGAGGTGGTTCGAGCGCAGCGAGAACCGGAGGGGGAAGTCGCCCAGTCCACCTACATCAGCCGCCTGCTCCACCAGATCCGCCAAAACTACGCCGACGTCCTCGCCTCCCCCGTCGCCGACTTCCGCCTCTACATGCGCAACTCCTTCATCGTCTCCTCTCTCAGCGTCCTCGGCATGACCCTCTCCAGCGCCATCGTCGCCTACGGCTTCTCCCGCATCCGCTGGCGGGGGCGCGACACCACCTTCATCCTCGTCCTCGCCACCATGATGATTCCTTTCACCGTCATCATGGCCCCGCAATACCTTCTCTTCAAGCACCTCGGCTGGATCGGCACCCTCAAACCGCTCTGGGTTCCGGCGTGGTTCGCGGGCGGCTTCAGCATCTTCCTCCTCCGCCAGTTCTTCATGGGCATCCCCCGCGAACTCGACGAGGCCGCCCGCATCGACGGATGCTCCCATGTCGCCACCTTCCGTCACATCATCCTCCCCCTCGCCCGCCCCGCGCTCGTCGTCGTCGCCCTCCTCCAGTTCATCGCCACCTGGAACGACTTCTCCGCCCCGCTCGTCTTCCTGAACCACCAGGACACCTTTACCGCCGCGCTCGGCCTGCACATGTACCAGACCCAGCAGACAACAACGCCGTGGAACCTCGTCATGGCCGCGAGCATCATGGTGATCGCTCCCGTCCTCGTCCTCTTCCTCATCGCCCAGCGATCGCTCATCGAGGGCGTGGCGACGCAGGGGCTCAAGGACTGACCATCTCTCTCATGCTGGGTGGCACGGGCGGCTCGTCCGCCCGTGGTGTTGCAACCAAAGGTCTGCGTGCTCAACCGACTCTTCCTGGTCCGGCTACGTCTCGATCTGCGCAAATGCCTTCTTCACGGCAAAGTACGCCGCCTTCGGCCTCCCCTCCGAGTCAATCAACGACCACGACATCCCCGGCCACGCATCGTTGAACTGCCACACAATCGCCCCCATGCACCGCGGCCGGTTCTTCGCCAGCCACTCGATCGCCGCCGCCAGCGCATCCGCTTGCGCCCATTGACAGTTCTCCACCCAATCCGCAAACGTCTTCGTCCGGGCCCCCGGGTTCGCCGCGAGCCACGCCCTCAGCTGCCCCTCCACGTGCGCGGCCATCCCGCCCGTCCCGCGCTGGCGATGCCGCATCCCCTCCGAATCCGCGTGCAACTCGCCCGGCTCCATCACCCTCGCCAGCGTCTCCTCGTTGGCCGGAGCCTGCTGGCCGAACTCCGTGCAGAAGCGCGGCACGATCCCGCGAAACGCCTCGCTCCCCGGCGAGGCGTCCCATGTGTGCCGACTACCGTGGTTCGCGTCGTTCGGTGCCGGCGCATCCGAAGCCACGGGCAGGATGCCCGTGCTACATGGGCTGTTGGGCCAATACGGCCGCGTCGGATCGAGTTCCTTCACCAACCGCGGCAGCAGGTCGTACCAATATCCGGCACCCCACGCCCGATCCTTCGTCCGCTCCTTCCACGGCCCGAGCATGTCCGTCGCCGCGTGCCCCCACGACTCACGCCCCCATACACATTCGTTCCCGCCGCACCACAGCACCACGCTCGGGTGCTTGCTCAGCCGCGCGATCTGGTGCCGCGCTTCCGCCTCCACGCTCTTGGCGTACTCCTGGTGCTCCGGATAGCACGCGCACGCGAACATGAAATCTTGCCACACCATGATCCCCAGCCGGTCGCACTCCTCGTAGAACGCATCGCACTCGTACGCGCCACCTCCCCACACCCGCAGCATGTTCATGTTCGCCGCAGCCGCTTGCCGCACCCGCTCTCGAATCTTCTCCGGCGACCGGTCATCCGGGAACAGCCCCTCCGGAATCCAGTTGGCACCCTTGCAGAATGTGGGCTTGCCGTTGACTTCAATCTGGAACTGTGAGCCGCCAATCGAGTCTTCGGTGTTCAGGCACACCTCCCGAAACCCCACCCTCCCCTGCCAATCGGGCCGAGCCGGACAGTCGTCGTCAGGGTGATAGACCGAAACTCCGAGGTCATATAGATCTTGCTCACCGCAGCCATTGGGCCACCAAAGTGCTGGCGGCTCGCCGTGAAAGAACAATGACATTGCGATCGTCCGCTCGCCACGTTTCACAACGTTCATGTCTCGCCCATGGAACAGCGTGCCTCGAACAAGATGCGCGTCCACAACGAGGTCGCCTGTCGATGGATCGTCGTCTGCCCACTGCAGATCGGCCAGGATGTCCAATGTCCAAGACCCGTTGCAACGCGTCGCCGTTCGGACTCCGGCGATTCTGGCCCCCCGCCAGCCCTCAATCCGAATCCCCCCACTCACCCCACACGTCGCCGCCCTCGGCGCCCAATCCCACCCGAAGTTGCACGCCGTCTTCCGGATGTACGGATACGGCTCCCACCCCAGCCCATCCCCATTGTGCGGCAGCGCACCCAATCGTTCCCGCTCCACCCGAATGTGTCTCAGCGGCGAGCGAAACACAATCACGATCTCGTTGTCCGCCCCCGGCTGGAGCAACACGACGCGCAGGTCGAACCGATGCGGGTGAAACATGTTCGCCGTTCGCCCAACCTCCCGCCCATTCACCCGTATTTCCGCGATCGTGTCCAGCCCCTCGCACACCAGATCGAGCCGCTCGTGCCCGAGCATTTCCGCCTCGACCCGAAACACCCCGCGATACTCCCAGTCCGTCTCTCCCACCCACTGAATCTCCCGCTCGTTGAACCCCACCCGCGGATCCCCGATCAACCCAGCCCGCATCAGGTCCGTGTGCACACACCCCGGCACCCGGGCCGCAACAAGCGCTTGCCGCACCTCGCGCGGCACACCCTCCATCGCGCCCACGGCTCGCACGGTCCACTCCGCACTGCTCAGATCATGAACGATCACGCACCCAGAGTAGCCGGTACCATCGGTCCATGTGCCTGCCCACGCTTCCCCCCCCACTCCCCCCCCCCCCGCCCGCCAAGGTCTACCAGTGCCAGCGCGCCCCGGGCCCGGTCCAGATCGACGGCGACATCACCAAGTCCGTCTGGAAGGACGCGAAGTGGACCGACGACTTCATCGACATCGAGGGCGCTCCCCCCCTCAGGCCCAACCCCGCCTTCCGGACCCGCCTGAAGATGATGTGGGACGACACCTACTTCTACTTCGCAGTCGAGATGGAAGAGCCCCACGTCTGGGCCACGCTCACCCAGCGCGATTCGGTCATCTTCCAGGACAATGACTTCGAGGTCTTCCTGAATCCCTCGGGCGACTCGAGGAACTACTACGAGTTCGAGGTCAACGCCCTCAACACCGTCTGGGACCTCCTCCTCCGCAAGCCCTATCGAGAGGGCGGAACCGCCGACACCTCGTTCTGCATCGAGGGGCTCAAGTCCGCCGTCAAGGTCCATGGAACCGTGAACGACCCGCGCGACACGGACAAGGGGTGGGACATCGAGATCGCCATGCCCTGGAGCGCGTTCACGGCCCACACCAAGTCTCCCGGCCCCCCCCGGGTCGGCGACTCATGGAAAGTGAACTTCTCCCGCGTGCAGTGGGATACCAACCTGATGGGCGGCTCGGCGACCGCCCCGCCGACCTATGTCAAGGTCGAAGACGCCAAGGAACACAACTGGGTCTGGTCGCCCATGGGTCTGATCGACATGCACCTGCCCGACCGCTGGGGCACCGTCACGTTCGCCAAGCCGTAGGCCCGTGCTCACTTCCCCGCGCCGACCCTGAGTTGTTCCGTCACCGCGGGCAGAGCATCCAGGCACCGGTGCATCTCCGCCCGGACCGCGCGCAGATGCTCGCCGAACTCCGCCACCATCTGGGAACAGGCCGCCTCCTCGAGCCGACACGCCGCGTCCATCAGCGTGCTCGCCGCCACCGCCCCGGACGTGCCCTTGAGCGCATGGGCACGGCGCGACACGGCTTCCGAATCGTTCTTGCCCACGCACGCATCGAGCTCGGCCAAGTCGCTCTCCGCCTGATTGCGAAACGACTCCAGCACCATGATCGCCAGCGCCGCATCGTCCATGCAGCGATCCAGCAGCAGCGGCACGTCGATGGCCGGGACGGATTGGGAGGGGGTCTCGTTCATGACTTGTGTCCTCAACTACGCGGCCTGTTGCTGCTGCGCGATCGCGTCTCGCTTCAACTGGGCGACGATGGTGCTCAAGAGATGTTTCGGATCGATCGGCTTGGCTGTGTAGGCGTCCATGCCCGCCTCCAGACAACGCTCCCGATCCCCCTTCATGGCGTTGGCCGTCAGCGCGATTATCGGAATCGCCCGTCGATACCCGCCGATCTCCGGACCCGCGGCCTCCCAGCGCCGGATCTCGCGCGTCGCCTCGAACCCGTCCATGACGGGCATCTGGCAGTCCATGAGGACCACGTCGAAGAACTCCTTCTTGACGGCCTCCACCGCCTTCGCCCCATTGACGGCCGTCTCGAAGCGATACCCGGACTTCTTGAGGATCTCGGTCGCCACGATGCGGTTGACCTCGTTGTCCTCGGCGAGGAGGATGCGGGGCGCTCCGCCGTCGGTCGAGCGGGCCGGGAAGTACGCGCTCATGGGGATCGGTCCCGGCGGCGCATCCGCCGCGGCCTCCTGCTTGGCGACCGTCATCGCGTCCATGATCGACTTGAACAGGTCGGTCTGGCGAACGGGCTTGGTGATGTACCCGGTGAACCCGGAAGCCCGCAGGTGGTCGCGATCGACCTCCGCGTCCACCGAGAGCATGAGCATCAGCACGGTGGCCTTGGTCTCCGGGTCCTTCCGAACCCGGCGGGCGAACTCGCCCACGTCGAGCCCCGAGAGCACGCTGTCCACGATGGCGACCTGGTACGGCGCCTTGTCCGCCGACGCCTGCGCCAGCGAGAGCAACGCGTGCTCCGCGTCGGAGGACGTGGACGCGACCAGCCCCCACGTCTCGATCTGCTCGCGGAGCGCATCCCGCTGCAGGTCGTTCTCGTGGACCACCAGCACCCGCATCTCGCGCGGATCACGCCGAATGAACTCGGCTCCCCACAGGTGCTCGCGCCGGCGGGCCTGGGCCACATCCGAGTTCTCCCGCAGCTCGAAGCACGCGGTGAACCAGAACGTCGAGCCCTTGCCCTCCTCGCTCTCGACGCCCACGGTTCCGCCCAGCAAGCCCGCGAGTTGCTTGGCGATCACCAGCCCAAGGCCGGTGCCGCCGTAGACACGGGTCGTCGAAGCGTCGGCCTGCGAGAAGGCCTTGAAGAGACGGTCGATGCGGTCCTTGGGGATGCCGATGCCCGTGTCGGTGATGGCGAAGCGGATCGTGGCCTTCTCCCCCTCCTCGTGGTCCACCGTGAGGCGGACGATCACGCCGCCCTCGCGGGTGAACTTGATCGCGTTGTTCACGAGGTTGATGAGGATCTGCCGCATGCGGGCGCTGTCGCCGCACACCAGCGAGGGCACGGCCTGATCGATGTGGCAGACCAGCTCGAGCCCCTTGCGCCGGGCGTTCTGCGACATGACGTCCATCACGTCGCCCACGGCCCCGTGCAGGTTGAAGTCGTAGGACACGATCTCGAGCTTCCCCGCCTCGATCTTGGAGAAGTCGAGGATGTCGTTGATCACCGTCGTGAGCGACTCGGCCGACGACTTGGCCAGTTGCCCGTAGCGCCGCTGCTGCTCGGCCAGTTCGGTGCCCAGAAGCAGGTCCGTCATGCCCAGCACGCCGTTGAGCGGCGTGCGGATCTCGTGGCTCATGTGGGCGAGGAACTCGCTCTTGGCCCGGCTGGCGGCCTCCGCGGAGCGTTTGGCCTCGGCGAGTTCCCGCTGCGAGACCTGTCGCGCGGCGATGTCCCGGTGGATCAGCCATCCCGCCGCGCCCACGAGCAGCAGGCCGATCAGGCTCCCGACGGCGATCGTGGCGATGGTGGCCGTTGCGCTGGCGCCGACGGCGGCGATGCGCTTGCCCAGCGCCTCCCGCTCGATCGCGGCCATGGTGTTGAGGTCTCGCCGGATGCCCTCGGAGATGTTCTCCCCCTCGGTGTTCATGGCCAGCCTCGAGGCCTCGCCGAGGTTGCCCTCGGCCCGCAGGTCGATGGCCCGCCGGAGCATCTGCAACTTGCGGCCCACCAGCAGGCTCAGGTCTCCCAGCCGGGCGTCGTGGGGCGGGCTGCCCGAGAGGAGCGTTCGGAGCTGTTGCACGCCCGGACCGACGGCGCTGGCGGCGGCGCTGTAGCG
Source organism: uncultured Phycisphaerales bacterium (assembly GCA_937871915.1). Classification (GTDB taxonomy): domain Bacteria; phylum Planctomycetota; class Phycisphaerae; order Phycisphaerales; family UBA1924; genus UBA4658. Next base: position 6,295 of record CALMPG010000068.1, read on the forward strand.
GGTCAGGCAGTCGGCGTTGCCCGAGAGCACGTACCCGCGTGCGGCGGCCTCGGCTTCGACGAGCAGCGCGCCCACGTCCGCGAGCCGAGCCAGATTCTCGCGGGTGCGGTTGTCGCCCCTGGCCTCGTCGCGGAACTGCTCGAGCGCCTTGAACGACGCGAGGCCGACGAGCGTCATGACCATCAGCGCGGCCGCGAAGCCGACGGTGACCTTGCGCTCCATCGAGTATCCGGACCAGTCGTCGCCGTCGGGATCCTCGGCGCATCGCCGGGCCCAGTAGAGGCCGCAGTCGGCGCACAGGAGGCCGACCGACGCGGCCAGCAGCGCGATGGCCGTGTGCAGGGCCATGGGCGAGTGTTCGCCCAGGCCCGAGAGGGACGCCACGCCGTTGGCATGGCCGACGAGGACGAGCGAGGGGACGACAGCAAGGCCCAGCGAGGGAAGCGAGATGAGCGAGTCCCACTTGCGCATGCGGAGCGCGAGCAGAACAACGACCATGCCCGCGAGGGCCAGTTCGAGGGCGGTGGCGGGGCCGATCATGGCCGCGCCGTGCGGGCTGCTTGCGGCGGCCTCGACGCCGCGGGCGAACAGGAATCCGTCGATGATCGGACCGACTCCCCACGAGGTCGGGGTGACGAAGCCGACGAGGCGGGCCGCGCCCACGAGCAGGAGGAAGGCTCCGCCGAACCTGGCCGTCCACGTCGTCCACCGCTTGGGCCGTGCGCGGCAGATGGAGAGCAGGCTGGCCCCGAGCAGAAGGAGGGCGACGGCGATGACGGGGTTCATCGCGGGGCCGGTGCGGCCGGCGCGATAGAGCACCTCCATGCCCAGCGCCCAACCGACGAGTGAGACAAGACCCGCGAGGATGGAGGCGCAGGCGGCGACGCGGCAGAGGATGAACCATCGGCGCATGAGCCGGCCCTGGCGGGCCGCGCCGCTTCCCTCGAAGGGGAACTCCGGGATGGGTGTCTGGTGTTGGTCCATCGCTGACGAACGCGCCGGGGCGATTCGTCGGCTTTGATCGACCCGATCGGGGCCGGGGTCAACCCGACCGGGGGGCCGGACGCACCATACCTGTCCGGGTGCGACACGGAACGGGTCTGATAACCCGGGAGCGGTCAACAACTCGGCCCCGCGAGAAGGCGGGGCCGGTGGGGGAAAGCGGGCGATCGGGATCGAACCGACGACATTCAGCTTGGGAACGCCCGGGCTGCCGATCAGAATCCCCGTGAAACTGGCCACTTTCGACGTACGCCACGTTCGCTTGCACACGTGCTTGCACAAGGCCGCGCATGATGGGGATTCTCGTCCCCGCGCCCGCCCCGCGACGTTCGCCCACGGGTGGGACGGCCCGGCGCTTGCCCCGACTCCCGGGCTTCGCCAACCGGCGGCACGTCGGGCCAACGTGGCGGGACGTGGGCGTCTACGCGTCTACGCAAACGGAATCCGCGATGACGCCGCCGGGAGCCGGGATTCTGTAGACGTAGACGCCCGGCCGCCGCGTAGGTACTCCGCCGGGGGGGACCGGTCTCGACAGGCCTACGGGAACAGCCGCGCGGGTAAACAGAGTTTGTTTCGCGCGGAGATGGGCGATTTCCAGGCGAATCCGCCCGTTTGCCCACATGGGGCCGAACTTGCCCACATGTCGTGGATTGACGGCGAAATCGCTCCGGTTTGCCTTGCCTGTTCCCGAATGTCATGGCTTCATGTGTCACAACGCGGGGCGGAACCCCGCGATGGAGAGCACGAACATGAACGCCACCACGAAGACCACGCTCGACCTCGCCAAGACCCTCGCCAAGAGCGGGTTCCACATCCCCGCGATCGAGATCCACACGCCCGACGGCCGCACCTGGAACATCGCGACGGTCCCCGCCGGACGCGGCCGCCACCTCGACGGGCACTGGGGCCCACGCCCCGGAGCGCTCGGCGGCTTCCGCCTCTTCGAGATCGACCGGGATACCGACACCCCCGACGAGCACGACGCGATCGACGGCGACACCTGGGCCGCCGACGAGTTGGTCGACTACCTCCGGGCGGTTGGCCAGCCGAAAGACACGACGAGTTGGGACCGCAAGAACGACA
>CALMPG010000069.1 GCA_937871915.1 uncultured Phycisphaerales bacterium
GGTCATCATCCCCGAACCACCGCAATCCCTGCGCCATCATCGCGTCGTTCTTGCTCGATAATGCGATGGCCCTGCGGGCGGAATCACGGCAGCACGCCCGCGGCGCGCACCGGGCGAACGATTGGCGATGCACCGCGTGAGCGTGGATCAGATCGTGTGGGCGGCGGGCGAGTCGGCCGTGATCGACGGCGATGAGGCCCACCACGCCCTGCGCGTCAAGCGTGTACGCCCCGGCGAGCGCATCGAACTCATGGACGGGCGCGGCGGGATCGCCGAGGGCGAGGTGGTCGAGGGCGATCTCGGCGCGAAGTCGCGGGAGTTGCACGTGCGCGTGACGGGCGTTCGCCGCGAACAGCCGGCCCGCCCGCGCGTGGAGATATGGACGGCCGTCCCCAAGGGCGGTCGCGTCGATGAGATGATCGATCAACTCGCGCAGGTCGGCGCGGCGGCATGGCGCCCGCTCGACACGGCCCGGGGCGTCGTCGATCCCCGCGAGGCCAAGATGGAGCGCCTCGGCCGGATCGCCGTCGAGGCGAGCAAGCAGTGCGGACGGGCGTGGCGATTGGAAATCGGACCCAAGGCGACGATGGATGAGGCGCTCCGAGCAGCCCCGGGTGTGCGAGTGGTCGTGGCGGATGCGTCGGGATCACCGTGGAGCGGGGCAGAATCGTCCGAGCACCTCCGCCTGCTCATCGGCCCCGAGGGGGGATGGACGCCGGAGGAACTGGCCGCGGCACGAACCGCGAACGCGAGCATTTCCCGTTTCGGTCCGCATGTCATGCGGATCGAGACGGCGGCGGTGGCGGCGTGCGCGATGCTCGTGAGCGTTGCCGCTTCCGCGTAGCGATTCGCCGGTATACATTGGCATGTCCATTCACCCGCGAGGAATCTCCATGAACCGCCCAATGCTGCTCTCGGCCGCGCTGACCCTGATGATCGCCGGGTCCAGCCACGGCCAGGCCCCCACCGCTCTCTCCCCCGAGGCCCAGAAACTCGCCGAACAGGTCCGCCAGACCCACGACAAGGTCACGGCCGAGGTCGCCGACGTCGAGATGCACGCCAAGGCCGAGGCGATGATCGCCAAGGCCGCCGCCTTCCTGCGCTCGCGCCAGGACAAGGCCACCGGCGGGTGGTCCACGCCCAAGCCCGACGCCGACGGCAAGTCCCCGCCCGTCTTCCCCGCCATCACCGGCCTCGTGCTCATGGGCTTGCTCGACGACCCGACCACCGACGCCAGAAACGAGGCGGCCGTGCAGATGGGCGTGAAGTTCCTGCTCAACCACCAGCAGCCCGACGGGGGCATCTACGACAAGGTTCTCCCCTGCTACAACACCGCGCTGGCGGTGAGCGCCCTCAGCCGCGTCCACACGCCGCAGGCCCGCGAGGCCGCGCAGCGGGGGGTGATGTTCCTCAAGTCTTTGCAATGGTCCGAGGTCGCCGACGGCAAGACGGGCGGGGCCGAAGCCCCCAAGCCCGTGCAGCGCGACCATCCGTTCTACGGCGGCGTCGGCTACGGCCGCCACAGCCGCCCGGACAACTCCAACCTCGCCATGTTCATGCAGGCCCTCGAGGATGCCGGCGTCTCGCCGCAGGACGAGGCCGTCAAGCGGGCCCTGGTCTTCCTGCGGCGCACGCAGATGGACGATCGCGTGAACCCGGAGAAGTACGCCAAGGGCTCGCGTCAGGGAGGATTCGTCTACTCCACCGTCGAGAACGCCGAGAGCGTCGAGTCGCGCCCGGGCCAGAGCGAGGCGGGCGTGATCGAGGAGACGCTCAGCGACGGGACCGTCGCCAGCCGCCTCCGGGCCTACGGCTCCATGACCTACGCCGGGTTCAAGTCGCTCATCTACGCCGAACTCCCCAAACACGACCAGCGCGTCGCCGCCGCCATGGGGTGGATCCGGCGCAACTACACCGTGGACGAGAACCCCGGCATCGGCGCGGCGGGGCAGTACTACTACTACCTGACCTTCTCCCGCGCCCTGCGGGCATGGGGCGAGCCCACCATCAAGACCCTCTCGGCCACCGGCGAGCCGTCCGGCGCGCCCGGTGAGCGGAACTGGCGGGCCGACCTGGTCAACAAGCTCGCCGGACTCCAGAGCGAGGATGGGAGTTTCAAGAGCGTCGGCAAGCGGTGGATGGAGGACAATCCCGACCTCATCACGGCCTATGCCCTGGAAGCCCTGTGCGAGGCGATGCGGTAGGCCAGCGCAAGAGCCAGGTGTCCAGGCGTCCAGGTGCCAAGGTGTCCGGGGGAATGGCGTTTTTTCTCCCCAACACGTTGGCACCTTGACACCTCGGCACCTCGTATGATCCCTCGATGCGCGACGCCGAGTTCGTCAAGATCGCCAAGGCCCTCGCCGATGCCACGCGGCACCGGATGCTGCTCGAACTCCGGGCCGCGGGCGAGCTCACCTGCTCGCAGATCTGCGAGCGCTTCCCGCAGAGCCAGCCCACCATCAGCCACCACATCAAGGCCCTGGCCGACGCGGGCCTGGTGAAGTGCCGCAAGGAGGGCCAGTTCCACGTCATCAGCGTGGACGAGGAACTCCTCGCGTCCTTCGCCGCGGATCTGACGCCCGTGCGCGACGAGGCCCGTCGCAGGTAGGTCGGCGGCCCGGTTTTTCTGCGCCCCGGCCCAACCGGCCGCCGGTGTTCTGGTACCCTCTTGCGGGAGGCCCGCATGTTCCGCCACGCCCTCGGCTCGCTCGTCCTGACGCTCCTGCTGGCCACCATCGCCATGGCCCAGCCCACCTTCGGCGGCCCCAGGAAACCGCGCCCCAAGCCCGATGCCCCCGACGCCGGCGAGCCCACGATGCCGCCGCCCGCCAACCCCGGCGCGACGCAAACCCCGCAGGAGTGGAGCGAGGACGACCCCGCGCGCAAGGCCCCCGACATCGACGCCAAGCCCGGCGAGTACTTCTGCTGGAAGACCGCCGACGGCCTCCGATACGCCTGGAGCCTCCCCGCGAAGTTCCAGAAGGGCAAAGCCTACGACCTGGTCGTCATGCTCCACCCCGACCGGATGGACTTCCGGTGGGGCCCGCTCAACCACACGCGCGGCCAGGAGGGCTTCCTCCCCGACTGCGTGGTCGTCTCCGTGGACGGCATGGCCGCCAACGCCCGCCGGCCCGAGGCCCGATCCTTCGAGCCCACCGCCGAGAACTGCGTCCGCTTCCGCGACGTCATCCTCGAGTTCAGCCGCAACTTCCCCGCGCGCCAGATCTATCTCTACGGCCAAGGCGGCGGCGGGAAGTTCGCCGTCTACTTCGCCGGCGCCTTCCCCGCGCTGGCCGACGGCGTCCTCGACCACGGCGCGGGCATCGTCGAGAACTCCGCCGTCAAGAGCACCGTGCCCATCATCTTCATGCACGGCGCCAAGGACTCCATGACGCCCATGCGCGTCTCCCTCGAGGCCCGCGACGCCTTCGAGCAGGCCGGGCACAAGAGCGTCCGCGTCCGCCTGCTGCGCGGCTACAACGACTTCGCCAACGAGACCTGCGCCGGCGAGTGCATCGACTGCCTCCGGGCCCTGCGCTCCGACGACCCCGCCGTCACCATCGAGTGCGTGAAGCGGATGCTCCAACCCAAGGGCCAGGACGAGTTCGGCTACAGCCCGCACCCGTGGTTCGCCGGCGCAAACGCCGCGCTGGCCCGGTTCACCGACCCGTCGGCGCGAAAGTTCGAGACCGAGCCGACGCAGGACCAGCAGGCCGCGGCCGCGAAGTGGGTCGAGCGGATCGACGCCGAGGCCAAAGCCAGCGCCGACAACATCCGCCGGCTGCTGCGTCAATCGGGGATGGAGGGCGGCGAGTTCGTCCTCGACGGGGGCGCCTGGCTCGGCTACATGCTCCCCGCCCGCGACGATTTCCGCGGGTGCAAGAGCATGGAAGCCCTCGCGACCCAACTCAAGCTCGACGAGGCCATCGCCCGCCACACCCAGGCGGCCCGGGAGCTCTGGCAGACGTGGACGGTCTCCGCCTCCGACGGGGCCAAGTTCGAGCGGGCCACCGACCTGATCACGGAGTGCTTCCTGTGCGAGGGCCTCCCCACCGACCTCGCCGCCCGCTGCCGCGCCTGCATGAAGAAGGCCGACCAGCTCGAGATCGAGCAGGAGCCCCGCCTGCGCTACGAGTTCATCACGCTCTGGGACAACGCCTGGCGCGACGGCCTGGAGGCCTACGAGCTGCGCGTGCAGCAATGGACGGGCGAATAGCCCGCGCCGGACCGAAACCGGCAGAGCAGCATCGCGGGCGCCCGCGTCTCGGACTCACGGAATCGGTGCGTGCGTGTCGATCCTGGCCCGTGGAATGTGAGGACCCATGATGCACGCGCAGTCTCAACGCCTCGTCCGGGCTTCCTGGCTGGCCCTCACCTGCATGGCGCACCCCGCCGGCGCGCAGGTCTCGCTCACGGCGATCCCGCCGTTCATGCCGGCATGGAACGGGTACGCCCTGGACATCTCGGCCGATGGATCGACCGTGGTGGGCTGGATGGCTCCGGTGGGCGGGCAGGCGATCGGGTTTCGATGGACGGCGTCGGGAGGTCTGGAATCGCTCGCCGCCGCGGCCGGGATTTCCAACTCGCAGGCGCGGGCCATCAGCGCCGATGGCGCGGTGATCGTCGGCATCGGCGGCGCCGGTCCGCAGCCCTTTGTTGTGAGAAACGGAGCCGACACCATCCTGCCGGGCCCGGTGCCGGGCGGGAGCTACTCGTACTCCACCGGTGTGAGCGGGGACGGCTCCGTGGTGGTGGGCTATGGAAGCTTCTCCGGGCAGTCGCGGGGATGGATATGGACGGCCGCGGACGGATACGTCGCGCTCGCCCCTCCTCCCGGCTCGACCCAGTGCTGGGTGACGACCCACGGCATCAGCTCCGACGGGCGGGTCATCGCGGGTTACTCCGGCAACGATCTCCTTCGATGGACCGGCGGCGTACTCGAGGTGGCTCCGGTCACCGGAAAAACCAGCGGCGTGATGCGAAGCGGGCATGCGGTGCTCTTCGCGACCGATTTCGGTGCGGGCCGTTGGTGGGACGACGGGCGGGTTGAGATGCTCGGCACCTTCCCGGGTTCATGGGTCACGTGGCCGTGGGCGTCCTCCGACGACGGAGCGATCATTGGTGGAGATGAGATCTACGCGCCCTCCACCGGGCACGCGTGGGTATGGACCCAGGCGACCGGAGCGGTGTCCCTGAGCGACTACCTGAGCGGGCTTGGCCTCGACACCACGGGTTGGGACCTCCGGAGCGTCAAGAGCATCTCCGCCGACGGGCGCGTGCTGGCGGGGTTCGGCCGGCACGAATACGCGCCGGGGCTTTTCAGGGACGAGGCGTTTGTCGTGAACCTTCCGGCCGGAGGGAGCGGGGCCGCGCTGCTCACCGCAATCGGAGTGCTGGGGCCGATGCGAAAGCGCGGGAACCAGCCCGACCGGCGCGACCGATTCTCCCCCACGCTCGGAACAAACGGGCGAACCCGGCATCCGCTTGCAAAAAAGAACGCGGGGCTCCAGCTTGAGACCGGAACCCCGCCGGTGCGAGAGAGTGATCCATGAACATCCGCCCGCGCTCGCACTCGCGCGGCGAACGGATCTCGCCAAAACTCCGAACGCGGCCATAGCACCGCGCGACAGAAAGCAGCATCAGGGGTGCTCTCTCTCTCCTCGGCGGGGGCAGGCATCGTTTCCGACGGACCCCGCCGCTCGACACGCCCGGAACGGGCTGTCTGTGGACTCTATCAAGGTACCCGAAGATATAAGGGTCGGCAAGCCCGATGGTTCCATATTTTGCTTGATCGTGCGTCGGGGGCCGGGTAACCGGGGCTTCCGGGTAGTCTGGAGAACCCCGACCACCCGAATCCCGGTCGAACGGACCCCGATCCCGGGCCATAACCGGGATACGGTTCGCCGGGGGTGCGTATGGACGGTGGGTCGGGGCATGATGGAGGCAACGGCGCGATGGCGGAAGTTGACTGCAAAGCAGATGCACCCGGATGTCGCGGCAGCGAGTGTCTGACCTCGGGAATCCGCATCGACGTGCGCCCCTCGTACATCGACGACCAATCCGACCCATCGGCCCGCCAGTGGCTCTTCGCCTACCGAATCCGCATCTCCAACGAGGGCGTCGAGCCGGTGAAGTTGCTGCGCCGCCGTTGGACCATCGTGGACGCCGGCGGCAACGAGGAGGAGGTGCGCGGCGACGGCGTCGTCGGCCACCAGCCCCGCATCGAGCCCGGCCAGGGCTTCGAGTATTCCTCCTACTGCCAGCTCCGCACGAGCTGGGGGACGATGGAAGGCTCCTACGAGTTCCGCACCGACGACGACCGCCGGGTGGACGCGGCCGTGGGCCGCTTCTTCCTCGTCGGCCCCGACGCGCCGAGACGCTGATTTCCAATTCGGGCGATCCATCGACGCCGGGCGGTTTCGCCTTGTAGAATCCCGCATGCTGACTCTCACCGCCCGTGCTCGTGTGCTCGCCGCGGCCGCCGTGACGGCCATCCCGCTCGTCTCCGGCGGTTGCTCCGGCCCATCGGTCTGGGAGCAGACGTTCATCCCCACGCCCGAGGGCGCGGGCCCCGCGCTGGCCGATGGCGCGCCGGTGCGCGTGCGCAAGGTGCCCTGGGACCGCATGCAGCAGACGCTCGCCGAAATCGAGCGGGAGGCCTCGGCCACGGACGTGCGACCGGAGAACTGGACGCCCGGACAGAAGGCCGAGGCCAAGGCCAGGCTGCTGCGCTCGCTGCAGTTCGACGTGGCACCCGAGGCCACGACCGTCCTGGGTCGCTGCGAGTTCCGCACCACCGACACCATCCTCCCCGACGGTCCGGACCGCGCGCCCATCGAGCGCCAGGCCCGGAGGGTCGGCGCCACCGACGTGATGTGGTCCAGCCGCGTCCTCGGCCGAACCGAGAAGATCGTCGATCGGCCCGTCACCACGTTCACCACCGGCAGCTTCTGGGGCAGCGGGCGCGACCGCGACCGGTGGTGGTCGAACAACTACTCGGAAACCCAGACCTCGTGGGTTCCCTTGCGGGTTCCCGCGGACGACACCGGCTTTGTCGCGTTCTTCCTCAGAGCCGACGGTCGCTGAGATCATCCTCCGCCCCCAACCCGGCTCTTGAGTGATCGGAGGCCGGCCATGAGCGTTCCCAACCCGACCAACCCGCGAACCCCGCAGATCGCCGCGCTGATCCTCGCGGCCGCTCTGGCCACCGGCGCCCCCACCGCCGCGCACGCCGAACCCCCCAAGGGCAAGCAGGAGTCCAAGCAGCCCAGACAGGACACCCCCCGGGCCGCCGGCGAGGGCGCCCGCAAGTCCGCGCCGAGGGCCGAAGCACCCGCGCGTCCGGCGCCCAAGGCCGAACCTCGCCCGGCCGCGCCCCCCCAGCGGGCTCGCCCGGCGCCCGCGGCGCCGCGCCCCGTGCCGGCGCCCCGAGACACCGCCCGGCCCCCGCGCCAGGCCGCGCCTCCATCCGCACCACCCGCGCCGGCCCCTCGGCGTCCGAGGGCCGAAACGCCCGCGCCGCCCGCGGCGCGTCCGTCGGGCGACCGGCGCCCGCCTCGGGCTGCCGAGCCCCGGCCCGCACCGTCTCCCGCGCCGCGTGCAGCCCAGCCTCGCACCCCGCCGCGCCCCGCACGCGAGTATCCGCGCCCGACCACCGTGGTGCCGCTGCCGAGCGGCGTGGACACATCCCGCAATATTCAGCCCCGCGCGACGGCCCCCCGCTCCACGGGGCGCCTCGAGCTGCCCGGCCGCCCAAGCCACGGAATCCCGCTGCCGAGCGGCGTGGACACCGCGCGCCGGCATCAGAACAATCGCGATACCACTCGCGTCCCCCGTTCGCCCGGCCCGTCGCTGCGCATCGACGCCCCCGGCGCGCCGGCACGCGACTTCGGCACGCCGCGCCGGCCCCCCACACCCGCGCCGGCCCCCCGCAACCACGATCCCAACGACCGTCGGGACCGAAACGACCGGAGCGGCCACGACCGCCCCGGACACACCCAACACAACCGCTGGGACGACCATCGCGACTTCTCCCGCTGGCGCATCCAATCGTGGCACAACGACCGCCGATCGCACTTCAGCTCCTGGAACATCTGCCCGACCCCTTCGTTCTACTCGCGCCCGACCAACTACGTGTATTCCTTCGGCGGGGGGTGGTACACCGATCTGTTCCCGGCGGGCACGTGGGGGTATCAGACGTCGTGGTCGTATCCGTCGCTGTATGCCTGGCAGTACGACACCTCCCCGATCTACGACTGGGCCCCGGCCCAGACCTACACCACCTCGTATTGCCCGGACGTCTGGGCGTGGTCCGGGTGCCTGACCGACTCGACGACGTTCGTCACCGGCGGCGCGTGGTCGATCGAGCAGCCGCCGCTGCTGCTCGGCTCGGGCGTGACGGCGATCCAGGACTCCGTGGGCGCGCCCGTGATCGACCAGCAGACCCTCGAACACCTCCGGGCCGAGACCCGGCTCCTTTCCCGGATCAACCGCGCGTACGACGTCGCGCCGGACTTCGGCGCGGCCTTGGACGGCGCGGCGAGCGGCGACTTCTCCGGCGCCATATACGCCATGCGGCGGGCCGCGGGCGTGAACCCGGCGGCGATGGTCGGGGCCGACTCGCGCGTGGCGCGGGTCATGCGCGACGACCGCGACCTGGCCCAGCGGGCCGCGTACGCCCGGCAGGTCTTCCAGAACCCGCCGCAGCGGGTGGTGAGCGAGGTGGACGCGGCGTTCATGGTCGGGGCGCTGAGCGCGGCCTTGGGCGAGTACCAGACGGCCGAGGAGTACCTGGGCGCGGCGCAGGCCGCGGGGGACGGCTCGATCAGCACGGAGCTGCTCCGGCGGGCCGTTCGGGGGGACAACCTGGACCCGAGCGGGCCGTGGGTGCCGGGGAGCCCGCTGCGGCGGTGAACGGTCACCGGATCGACTCGTACCCGCCGGGGACACCGTGGGGGCTGAGGACGAGTTGCCAGAGTTGGTACTCCCGGGCGCGGAACGCGCCAGCGCAGGAGAGCAGGTAGTACATCCAGGTGCGGAAGAAGGCCTCGCCGTACTTGGGGGCCAGGTCGGGCCAGTTGCGCCGGAAGTTGGCGGCCCAGGCCATGAGGGTGGGGTCGTAGTGGGCGCCGAAGTTGTGGAGGTCTTCGAGGACGAGGAGGGTGTCCAGGGCCGCGCCGATCTGCTTGAGGCTGGGGACGACCAGGCCGGGGAAGATGTGCTTGTTGATCCAGGCGACCTCGGAGTGGGTGCGGTTGGGGAAGGAGTCGCGGGTGGCGAAGAACTGGATCAGGGCGAGGCCGTCGGCCTTGAGGCAGCGGTGGACGACGCGCATGGCGGCGCAGTAGTTCTTGGGGCCGACGTGCTCGAACATGCCGATGCTGGTGATGCGGTCGTACCGGCCCTGCGTGTCGCGGTAGTCGTGGAGGCGGAACTCGACGGGGAGGCCCCGGGTGAGATTCTCGGCGAAGGCCTTCTGCTCGATGGAGAGGGTGACGCCGACGACGCGGACGCCGTAACGCTCGGCGGCGAAGCGGGCGAGGCCGCCCCAGCCGGAGCCGAGGTCCAGGAGCGTCATGCCGGGCCGGAGGGCGAGCTTGCGGCAGACGAGGTCGAGCTTGTCCTCCTGGGCCTGGTTGAGGGACTTGGCCGTCTTCCAGTAGCCGCAGGTGTATTGCATGTAGGGGTCGAGGGTGGCCTGGAAGACGTCGTTGCCGAGGTTGTAGTGGCGCTCGACGTTGGATCGGGCGTGCGGGCGGTTCTGGAGGTTGCGGATCGTCTGGTCGAGCCGGTCGAGGACGACGCGCGGGTGGCGGGCGAGGCGGGCGGGGAGGTCGGCGCGCAGGGCGCGATCGAAGAGCTGGTCGAGGGCGGCGCAGTCCCACCACTTCTGGACGTACGCGTCGCCGAGGCCGACGAGGCCCTCGCGTCGGACGCGGCGCGGCAGGCGCTGGTCGTAGATCGCGGCGTCCCATGGGCGGGCGTGGGGCTCCTCGCCGGGGCGGATGACGCGGATGTCGGCGGGGGCGAGGAGGCGTTCGAGGGCGTCGCGCGGGGGCGGGGGGGGCGGAGACTCGGCGCGGGCGAAGTCGCGGGAAACACGCGAGTCGGAGGCGTGGGGGAGGACCTCGACGGGAGAGCTCGCCACGGCCGTGGTGGTGGCCCCCGCCGAGCGCGGTGCGCCGGCGGTGCTCATGCCGACAGGATATGTCCCCGCACGGCTACTCTCCGGCATGGTTTTCATCCTCATCGTCGCGGCGTGGACGGGGTTGGGCGTTGCGGGTTTCACGGGATTGCTGCACCTCATCCCTCGCTTGGGCGGGGTGGGGCGGGGGTTGGCGGCGTGGCTGTGCCGGGCGCCGGGGCTGGACGTGTTGGTGTCCCTGCTGACGTGGGTTCCTCCTACGACTCTGGGGATCGTGCTGGGGTGGCGCGGGCTGGTGGGGAGCATCGCCGGGCAGATCGCGGGGATGATGGTGTGGATGTTCGTGCACGAGATGGCGAACCGGGAGCATGTGAGGGCGGGGCGGCCGCGGATCGTGACGTTTCTGAACCGGACGGTGGGACGGTTCAACAACCATGTTGCGCTGTGGGTGACGGTGCTGAGCCTGCCGGTGTTCATCGTGATCCGGGTGGCGGAGATCTTTGTGTATCCGTGGCTGACGCTGCTGGTGGGGCTGCCGCGGTACAAGCAGGCGGAGTGGGTGAACGTGAGCCGGCAGAAGTTCAACGGGCTGGTGGGGCACGACCTGATCTGGTGCCTGTACTGCGACTGGATGACGGGGGTGTATTCGCTGGGGGCGGAGATGCTGCGGAACGTGGAGAGTTTCTGGTGTCCGATCAAGTTCGCGACGGGGAAGAAGTGCGATCACTGCAAGTTGGATTTCCCGGACATCAACGGGGGATGGGTGGAGGCGGGGGGGACGATGGGGGAGGTGGTGGCGACGATGGAGAAGATGTACGACAAAGAGACCACTCGCGCTCGCGGGAACGCGTGGTTTGGGCATCCGGTGCGGTTGACGGTGAAGGGGAAGGCGGAGTGATGGCGCGCGGGTCAGGGGGCGCGGGGGCGGGCGGGGGTTGGCGCGGGGACGCTGGGCTCGATCGCGTGGCTCGCGCGCGGGGGAGCATCGGCGGGGGGTGCGGGTGGAGATGGGGGGGCGGGGGGGCGACGGGCGGGCGGGGGGGGGGGGGG
>CALMPG010000070.1 GCA_937871915.1 uncultured Phycisphaerales bacterium
GGGGGCGGAGATGGGCAGGGGGATGGAACGGGGAAACGGGAGGGGTGCGGGGGTGTGCTTGGAGTGGAAAGTGCCCAGTGCCCAGTGACCGGGGGGAAGGCAAACGCCGTCCGCGCACTGGGCACTGGGCACTGAGCACTGGGCACTCGGTATGCTCCCCCCCGATGCCCCCGGCTCCCTGGTACGCCACCTTCCACTCCTTCACCCTCGACCACGCCATCGCCCTGGCGTGGACCGTGCCGCTCATCGCGGTCTCGTGCTGGCTGGGGAGGCGGTGGATCGTGCGGGGCACGACCGAATCGATCTCGCGCGAGAAGCAGCTCTGCGCGGCGTGGGCCGGGTTCATCGTGTGCGTGAACGTGTGGTCGATCTTCCACTGGCTCCAGCCGGAGCACTACGACATCCGCCGCTCGCTCCCGCTGCACATGTGCGACATCGGGATGCTGCTGGCCCCGCTGCTGTTCCTCACCCACTGGAGGCCGATCCGGGCGATCATGTACTTCTGGGGGATCGGGCTTTCCACGCAGGCGTTCGTCTCGCCGATCCTGGTTGAGGGAGTCGCCGAGCCGCGGTACTGGATCTTCTGGCTCGGGCACCTGGCGATCGTGGGCTCGGCGGTGTACGACCTGATCGTGCGCAGGTTCCGCCCGACGATCCGCGACTGTGTCACGACCACGCTCATCACCATCGCGTGGTACGCGGGCGTGGGCGTGCTGAATGTGTGCCTCGGCAGCAACTACGGGTACAACGGGAACGTCGTGCCCGACCGGCCCACGGTGATCGACCGGCTCGGCCCCTGGCCCGCCCGGGTGTTCATCCTCGCGGGCATCGCCATCGCGTGGTTCGGGGTGCTCTGGGTCGTCTGGCCCCTTTCCGACCGCCTTCGGGGCCGAACACGATCAACGCCTTCGCTGTAGACTCTCAGGCCCCATGCCGTCCCTCTGCCTCTCCCTCATCCTCGTCGGTCTGCTCGTCGGGTGGCCCGCCACGTGGCTGGCCCGCGCGATCGGGCGGCGGATGAACGCGATGGACGCCGGGGGCGTGGCGGGGCAGGTGAAGGCCCCGGCGCGCCGGGTGCCGAACACCGGCGGCATCGGCATCTTCCTCGCCGTCGCCCTCCCGCTGCTGCTGGGGCTTGGGATGGTGCAGGGGATGGACGCCTCGGCGACGGCCCAATGGCGGACCGACTTCTCCTTTCTCCCCGCCGACCTGCACGACTACGTCGCGGGCATCCAGCAACAGACGCCGGCCGCACTGGCCCTGCTCGGGGGGCTTCTGGTGCTGCATGTCATCGGGCTCATCGACGACCGCACCCCGCTCGGGCCGCTGGTGAAGATGGTGCCGATGCTGGTCATCGCCGCGGCGGTGGTCGCCTTCACGGATACCCGCCTGCTCACGTTGCTCGACGGCCACGCCGGGGGACGGTGGGCCTCCATCGCCGTCACGGTCGTTTGGATCGTGGTGATCACCAACGCCTTCAACTTCCTCGACAACATGGACGGGCTCTCGGGCGGCGTGGCGGCCATCGCCGGGGCGTTCTTCCTCATCACCGCGCTGGTGGCGGGGCAGTGGTTTGTCGCCGCGATGCTCGCGTTGCTCGTCGGGGCGCTGCTGGGGTTCCTGCGGTACAACTTTCCGTGGGGGCGGGCCGGCGCGAGCGTGTTCATGGGCGACGGCGGGTCGCTGGTCGTCGGGTTCCTGCTGGCGTTCCTGAGCGTGCGGATCACGTACCTGCCCGTCATGCCGCAGGCCGCGATGATGACACCGGGCACGCCCATCGTGGTTGCGCCGCCCCCCCACTTCCACCTGCTGCTCACGCCGCTGCTGATCCTCGCCATTCCGCTCTACGACTTCTGCTCGGTCTGCCTGATCCGCATCTCCCAGGGCCGCTCGCCGCTGGTCGGGGACTTGCAGCACTTCTCGCATCGGCTGGTGAAGCACGGGCTGTCGCGTCGATCCGCGGTGCTGGTGATCTATGGCTGCACCGCCGTGACGGGGATCGGGGCGATCGCGCTGCCCAGGCTCGAGGGGTGGCAGGCCGCGCTGGTGGAGGTGCAGACGCTGCTGGTGCTGCTGGTGATCGCGCTGTACGAATGGTCGCGGAGCGACGCGGAGCCCACCGGCGCGGCGTAGTTCCCCGCCACACAAGCCATGCCCACACTCACCGTGAAGCCCGCATCCGCCCGCCCCACCGCCGCCTCCGGCGAGACCCACCCGATGGCGTGGGCGGGGCTGGTCCTGGCGATCGCGCCGATGCTGGTGCGGGCCTCGACGAGCGCCACGACGCTGCCCTCGTGGGACCTCGATCCGCTGCTGTATCCGCTGGGCACGAACGCGCTGACGCCGTTCTCGTCCATGCTGTGCGACGCGGCGAGTCTCATCGGCGCCGCGTTGCTCCTGCTCGGCGCGGCCCGCTCCGGGATCCGCCCGAGTGTCCCCACGCTGTTGCTCACGCTCATCGGCGCGGTGGCGATCGTGCTCCACGGGTGGGTGCTCGGGCCGGCGGCGGGCACGCTGGGCAATCAGCGGGTCGGGTCGGCGTGGCTGAGCGCGATGGTCGTGGCGGGCGCGCTCTGGCACAGCGCGCAGGATGCCCGGCTGCGGCGCGTCGCGGTCGGCGTGGTCCTGGGCTTTGTCGTGGTGCTGGCGCTGCTGGGCGCGGTGCAGGTGCTGGTCATCCACGCGCAGACCGTCGCGGACTACCGGGCCGATCCGGACCGGATGCTCGCGGCCCACGGGTGGTCGGCGGAGTCTCCGATGGCCAAGTCGTTCGTGCGACGGCTCATGCAGCCGGAGGCGACGGGGTGGTTCGGGTTTTCCAATGTGTTCGCGACGTTTGTCGCGGCGGGGGCGGTGGGCGGGCTGGGATTGCTGTGGGCGTCGATCCGCGCGGAGTCTCGCCAGAGGCGGGCCGTGCTGGGGTCGGCCCTGCTGGCGCTGGCGGGATTCGCGGGTCTGTGGTTCGCGCAGTCCAAGGGTGGATTCATCGCGGCGGGTGCGGGGGCGGGCGCGCTGCCCGTGCTGTATCTGCTGGCCGGGCGGCCGTCACCGATGTCCCGGCGCATCGCGGGACTGTTGGGCCTTGCGGCGATCATCGGACCGATCGTGCTTGTTCTGATCCGTGGGGCGATCGGGGAGCGGATCGGTGAGTTGAGCCTGCTGTTCCGGTCGTTCTACATCGAGGCGGCGGCGATGATCTTTGCCGCACATCCGCTGGCGGGCGTCGGGCCGGATGGATTCCAGCGGGCGTTCACGGCGGTCAAGCCCGCGCTGTGTCCGGAGGAAGTCTCCAGCCCGCACGTGATCGTGTTCGACTGGACCGCGACGCTGGGCACGTTCGGGCTCGCGTGGGTGTGCTTGCTGGTCCGGTGGGCGTGGGGCGCGGGATGGAGGGCGGTCGAGGCCTCGAGGGCGACCACCCCGGCCGAGCCGCTTGACCGCGAGAGCGTCCGCGTGCTGCTGCTGATCCCGGCCGCGGCGACGATCGCGGCGGCGTTCATCGAGGCCGCGATGACGACCCCGGACATGGCGCTCGTCCGCATCGGCGGCCTGGTGTTGTGGTGCCTGGCGGGATGGACGATCACGATGGCCGTGACGGAGAGTGTGGCGGGCCGCGTTGCCGTGGCGGGGGCCGCGGTCGCGGCGATCGCCCATGGGCAGATCGATGTTGCCGCATCGCTGTCTTCGAGCGCCGGGCTGTGGGCGACGCTGGTGGTCCTCGCGGCGGCGCCCGCCGGGGTCGTTTCGAGGCCCTCGCCCGGCGCGGACCGGAGCACGAGCGGGGCGTTGCTCGCGGGAGCGGCGGCGTGCGGCGTGCTGGCGCTGCTGGTGGGCTTGACCTCGATCACGACGGTTTATCGTTGGGAGCGGCGACTCGACGCGGCCGCGGACACGGTCCGGCCCGTTGCGGAGTTCACCGATCGTCTGCGTGCGCTGCAGGGCGACGGCGCTTCGGCGACTCTCCCGCGGGAAACGCTCGACGCGGTTGTCCGCGATCTGGGCATCGCCCTCGGACGCACGGTGGCACCAACCGCCGAATCCGTCAACGGCGCGATGACGGAACTGGAGGGGAGGCTGCTGCCCGCGGCGGCGAAGCAACTTGGCTCGGCGTTCGAGATGGAGCCGTCCGACCGCCGGGTGCTCCGGGAGGCGAGCCGGCTGCACCTGCGGCTTGCGGAGCGGGCGTTTGGCGAGGGGCGGGAGGCCGCCGCCCGTGCCCATTGGGCGGACGCCGTGAGGGTGCTGCGACTGACCGGCCCGGGGGCGGAGGGGACCATTGAGCCCGGGCCATCGGACTGGCACTGGCTCGGGAGCGTGCACGAGCACGCCGCGGGGGTGACCGGCGATCCGGCGGAGTATCGCGCGGCGATCAAGGCGCGGCTTCGGATCGTGCCGCTGGATCCGCACAACCTCGACAATGCGCGCCGGATCTTCCGGGATGCGCGGGGTGCCGGGGATGAGGCGCTGGCCCGCGAGTGGGCGATCCGGTGCCTTGCGCTGGACAAGGACATGCGGCTGGACCGGGAGACGCGCGGGCTGAGCGATGCCGATAGGACCGAAATTGAGAAGGCCGCGCGATAGGGTCGAGGCGGATCAGGCGCCGCGCGTGGGGTTGTAGAATGGCAGCTTGCGGGTGGTGCCCTCGAGCACCGAGTCCTTGCGGGTGTCGATCTGGACGGGCGCGCCGTCGCCGGCGAGGGCCCTGTCCACGAAGCCCATGCCGATTGGGAAGCCGAGTGTCGGGCTGAGGCACGCGCTGGAGACGACGCCGACTTCCTTGCCGCCGGCGAGGATCTTCATGCCCTGGCGTGCGGTGCGTTTGCCCTCGAGGGCGAAGCCGACGAGGCGGCGGGCGGGGCCGCCGGAGTCGCGGGTCTTGAGCAGGGCTTCCTGGCCGACGAACGGCTCGCCGCGCTCCATCGTGTGCTTCTCGAGGGACATGGCGAAGTCCACGCCGCAGGAGAGGGCGTTGATCTCCTCGCCGAGCTCGTGGCCGTAGAGGGGCATGCCCGCTTCCATCCGAAGCGTGTCGCGTGCGGCGAGGCCGCAGGGCTTGACGATGCCGTCGGCCTGTTCCAGGCCCGCGTCCTTGAGCAGGAGTTTGAGGCCCATGTTGACGGCCGCGTTGGGGAGGATGACCTCGACGCCGTCCTCGCCGGTGTAGCCGGTGCGGCTGACGATGATCTTCATGACCACGAGGTTCTTGACGGCGAAGCGATACCGCTTGAGGGTCGGAATCTCTCGCGAGACCTTGCTCACCAGGTCCATGACCTTCGGCCCCTGAAGGGCGACCATCGAGGTGGACATGGTCTGGTCGTCGATCTTGCAGGTCAGGTCGCCCGCGGCCCGGACGGCCTCGAAGTGTTTGAGCATCTTCTCCCGGTTGCCGGCGTTCACGACGACCATGAAGTCGTCGTCGTCGATGCGGTAGACGATGATGTCGTCGTGCACGCCGCCCTGCTCGTTGCAGGCCAGCGAGTAGCGGCACTGGCCGGGGGCCATGTCGCTGATCCGCCGGGTGCAGAGGCGCTCGAGCAGCCGCCGGGCGTGGCGGCCGGTGAACTTGACGCGCCCCATGTGGGAGACGTCGAACAACCCGCCGCTGGTGCGGGTGGCCTCGTGCTCCTTGAGCACGCCGCCGCTCGGTCCCTTGTACGCGACGGGCATCTCCCATCCGGCGAACTCGACCATGGTGGCCTGGTGATCGACGTGGAACTGGTGCAGCGCAGTCTTGAGCATGGAGGGCGGTTCAATCAAAGAGGTGTGGATGCCGGGCGTCCTGACGGGCCGCATGATAGCGGGGGGTTCACTCGTTCCGGCAGTGTCGGCTGGTCACTTGCCGGGGGTGCGCTGCTCCCACGACCAGTTGAGCGACGGGTCCATGGCCGAGACGCCGGCGTTTCGCACCAGCATCGTGCCGAGCTTGTCCATCTGGGCCCGTTCGCGGACGGTGCGCACTTCGCGTTCGAGCCCCTTGGCCGCGCCTTCCCTGGTGGGCGCGTCGAGGGGCGCGGCCAGATTTCCCACGAGTTGCAGGACCACGAACCCCGTCTGATCCGCCCATGTGACGGCGATGGGCTCGCTGACGTCGCCGGGCTTCATGGCTCCGAGGGCGCGACGAACGGCCACCGGATAGTCCGAGTCCGAGAGGCTGAGCGGATCGAGCAGCCCGCCCCGCGAGGAGGATGGATCGATGGAGACCTCGGTCGCGACATCGGCGAAGGGTTTGCGGCCGGAGACGATGTCGGCGCGGGCCTTGGCCGCGGCGTCGTAGGAGCGGACCTGGAGCAGGCGGGCCCGGACGCGGGGGCCATACTTGAGCTCGTAGGCGGTCTGGACGTCCTCGGGGGTGACCACGACGGGATCGACGCCGATACCCCGACGGACCATGGCCCGCAGCGCGGCGTTGCGTTCGAGGAGACCGCGGAAGCGGACCTCCCCAAGCCCGCGCGATCGGCGGATGTTTCGGATGAGTATCTCGGCCTCGTCGATCGGGACGCGGGCGACCTGGGCGAGCATCTCGCCGAGCAGGTCGCGCTCGGCGCGGACTTCGGCCTCGCCGATCTTGATGTCCTTCTTGGCGCACTCTTCCCGCAGCACGACGCCGAGGGCGTACTCCTCGAGCACCTGCCCTCCCGCGGCCTCGGCGAGCATGGGGCCGAGGTCGGCCCAGCCAAGGATGTGGTCGCCCACGACAGCCACCCGCTTGTCGCGCGGCCGATCGGGCTGGGTCATGCCGATTCCGGCGGCGATCCAGGCCGCGCCGATGGATGCCAATGCTGCCCTGGTCATGAGCTTCATGCCGAATCGTGAGTGCCCTCGGCGGGGACGTCAACTCGGCCTGCCGCGACATTCGGGCCGGATGGTGGTACAAATAGCCCGGAGAAACCGTGAGCGACGCCGAGCAACCACCGAATACCCCTCCGTCCGTCCCGGCGGACACCGCGATGCTCTGCCCGTACTGCGGGCACGCCTCGGGCAATCGCAAGGAGTGCGAAAGGTGCCGCGGCGTGTTCGAGCCGCTGTCGCGCCAGGCCTCGCAGAACGCGATGGGGCCGTGGTACATTCGCGATGAGGGAAACCCGTTCCGGCCGGGGTGCTCGTACGCGACGATCAAGGCGCTGGTCGCCCGCGGGCGGATCGACGCCGACACGGTGCTGCGGGGGCCGTCCACGCGCCAGTTCTGGCTTCGGGCCCGGAACACGCCGGGCGTGGCGCACCTGCTGGGGGAGTGCCACGCCTGCCACAGGCCTGCCAGCGCGAGCGCGGCCATCTGCACGCAGTGCGGGGCGTCCTTTGCGGTCGAGGAAGATCGGCAGTTTCTGGGCCTGGCCGAGGTGCGGGCTCTGCCGGCCCCGGGGGCGGTGGAGCGCTCTGCCAGGCCTCCCGGCGCGTCGGCGGAAGCGCCGCCGCCGATTCCGACGATTCCCGCGGCGACTGCGCCGGAAGTTCCAAGGGCGTATGAACCCATCCGGAACCCGTCGCACGCCGCCCACGGCGCGTCGTCGATGTCGGACGAGGAGATCGAGGAGATGCTGCGACGGGGACGGGCGTACGACCGGACGGAGTCGGGCACGCGGGTGGTGACGATTCTGATCGCGCTGGCGATTCTCGGTGTTGTCATCGCCGTTGGGTTCGCGCTGGTGCTTCTGCTGCAGAACAAGGCTCCGGCGATCCCACCCGGAGGCGCGCCGGCGGGTGTGACGGTCCCCGCCAGGGGCAGGGCCATCGCATTATCGAGCAAGAACGACGCGATGATGGCGCAGGGATTGCGGTGGTTCGGGGATGATGACC
>CALMPG010000071.1 GCA_937871915.1 uncultured Phycisphaerales bacterium
CGGGGCTTCGGCGGCTATTGCTTCGGCGGAGCGGGGGACGCGAGGACCTTGTGGACGACCTGTGCCAGAAAACCTGGGCCTCGGTGTGGAAGGCGCTGAGCGAGGGGAAGTACGACCCCGAGCGGGCGGCGATCACCACCTTCGTGTACGCCGTGGCCAACAACGCGTGGATGACGCACCTGCGC
Source organism: uncultured Phycisphaerales bacterium (assembly GCA_937871915.1). GTDB lineage: Bacteria > Planctomycetota > Phycisphaerae > Phycisphaerales > UBA1924 > UBA4658. The sequence continues at coordinate 186 of CALMPG010000071.1, forward strand.
GGGTTTGCGCGCGACCAGGGCTACGTGGAGGGCGCGCCGGCGATGCTCGGGAGCGACCACGCGGAGCACGCGGCCTCGAAGAGCGCCGGCCTGCCCGACGAGGTGTGGGCCGAGGCGGAGACCGTCGAGTGCGTGCGGGCGTGCCTTCGCGAGGGTGGGCCGGGGGGCCTGAGCGATCTGGAGCGGGCGGTGGTGCGGGCGATCGCGGCGGGGGAGAGCGACCGCGGGCTGGCGAGGCGGCTGGGGATCTCCTCGAGTACGGTGAACATCCGCAAGCACGCGGGGTATCAGAAGATCAAGGCGTATCTGGCCTCGCGGGGGATCGGCGACGAGGCCGAAACAGAGGACGGCGCGGGCGGGACGCGCGTGGGGCGGGACGAGGGTGTCACGGACGCGACGGCCCTGCCGCGGTCGGTGGCGATCGTCGGGATCGCCGGGAGGCTGCCATGAACGACAAGCGCATGGATCGACTGGTGCGGATGGCGATGGAGGCGGAGGAGATGGAGTTCGGGCCCGCCGCGAGGTCGGGGGAGATCGCGCCGATGCTGCGGCTCGTGGGCGTCGGGGATGAACGCGACAACGGCGGCGCCGGGGCGCGCCGCACCGCGTGGTGGATCGGCGCGGGCGTGCTGGCGGCGGCGGGGATCGCGCTGGCGAGCGTGCTGCCCATGATGCTCGGGCCGGCGGCGGAGAAGCGCGTGCCGGTGGCGAGCCACGGGGGCGCGCCGGTGGAGGTGGCCGACGGCGCTGCGAAGCCGACGCGCGGGGCGCCGGTCTTCCGTCGGCACCGGTCGCTCGAAGCGGTCGCGGAGGGGGGCGGGGGGACCACGCCCGTGTGGATGGTGTCGGAGTATGCGCTGGCGCGCGAGCCGGATATCTGCGTGCCGCCCTTCTCGGGCGTGCCGGCGTTGAGCGGGGATCGGGTGGATCCGGGGAGCGTGCAGCGGTGCGTGGTGGTGGCGATCTATCGCGACGACCACGGCTCGATGCACTGCGCCCAGGTGCAGCCGCAGGTCTGGCCGGGGAACAAGTGCCTGAGCGAAGTGACGCCGCAGGAGATCCGGACGGTTCCGCTGGCCGAGGCGTGCTCTCCCACGGCGAGCCGGACGCTTGTGGTGGCGATGGCGGGGCCGCAGCGAGCCCTTCCCAACACCGAACTCGAGGCGATCGGCGTGGCGCGGTGCATTCTCGGCGGTGAGGTCTCGCACGCGGGGTGCGCGGAGGACCTGCGCTGCATCGCCAACGCCGCGGCCGCGTGCGTCTCTCCGGAGGTTGCCGTGAAGGTGGAGTCCGTGGCCCGCCGGTAGGGCAAGATCACGCAAGCGATGAGGACGATCGTGTCCGCAACTGCCGGATTTCTGCTCGAATGATCGGTTTTCATCCCCGGGAGCGGGAAGGTTGCCTCGAATCCGCATGTTCGTTGAGACGCGGGGAACCGCCCGGCCATGAAGGGCCGAACATTCCACTACACGCCGGCGGAAACCCGTGGCGTGGGCGTCTGTGCGTGGGGACGTGCGAATGGGCCGGATGCTGGGCGGGCGGGCGAGGACCGAAAAGGCTCACGGAACTTGCCCGAGGTGGTATCCGGAATCGCGGCCGGCCAGGGTTGCCGAGCAGTTTGCTCAGGAAGGTGGGCGTGCCCGCGCGCGAGGGCCGCGCCCGATGAGTCCGGATCGGGGCAACCGGTGACTCTTCACAGGTTTGATTCGTACTTTGGCGAGACGGGCGGATGCGAGTGCCAGGCGCCGGTGAGGCCGGGACGGCCGGTGCTGGGCGGGTGGCCGTCGCGCGGGACCGTCTTCGAGTCGGGCCCGGTGTCGATCGGGTACACGCGCTGCCGTCCGACGAGCGACGCGATGGGGAGCGACGTGCGCTCCGGGTCGCACACGCTGACGTTCCCGACGCGCGGCGTGTTCCGCATGCACATCGGAGGCCCGGCGGGGCGGGTGTTCACGTGCGACCCCAACAGCGTGATCTTCCAGAACGCGGGAGACGTCTTCCGCACCAGCCATCCCGGCGCGATCGGCGACGAGACGGTGTGGGTGTCGTTCCGCAACGACGTGGTGCAGGAGGCGGTGCGGGCCCACGACGACGCGGAGGCTCGCCCCGAGCTGCCGTTCCCGTTCACGATGGCGCCCTCGGACCCGGGCACGTTCCTGCTCATGCGGGCGATGTTCGCGGAGGCCTGCCGGGGGGTGGACGCCGACCGTGCGCTGGTGGAGGAGACGGCGGTCGGGGTGCTCCGGCTGAGCCTGGCGCGCGGGTTCGAGCAGATCGCCTCGCTGGCCGGGCCGCGCCGGACGACGGTGCGGGCCCACGCCGACATCGCGGAGAACGCCAAGGCGTTCATGGCGATGCGGTGCGCGGACCGAATGACGATCGAGGACGTGGCCAAGCACGTGCACGTGTCGCCGTACCACCTGTGCCGGCTCTTCCACAAGCACGCGGGGCTGCCGATCCACCGGTATCTCAACCGGCTGCGGCTGCGGGTGGCGCTGGATCGGCTCCACGAGAGCGCGCCGGAGAGCGGCAACGGCGGCGGGCTCGCCACGCTGGCGGTGGACCTTGGCTTTGCCAGCCACAGCCACTTCTGCGATGCGTTCCGCAAGGAATACGGGCTTCCCCCGTCGATCATGCGGGAGCGGATGGGGGACCTGCGGGCCATCGCCGAGGGCGGGGCCGTGGGGAAGTGGGACGACGCGAAGTAGGCGTGGGGGCGGGGCGCCCCCGCTAACCTCTGGGCATGATGCATGCTTCCATCGCGTTGATCGTGGCGGCCCTGGCCGCGCCGAGTGCCCAGCCGCCCGCCGCCGATGCGGGCGCGCAGATGTACGGGGTGTTTCTGGCGCAGCAGTGCGCGGCGGCGGTGTCGGGGGACCGGATGAGGGCGGACGTGGAGAAGCTCGCGTCGTTCGGGACGCGCCACACGCTCGGCGATGCGCAGTCGCCGACGCGCGGGATCGGGGCGGCGCGCAACTGGATCAAGGGCGAGTTCGAGAAGGCCGCGGCCGCGTCCGGGGGGCGGATGGCGGTGATGATGGAAGAGTTCGATGTGCCGGCGGGTCGGCGCATTCCCCCGGGCGGCGCGCATCTGGTGAACGTGATGGCGGTGCTCAGGGGGCAGGGGCCCGCCGGGGCGCCGGAGCGCCGGGTGTACATTGTCGGCCACTACGACTCGCGGAACGCCGATGCCATGGACGGGGCGGGCGATGCGCCCGGGGCGAACGACGATGCGAGCGGGACGGCCGCGGTGATCGAGGCGGCGCGGGCCCTGGCCCCGCACCCGCTGGCGGCGACGGTGGTGTTCCTGGCGACGGCGGGGGAGGAGCAGGGGCTGCTGGGGGCGCAGTATCGCGCGTCGGCGGCCGCGGCGGCGGGGGAGACCGTCATCGGGGTTCTGAGCAACGACATCATCGGGGACCCGGGGCTCGAGAGCGGTGGGCAGGACAATGTGGTGCGGCTGTTCAGCGAGGGCCTGGCGCGCAATCCGAGCGCGGAGCGGCTGGCGGCGATTCGCAGCGCCAGCGCGGAGGGCGACTCGCCCAGCCGGCAACTGGCGCGGTTTGTGGAGGAGACGGGGTTCACCTATCGGATGCTGGTGGGGACGCGCCTGGTGATGCGGCCGGACCGGCTGATGCGCGGCGGGGACCACCTGGCCTTCAACGAGGCGGGATTTCCGGCGGTGCGGTTCACCAGTGCGGCGGAGGTGTACGACCGGCAGCACGCGAACGTGACAACCAGGGACGGACGGCCGTACGGAGACTTGCCCGCGTTCGTGAAGGGCGCGTACATGGAGGGCGTGGCGAAGCTCAACGTGGCGACGATCGTGCGCCTGGCGATGGCGCCGGGCGCGCCGGAGGACGTGCGGGTGGTGGCGGATGTGCCGAGCCAGAAGACGACGCTGCGGTGGACGGAGCCGAGGGACGCGCGGGCGGTGAAGTACGAGGTGGTGTGGCGGGACACGACCGAGCCGCGCTGGACGCACGCGAAGGAGGTCGAGAAGGGGACGGAGGCGACGGTGGACGCGAGCAAGGACGACAACTTCTTCGGGGTGCGGAGCGTGTCGGCGGAGGGGCACAAGAGCGTGGTGGTGTTCGCGTGGCCGGCGAAGAAGTAGGGCCTGTTCACCACAGAGACACGGAGGCACGGAGAAGACGAGACGGGGTTCAGCCCCAATCCCGGTTTTCTCCGTGCCTCTGTGTCTCTGTGGTGAGTTTCGGTCTTGGCGGCGGGCGAGAGGCGGAATCCGTAGACTTGCCCCCATGTCGGAGCCCGTGTCGCCATCTCCGCGGTCCATCGAGCCTCGACTGATCCTGATGATCGCGGCGTGCGCGGCGTGTTTTCTGCCCGGAGTCACCCCGCCGATCGCCCTGGGGATCGGCATCGCGCTGGCGCTGCTGGGGCTGACGACGCGGACCAAGCAGGCGACGAAGATCGCCAAGTACCTGATCCAGGTGGCGGTGGTGATGCTGGGGCTGGGGATGGACCTGCGGCAGGTGGGGGAGGCGGGGCTGGTGGGGCTGGCGTTCGCGGCGGGGACGATCGCGGGGACGTTCGCCCTCGGGATCGCGCTGGGACGGCTGCTGAGGATCGACGCGAAACTCACCACGCTGCTCTCGAGCGGGACGGCGATCTGCGGGGGCTCGGCGATCGCGGCGACGGCGAGCGTGATCGCCGCGACCGAGGCCCATATCGCCGTGGCGATGGGAGCGGTCTTCCTGCTCAACGCGGTCGCGATCTACGTGTTCCCGTTCATCGGGCACGAGGTGCACATGAACGCGCACCAGTTCGGGACGTGGGCGGCGGTGGCGATCCACGATGTGTCGAGCGTGGTGACCGCCGCGGGGGTCTACGACCGGAGATGGCCCGACCCGGCCAACGCCGCGCTGGCCTCGCAGACGGCGACGGCGGTGAAGCTCACGCGGACGCTGTGGATCGCGCCGGTGGCGATCGTCTGCGCGTGGTGGTTCCGATCGCACGGGGAGGCGGCGGCGGGAACCAAGAAGGCGAAGATCCCGATCCCGTGGTTCGTGCTGTGGTTCGTGGCGGCGGCCGGAGTCGGCACCGTGTTCGGCGATGCGCACAAGCTGGAAAAGGCGGGGCTCGCCGTGCCGGAGTTGAACCGGTGGGTGACCATGGCCAGCGAGTTGGGGGCGCACTTTGCCAAGGAGAAGCTGATGGCGGTGGCGCTGCTGCTCATCGGGTGCGGGCTCTCACCCAAGGCCGTGGCCCACGTGGGGTGGCGGGCGATGGTGCTGGCGGTGGTGCTGTGGGTGGCCATCAGCGTGGCGGCGCTGTGGGTGGTGGTGCGGACGGTGTAGCGGAGGCATGGGCGCGAGCCCATGCACCGAACGCAGCGTGCGGACGTCGATGGGGGAGGGGGGCGACCGTGCCCGGGCTTGCGCCCGGGCCTCTGTCTAAATGCTCACGAGTTCGTCGTCCGCGCCGTACACCCCGAGCATCTCCATGGGCTGGGAGAAGCGGAACGTGTTCATGTGGCTGATGGGCGGCGAATAGCAGTGCAGCGTGATGAGGTCCGCGCTCGCCGCCTGCATGTTGGCGACCTGGTGGATGTCGTCGTCGTCGGCCGAGCAGACGTAGCCCGGGGGCATCTGGATCGTCGCGAACGGGCAGACCATGCCCGCGGAGGTGAGCTTGAAGCGGATCTCGGTGCCGACGCCGTGGATGACCTTGAACGAGCAGGAGACGCCCTTGTGGTCGTGGATGGGCGTGCAATGCCCGGAGCGCCAGCAGAGGGCGAGGAGTTCGTAGTGGTCGGAGCGGGCGATGGTGTTGCGCCGATAGCCGCGCTGGCCGAAGGAACAGGCGGGCTCGATGTCGGCCCGGGTGATGGCGAGGTTGAGCAGGAGGCGTTCGAGGATCTTCAGATCGGCGCGGCCGCGCAGGGACTCGAGGTAGGTGATGACCTCCGCAAGACACGGGTACCGGAGCAAGGCCTCGCGGCCGGTCGGGTGCGTGGATTGGTTGGTGGCGGTGGTCATATGGAAGTTTAGCGTTTGTCTCGCGCCGGGTTTCGGTTTGGCCCCGAAAGCAGGGGCGAACCACGGGGCGATCCGGGCACCCTAAAGTCCCGTGAACATGAGCAACGAACCGACGCCGAACGTGGGGAGTGGTGGTGGGGCATCCGGGGGAACTGGGGGGAGTGGCTCGGGCCCGCCCGTCGATCTGCCCGCGCCGGCAATCGCGCGCGAGGGGTGGCCGATCGTGGCGGCGTTCGTGGTCGGGGCCGCGCTGCTCACCTGGAGCGCGACGTACTTTCTGGGGCCGGTGGTGGGGGCGGCGGTGGGGTTTGTCACGGTGGCGCTGACGATCTGGTGCGTCTGGTTCTTCCGCGACCCGCGCCGGCGGATTCCCGCCTCGCCCGCGGATCGGACGAGCGTGATCAGCCCGGCCGACGGCGTGGTGTGCATGGTGCAGGCGGCGGTTCCGCCGGCGGAACTCGGGCTCGGCGAGGAGGACGCGCGCGGCCTGACGCGGGTGAGCGTCTTCATGAACGTGTTCAACGTGCACGTGAACCGGGCGCCCGTGCCGGGGGTCGTGGAGAAGACGGCGTACCACCCCGGGAAGTTCTTCAACGCCTCGATGGACAAGGCGAGCGAGCACAACGAGCGGATGTCGCTGCTGCTGCGGATGGCCGACGGGCGGGCGATCGTCTGCGTGCAGATCGCGGGGCTGATCGCCAGGCGGATCGTCTGCCGCGTGAAGGAGGGGGCGAGGCTGGGCGTGGGCGAGCGGTACGGGCTGATCCGGTTCGGCTCGCGGGTGGATGTGTACCTGCCGCGCGGCGTGGAGCCGAGGGTGAAGGTGGGGGACCCGAGCGTGGCGGGAGAGACGGTGCTGGCAGAGATGCCCGGCCAGACCCAGCCGGAGGCCCGCTGAGCATGTTCATCAACTACCCAGGCCGCAAGCAGACGGTGCCGCTGCGGATCATCGTGCCCAACCTGTTCACGACGGTGGCGATGTGCTGCGGGCTGGCGTCGATCCACTACAGCCTCAAGGGCGACTGGGACCGGGCGGTGTTCGCTGTGGTGCTCAGCGCGATCTTCGATTCGCTCGACGGGCGGGCGGCGCGCCTGCTCAAGGTCACCAGCCCGTTCGGCGAGGTGCTGGACTCGCTCTCGGACTTCCTGTCGTTCGGGGTGGCCCCGGCGATCCTGCTCTACGAGTGGATGTTCCGGCGCAACGAGATTCTCGGCAGCGATGTGTTCGGGCTGCTGGCGGTGACGACGTTCGTGGTGTGCAGCGCGATGCGGCTGGCCCGGTTCACGGCCGCGGCCCGCCCGGGCGCGCCGGCGGCGAGCGCGCCGGCGGAACCGGGCGAGCCGGACCCCGCGCGGACCGCGCTGGCGAAGGCGAGGTTCTTCACGGGGCTGGCGACGCCGTCGGCGGCGGGGGCGGTGATGGTGCCGGTGATGCTCTCGTACTCGAAGCTGGTCGGGCCGTACATCCGCCCGCTCTATGGGATGAAGGGGGCGGGCACGGGGGACGAGGCGGCGGCCCGCCTGGACTCGGCGGTGACCGATCCGGCGGGGTGGATGGGCGTGGCGGTGCTGGCGTACACGCTGCTCATCGCGTTCTGGATGGTCAGCCGCGTGCCGATGTTCTCGTTCAAGAAGATGCACATCAGCCGGCGGGCGGTGGTGCCGATGCTGGTGGGGGTGGGGCTGGTGGTGGTGCTGGCGGTGAAGGACCTGTGGCTGCTGCTGCCGGTGATCACGCTGGCGTACCTGTTGACGGCGCCGCTGAGCTGGCTGTCGCACGGGCGGCTGATGCGCCGCGGCGCGTGACCGAGGCGTGGGCGCGAGCCCACGCACGGGAGCCGGCGAGGTGGAGAAGTTCTCTGCGTTCGTGCCCGGGCTTGCGCCCGGGCCTCTGTTTATCCCGCCACGGCGATGTTGCGGAACGTCGGCGTGTAGCCCGGGAAGACGTTGGCGAGGTTGCCGTTCTCCAGGCGCTTGTTGACGATCTCGGCGAGGATGTCGCGGAAGTCGATCGTCACGTTCAGGTCGAGGTTCTGGTAGAGCTGCCCAGCGCCCAGGCCGGGCCACTGGGTGACGACCTGGCCGCCGTTGATCTTCCGGCCGATGACGAGCATGACGTTGCCGTGGCCGTGGTCGGTGCCCAGCGAGGCGTTCTGGGCCACGCGCCGGCCGAACTCGCTCATGACCACGATCGTCACGTTTCTGCCGGCGTCGATGGCCACGTCCTCGTAGAACGCCCGCAGGGTGTTGGCCAGGTCGAGCATGTTGGTGTGCATCGTGCCCGCCACCACGCCCTGGGCCGAGTGCGTGTCCCACCCGCTCTTGTCGATGGCCACGGCCTCGACGCCGATGTCGGCACGGATGAGCGCGGCGGTCTGCTTGAGGGCGAGGGCGAAGGTGCTCCGGCCCGTGCCGGAGGTCGGCGGATACGGGAACGTCGTGGTGGGGGGGACGTACGAGCCCGCGCCCACGGTGCTCATCGCCGCGATGGTCGCCAGCGTGTTGGCCGAGGCGGTCTTCACGGGGTCGAGCTGCGTGGCGTACTGGCTGGAGATGGACCCGAGCCGGGCGGTTCGTGTGGCGCTGCTGCCGGTGATGTTGTAGGTGGACAGGTCCGGCACGGGCACGCCCTTGAGCGAGCCGGCGAGGGTCAGGGGCATCTGGTAGCCGATGCCGATGGCGCGCACGGTCGCCGTCGGGTCGGCGGGGTTGACGCTGGCGATGTGGCGGCCGAGCCAGCCGGTGAAGATGTTGGGGTCGGCGGGCTTGCCGACCTCCATGAACTTCTGGGCGTCGAAGTGCGAGCGGCTCGGGTCGGTCGAGCCGGTGGCGTGGACGATGGCCAGGTGTCCGGCCTGGTAGATCGGGTAGAGGTTCGCCATGCCCGGGGGAAGGCCGAAGAAGCCGTTGAGATCGGTGCACCCGTTGACGCTCCCGGGCGGGGGCACGCCGATGCCGGGGGTGGCGGCGTTGGCGGAGGGGCGGGCGGTGTAGTACGCCGCGTCGCCGTAGGGGACGCACATGGTCAGGCCGTCGCAGGCGCCGCGCAGGAAGACGGAGACGATCACGTCGCGCGAGGAGGGAAACCGGGCGAAGGTGACTCTCGGGAACCACAGGGGCGTGGTGAACGCGGCGGCGGTGGCCGCGCCGGACCAGAGCATGAATCGGCGGCGGCTCAGCGCGTTGTACTCCTCGCAGGCGTTGGAGTCTGGCGCGCCGTCTCGGATGGGATCAAGCTCGGGCATGGGAAACTCGGGGTGGGGAACGCGGAACTCGGAAAGCGGGACGCTCAATACCACTGGAAACTGGGCATGGCCACGGCCATGCCCATGGCCTCGCGGATCTTGGTGGATCCGGGGTTGCTCGCGGGCGTGAGGTAGGCCAGCAGGGCATCGCGCTCGGCCTTGGGCATGGTGTGCTGGAAGGCGGCGGCGTCGATGGCGTCCACCACGGCGGCGGCGGTGACGGCGTCGCCGACGGTGTCGGTGTAGAGCGCCGAGACGTTGGTGGGCGGGTTGGAGGTGGGGTTGCCGTACTCGTTGTTCATGAGGCTCGAGCCGAAGTTCCAGCGGGCCAGCAGGAGCGCGGACCACGCCTGGAGGGAGTCGGGATAGCCGTCGGGGGCCTGCCAGTCGAAGGGGGTGTGGCCGGCCGCGGCGAGAGGGTTCTGGAGGTTGTTGGGGAAGACGACCTTCGCGCTCAGGGCCCGCAGCGTGGAGGCGAGCAGGTGCATGGGGCGCTTGAACTTCGGCGGCGCGGCGAGGGCGACGGCCTTGTGCAGCACGTGGTCGAGCATGGCCTTGATGTCGCCCCCGGTGCTCGCGTAGATCTGGGCCACGGCGTCGATGTCGCTCTGGGCCGGGGTGTGGCTGTGGAAGAAGCGGAGGAGCTTGTAGGCGACGAACGAGCGGGTGCTGGGGTGGTCGGCGAGGATGTTCAGGACGGTCTCGCCCTCCTGCTGGCCGGAGGCGCCGGACTGGTAGGGGATGACCTGGCCCAGAACGGTCTTGCTGCCGGTGGCGTGGACGCCGGAGTTGAAGCGGAACTGCCACTGCGTCGCGCCGGCGGCGGAGATGTACGTCCATCCCGTGAAGCAGCGGGCGACCTGCTGCACGTCGCTCTGCGAGTAGCCCCCGGTGACGGAGAGCGAATGGAGCTCCATGAGCTCGCGGGCGTAGTTCTCGTTGGGCGCGGCGGCGGTGTTGGTGTCGTTGTTGAGCGACGTGAGCATCGCCGGGCTGTGGGCGGAGGCGCGAAGGAGGGTGGGGAACGTGCCCAGGGCGCTCGCCCGGATCACGTCGCGGTCGTCGGCGACCTTGAGGAACGAGGGCGGGTTGTCGCGGATCCAGATATTGAAGTGGTCGGTCCAGCACTCGACGAGGCGCTCGAAGAGCTGCCGGCGCGAGAAGACGGCCCGCATGAGGCGCGACCGGACCATCTGGTTGAACAGGTCGCCGGACTGCTGGGTGCTCAGGACCTGGGGCGTCATCACCAGCGCGGGGTAGTTGGCGGCGATGTACGCGTCCAGGGCCGAGTCGTCGATCCCCGCGGGGTTCAGGTGGTAGCGGATGTACCCCTCCAGGCCCTTGTACCGGAGCAGGTCCATCTCGTAGCGGGTGAAGCCGTAGGTGAGGCGGTCAACGACCCGGCGCGCGGCCCGGTTGTCGCCGAAGAACTTGGGCGCTCGGTTCGAGGGCGCGGGATAGTCGTCGGCGGCGGTCGTAAAGACAACGGTGCCGAGTCCCTGGGGCTGGGCGATCTGACTCATGGAGCATCCTCACACGCGGCCGGACATCCCGCCCAGATTACCTCCGGATTGGCTTTCATGCCATGCCGGAGGTGGGGCGGCCGGGGAAATCCTCAGATCTGGGGTACGAACGCGCCTGAGGCACCGGTTCCCGGGCTGGGCGATCGGTGCTGACCCTGCTACCCGTCGAGCGGGGCTCCGCGGGGAGGGTCGATCCGGCGGCCGCCGCACTCCGAGCAGGTGCGGACCCCGGGCGGGGCGTCCCGCTGCGGATAGCCGCAGCGTGGGCAGACCTCGAATCCGAGCGCGGCCATGGCCCGGCAGCGGGCCGGCCAGCACGCGCGGTGCAGGAGAGCGATCGTGACCCAGAACTGCGTGGCGATCGTCCCGAGAATGGTGAACCATCGCCATGGGTCCGGAACAACCCACAGCGCGGGCATCCAAATGCACGCCGCGACGAGCCCGATCCCCCCGGGAATGAACGCGACCCACAGCGGGGCATGCGGGCCCTTCCGCTTGCGAAGGCGGGCGAGGAGTTCGGCCCGGTCCTGCGAAGACAGGGCCAGGTCGCGGGGAAGGCCATTGAACGCAAATCGCATCGTGGCGTTCACCTTGAAGAGAGCGCGTGTGCCACTGCCCCGAAGAGTTCATCCGGCTCGCTCATGCGCCCGGGACCGCTGGTGCGGCAGGCCTGCCACCCCTCGGCGGGGCCGATGGCGCGGAAGCCGTCGCTGTGCAGGGCGGCGAGGTTGCGCTGCGTGCTGGGCTGGGACCACATGGCCGCGTTCATGGCGGGGGCGAGGAGCACGGGGGTCTTGGTCCGGTCGATGGCGCTCAGGATCAGCGTGACCACATCGTCGGTCAGGCCCATCGCGAGTTTGGCCATGCAGTTCATGGTGCACGGCGCGACGATGGCGACGCGGCAGGCCCGGGCCAGCGAGATGTGCTGCGGGTCGCTCGACTCGAGGTGCTCCCACGCGCTGGTGTACACCGGACGACCGGAGAGAGCCTGGAAGGTGAGCGGCGTGACGAACCTCGTGGCGTCGGTGGTCATGGCCACCGTGACCTGCGCGCCCGCCTGCGCCAGGCGCGAGACGAGGTGGCAGGTCTTGTACGCGGCGATGCCACCGGTGACGCCCACGAGGATGGGGGCGCCGGCGAGCGGGGACGGTTGGGTGGCGTGTGTGCTCACGGGTTCATCGCGAGCGGGCGGGGGTCGGGGGCGGGTCGATCAGACGCCGGGGGCGAGTTCCTTGACGCGCTGGGCCTCGGTCGGGCCGAGGAGTTTGGGCAGGTCGATGTCGCCGGACGCGTCGAACTCGTAGGCGATCTTGCCCTGCACGATCTCTTCGATGGCCAGTTCGAGGTCGGAGCGGCCGTTGCGATCGACCAGCGGGCGGGCCCCGTCCATGAGTTGCACGAGGCGACGCTGGATCAGGGTGCAGAGCTTGAAGCGACCGCCCATGCGGTTGACAATCTCTTCGCTCTTGAGCGCTTCGATCATGGGACGGGATGCTCCTAAAGAACTCTGGCGGGCCGGACCCACCGGCCGCGGGACAGAGCATGGATGCTAGGCGGAATGACCGTCTGCGGCAACTAGATACAAGGGAAACCCCCGGATCACGCGCGCCGAGGTGGGGGTCACGAGGCGAGGGGCAGGTTTCCGCTGTCGCACACGCTCCGAATGAAGGGACGGTTTTCCACACGACCCCGCCCTTCCTGCCTCGGATTCCGCACTTCCTGCTGTGCTTTGCTACACTTGGTCGATGAGCGCACGGCCCCGCGGAGCCGTGGCCTTGGGTGGGTGGGATTGGGAACGCGGGGGACAGGCGGACGGCCGCCGCGAGCGACAGAGAGCGCACAAGCGTGATACAAACCATGAAGTTGTGGAGCACGGGTGATCGCGTTGTCCATACTGGCAAGCCGGAATGGGGGGCCGGCGCGGTGTCGAGCGCCACGCGCACGACCCAGGACGGCAAGCCCTGCCAGCTCCTGACCATCCGCTTCGAGCGTGCCGGCGTCAAGACCATCTCGACGGCGTTCGCCAACCTGATCCCCGCCGAGGACGCGACGAGCATCGGCTTCGGCCCCGAGACCATGGCCGCGCCGGCGCCCGTGACCAACGGCAAGGGCAGCGGCCGCCACAGCGCGCCGAGCAAGGAAGACGAGTTCGCGGCCCGCCTGATGGGCGCGCCGGCGACGGGCGACATCCGCGCCGCGATGACCAAACTCCCCGAGCCGGCGACGGACCCGTTCTCCACGCCTCTCGACCGCTTCAAGGCCACGCTGGCCCTGTACCGCTTCCAGCCCACGGGCGGATCCCTGCTGGACTGGGCCGCGATGCAGTCCGGGCTGGCCGACCCGCTCAGCCGGTTCAACCGGCACGAGCTGGAGCAGTTCTTCGAGTCGTTCGCGATGGCCCGCGACGGGCACCTGCGCAAGGCGGCGGGGGATGCCCGCAAGGCCGACCCGAACGCGGCCAGCGCGCTGATCAAGGGCGCGCCGCCCGCGGCGCAGCAGATGTTGCGTCGGGCCGACGGGATGCGGTGAGAATCGTCAACATCCCGCGCAGTCGGCACAGGCCGCACAGATGAACGCGGACACGCGGGCGCGATAAGAACGCGCGCTGCTCGCCGCAACCGGCGTGATTCTGGGCGAGTATGCCGCGAACGGGCGTTGGCACGCCATCGCGAGTGTGGGTTCGTCCCCCGGAACGGGCGTTGTTTCATCACTGTCGCACCGGCACGCCCGGCGCACGGTATGGCCGCGTCGCCATGCCGGGCCCTCGATCTCACACTTCAAGAACCGACCCCACTCTCCCGGAGCGCTTCCATGAACGAGCAGGACTTCCAGGCCAAGCTCAGCGACCTGATGCAGCAACTCGACTCGCTGCCGTCGCCGGCTCGGGAACAACTCCGGCAGATCGCCGACGACACGCGCGAGCGGCACACGCGGATGAAGAAGACGGTGACGGAGTTGCAGGACTCGCTGGACTACCTCCGGCTGAGCATCAAATACCTCGTCTTCGATCTGGAGGCGACGCGGCGCGAGAACGCCTACCTCCGCAAACTCCTGGACGCCCGCAACGGCACCGACCACGGCGAGGGCCCGCAGCACCCGGACCCCGGCACCGACCGGGCCTGAGCGGCGGCCCAGTTTCTCCCCGACCATCCCGCGATCCGAGACCGGATCGCACGATCCCACGCGAGGGCCTCGGGCCGCGGAAAGCGCGGCCTGTGGCCATTGGCCCCGGCAGAGCACGCCCCTATGCTTGCCCCGCTTCGACACCCGGAGAGGTGGCCGAGCGGCTGAAGGCGACGGTTTGCTAAACCGTTATACGGATTTTGGTCTGTATCGAGGGTTCGAATCCCTCCCTCTCCGCTTCCACAAGACCCTGCGTTTGCAGGGTCTTGTCATTGCGGGACTTGCACCGCACATCGGTTTTCCCGATGGGGTCGGCGCACCCAGCCCGTCCCCGACGGGTCAAGAACAGGGTGATCGGCCGCTGCAAAGTCGGCGCCGACGAGCTGCGGGACGGCTCGGAGGACAGGCTACGGCCGAAGCTGATGGACCCGTGCGAGCGGGTTAGCACCACAACGCCAGATTAGCTCAAGCGGTTTCGGCCGGGGAGCCGAGAAAGGGTGCTGGGGAGATAGGGTGTGAGCA
>CALMPG010000072.1 GCA_937871915.1 uncultured Phycisphaerales bacterium
ACGCCTTCTGGCCGGTTGGGACCACCGGTACCTTTTGCGCCTCCTCGCCGTCACGGATGGATAATGCGATTGCCCTGGGGGGGAGGGGCCCCGCCATGCAGGCGCTGTGGCGAGCGAGACGACGAACCGCCTGCGGACCGCCGCCCGTGCGGCCGCTCGGCGTTGGAACAGGCTCCGCCGCGGAGGATGGGATCGCCCGGATTCGTCCGGAGTCGCGTGGAACGTGCCCGCGACGGTGCGGAGCCTGGCGGTCGTCGCGCTCGGCCGCTCACGAAAGAGGGGAGGGCGGAGGGGCTCGGCGCGCCGCCCGGTGGCCCCGGGCCCCGCCCATCGATCCGAGAACCTCGAGCACGCGAGCGCGCAGAGCGGGCAGCACGTCTCGCTCGAACCACGGGTTCCGCCTGATCCACATCTGGTTCCGTGGCGATGGGTGCGGGAGCACGATCCGCCCGGGCAACAGCCCGCGGGCGGCCCGCACGCCCTCGGTCAGGTTCCCGACTTGCCCCGCGAGGCGCGGCGGGGACTGCTCGAAGGCGTAGCGGCCGATGTAGATCGTCAGCTCCACCCGCTCGAGCCTGGGCAGGATCCTTGGGTGCCAGAGGGGCGCGCACTCCGGGCGCGGCGGCTTGTCTCCCCCCTTGGCCCTGCCCGGATAGCACAACCCCATCGGCACGATCGCGAAGAGCGATTCGTCGTAGAACTGGGCGTCGGTCACGCCGAGCCACTCCCGCAGGCGCTCGCCGCTCTTGTCGTTCCAGGGCACGCCCGTTTCGTGCGCGATCCGGCCCGGCGCCTGGCCGATGATGACCACCCGTGAAGACGCCGATGCGACCACCAGCGGGCGCGGCTCGTTGGGCAGATGCGCCACGCACACGCGACAGCGGCGGACCTCCCGCAAGAGCGGGAGCGAGGTTGCGGGTTGGCGCGCCGGCGGCGTCAAGAGTCCCTCATCCTTGAGGCCATGGCCTCCGCCATCCGATGGGCCATGGCGATCAGGGGCGCGCGTGCCTCGGGGCGCACGGTCTCTCCGACGGCCTGCCCCCACAGGTCGAGCCACCTGGCAAAGTGCTCCGAGCGGATCTCCACGATGCGCCTGTGCACATCCAGCGGGCGGCCGTGGTACCGGCCGGTCCGGTCCATGGCGGAACTCCAGAAGTCTCGCATCGTCCCCAGGTGTTTGTTCCAGTCCGACACCCTGCTCTCGAACACGGGACCCAGGAGCGGATCCTCGCGCCCAAGAGCGTAGAAGCGGCCGACCAGCCGAGCGATCTCGGCTTCCCGGTCCGCGAGGATCACATCGATGGGAGCCGGAGGGTCGGGAGGTGGAAGTTGGTGAGAGGATCGGGGAGTCTGGCTCATTGGGCTCCATCCAGAACAGGCCGGGATCGGGCCGGAGAGGCCCGCTTCCCGGGCCCGCCCGTCCGTCGCTCGAGGAATCTCTTCAATGCCAGTGCGCCGTTGTGCTCCTCGTCGCGTGCCGAGTACAGCAGCGTGACCCTGCCCTTGCGGACATGGCGCCGGAGCAGGCCCACGGCCCCGGGGTTGTCGCGCAGTTCCTTCCAATACCGCCGCTCGAACTCCTCCCACTTCGCGGGATCGTGCGAGAACCACCTGCGAAGTTCCGGGCTGGGAGCAATGTCCTTGAGCCACAGGTCCAGCGCCGCACGCGCCTTGGTCAGGCCGCGTGGCCAGAGCCGTTCCACCAGGATCCGCAGGCCGTCGCCTCGGGACGGCTCCTCGTATGTGCGTTTGATCCGGATCATCGGCTCGCCTCCGTTCGTGGAGCGGTGGGTGACGATCGCGGGTCCGGGTGCGCGCTCGCCCCGCACACCGATCGCGCCTCCCGGAGCATCTGATTCGCGTAGCCCCATTCGTTGTCGTACCAGCTCATGACCTTCACCAGGTCCCCGTCGATGACCTTGGTGAGTTCGAGATCGACGATCGATGCCCGCGGGTCGCCGATGATGTCCGTTGACACGAGCGGGTCGTGCGTGACGCCGAGCACGCCCGCGTAGCGCTCGGTTTCCGCCTCTTCGGCGAGGACCCGATTCACCTCCTCGACCGTCGTTCTCCGCGAGGCGACGAGGGTGATGTCCGCGATCGATCCGACGGCCACCGGGGCCCGGATGGCGATGCCGTCGAACAGCCCCGCGTATTGCGGGAGCGCCCGCGTCGTCGCGTGCGCCGCGCCGGTGGTGGCCGGCACGAGGTTCGCGGCCGCGGCCCGGCCGCGCCGGAAGTGCTTGCCCGGCCCGTCAACGATCGACTGGGAGGCGGTGTAGGCGTGCACGGTGGTCATCACCGCTTTGTCGATCCCGATGCGGCGGCCGAGGACCTCGACGACCGGCGTGATGCAGTTGGTCGTGCAGCTGGCGCAGGAGATGATGGCGGGGCGGCGCCCCGGCGTGCTCGCGCCATGGATGATCGTGTCCACATCCTCGTCCTTCGACGGCGCCGACAGGAGGACGAACCGTGCGCCCGCGCGCAGGTGCTTCTCGATATCCCCGCGCCGCGTGAATGCGCCGGTGCACTCGAACACGAGATCGACCCCGAGCTCCCCCCAGGGAAGGCCCGCGGGATCGCGGACGCTCAGCATCCGCAGCCTGCGGCCGGCGACCAGCAGGTCGTGGCCGTCGATCGCCACGGGCTTCGGGTACCGGCCGTACACCGAGTCGAAGCGCAGCAGATACGCGAGGTTGTCTGCGTCGGCCAGGTCGTTGACCGCGACCGGCTCGAGCGACGGGTCCTCGATGGCGAGCTTGAGGACGGCCCGCCCGATGCGTCCCAGACCGTTGATAGCGACTTTGGTGCCCACCGCGAACTCCTTCTTGTCACGCGCCCGCTCCGGGGCGCCGTCCACCGAACATCAGATGCTGGCGAGCTCTCCGAAATACTCGTAGTCCTCGGCGAAACCGCCCTCCCCCTTGCCGACGGACCGAACATCCGCGACGAACTCGATGGCCCGGATCCACTTGACCATCTTGAAGCCGAGCTGGTTCTCGACGCGCAATCGCAGCGGCGCCCCGTGGAGATGGTCGAGCGGCCGGTCGTTCATCTCGTGGGCGAGCAGTGTCTGCGCGTTCAGGGCGTTGTCCATCGAGAGGCTGTCGTAGTACCCGACGCCCTCGACACCCGCGTGGAGCGCCTCGCCCTGGCCGAACGAATGGAACACGACCGCCTTGGCGTTGGGGCTCGGGCGCACCAGCCCGATCAGGTCCGCCATCCGCGTCCCGCCCCAGGCGGCTATCCCCGACCAGCCCTGGATGCAGTGGTGCAGGGTGATCTGGGTGCTCGTGCCCAGCGCTCGCAGGTCGTCGAGCGACAGATCGACCGGGTTCTCCACCAGGCCGAACACCCTCACCCGGTAGTCCTTGAAGTTGTTCGCGGCCAGGCCCTTCCATTCTTCGCAGACGGGCACCTTGCCGTTGGCCCAGAGGAACGGCGAGATGTCCTCGCGGCGGAACTCGGCCCGTGGAGCCGCGTGGTCGAGAAGCAACCGCATCACGGGCGTGACGATCGCCCTGGCGGCGTGCTGCACGAGCCGCGGGCGCCGCCACGCCAGCCAGTTGGCCAGCGCGTTCACCCCCACGAGCACGCCCACTCCCGCGGCGCCGAGGTAGACGCCGCTCATGCCGGCGTCGTCCACGCCCAGGACGATGTGGTTCATGTTCCGAGCGAACCCGGTGATCGCGACCATCGCCACATGGCAGACCACAAACCCAACGAAGGCACACATCACAAGGAAGTGGAGCGACCGGCCGACCTGGCGATTGCCCGGCAGTTTCGGGTACCACCCGAACCGGTTGGTCAGGGCCGGCGACATCGAGGGCCCGCTGAGGATCGCCAGCGGCGCCAGGATGAACACCACCCCGAAGTACGACAGCTGCTGCAGCGGGTTGTAGTGGTAGAAGCCGTTCGGCTCCGGCGGCAGGTGGATCGTGGCGTAGTGGACGAAGTAGGCCCAGGCGTCGGGGACGATGTGCCAGGAGACCGGCACGAGCCGCTTCCACTGGTCGGTCGCGAGCAGCAGGGCCACGAAGACCGCCCCGTTGCCCACCCAGAACAGCACGCCGAGGAAGTGCCAGTGGCGAGCCATGCCGATGGTGTGGCGATACCCGGGCAGGCCGATCCAAGGGGAGAGCGGGCGGGCGTCGTCCTTGGCGGTCCACACGCGGTCCCTGGGCACCTCGATGGGCGTGAAGCGAGCCCATTCCGTGCCGGGGGTGCAGTGAACGTTCCAGTACAGGCGGGGGTGATCCATGAGCATCTGCAGGCCGCTGCGGACCAGGAGGACCAGCAACAGCAGGTTGACGTAGTGGGTGATGCGAAGCCAGGCCGGAAACCCTTCGGGCGTACCCGCCGCCGACGAGTACGCCGTCGGGTTGGACGGGAGCGCGGGCAACCCAACGACGGCCCACTGCGCGTAGGCGGCGACGACGAGCACCACCAACGGAGCGGCCAGCACGATCAGCGTGTTGCGTCGAATCCGCATCACCCGGGGCTCCCAGTTCGACGGACGCGCGAGATCACGATGCACCGCGCTTGTCGCCCTGAACCCGCGTGATCGTGTCCAGCGCGATGGCCGAGTGCGCATAGGCCCCGCCGGCCCGCATCTCCGTGGCGACCCAGACGGCTTCCATGATCTCCTGGGGGGTCGCCCCGTGTTGCAGGGCCGCCCTGGTATGGCCGCGGATGCAATACGGGCATTGCGTCACGTGGGCCGCCGCGACGGCGATCAGCTGCTTGGTCTTGGCGGGGAGCGCCCCATCGGCAAAGACGCTCTGGCTGAACGCCTTGAACGCCTCCGCGGGGGCGGGGGCCAGGGCCCTGCGTTGCTCGCCCAGTTCCCTGGTCGAAGGCGGATACATCGGATCGTGCTCGGACATTTCTATGCTCCCTTTCCGGCGTGATCGCCAAAGGCATGACTCGGGCGCGCACCTCCGCCGTGCAGCGAGGCCCGCTTCTGCGAGATGATCGCGAGCATGGCCCTCTGTGCGTCGGCGAACTTCTCGATCCCCTCGCGCATCAGCACGCGCTCCATCGCCTCGGCGCCGACCTTCCTGTCGATGTCGTCGAGGATGCCCGCCGACGGCATCCGGTCGATGAGAGCGGCATAGGTCTTCGATGACGCCTCGATCGCGTGGTTCGTCGCCGGCGGGTTGGTCTGGATATCGCCGCCGGCGAACGCCTCCGCGTACTTGTCCGGCGAGTCGGCGGGGTTCTTCACGCCGGTGCTCGCGAAGACGATCTCCTGACGCAGGCGCGGCCGCTTGTCCCTCCAGAACTCCGCGTTCTCTTGCCAGATCCGCTTGGCGTTGACGATGCCGACCATCCCCTGCGCGCCGGGGCCCAGCTCCGGCACATGGGCGTCGGTGTAGACGTCCACGCGGGAGACGAAGATGCTGTAGACGCTCTTGAAGTCGTGCAGGCCGTTGTCGCGCCGGCGCGCCCCGCGCCAGATCGCGTCGCGGGCGGCACGATACTGGTTCCCGGTGAAGATGAGCGTCACGTTGATCGTGACCCCGGCGGCGGCGAGGGGCTCCATCGCGTCCACGCCGGCGCGCGTGGCCGGCACCTTGATCATGCGGTTGTCGTGCCCGGCGGACCATCGCTTGCCCAGAGCCACGTATCGATCCACCCGCTTGGCGTGGGCGAGGCCGGCGGCGTCGTCCTCGATCAGCGGATCAAGCTCAAAGCTGACATAGCCGTCGTCCCCGCTCGTGCTTTGCCACACCGGTCGGAAGACCTGCTGGGCAGACCCGACCAGCTCGTCGGCCAGCGCCCAGGCGATCTGGTCGTCGCCAAGGCCCTGCCCGATCAACTCTCGCAGCCGATCGTCGAGGTGCCCCCGCGAGAGGATCTGCGAGACGATGGTCGGATTGGAGGTCGCGCCCGTGACTCCCCAGGCGCGTTGCGCCCCGATGTCGTTGGGGTCCACCCCGTCGAGCCAGACCTTTGTTCCCGTCGCGATCAGCGATGCCAATGACATGGGCGACTCCTTTCCTGCCGTGCCCGGTCCGCCGGCGCAAGGCACCCGGCGCTCCCCCCTACCCGATAGCCCCGCGGAGGTCGTGCACGCCGAGGCGCCCGGGCCGCTGGATCAGCGCACGAGCCGCGTCGACCTTCCCGAAGAGATTGCACATCATCGCTCCGCGCACCCGCCCATCCCGGAGGTAGTAGACCACACCGGTCTGGTTCTCTTCCCGCCAGTCGGCGAACGTCTCGTGGCGGGCGTTCGTGTCGCCCACCGCCTCGTACCCGAACTCGAACAGGTCGGAAAAGAAGAACGGAATGTAGGAGAACGGCTCCGGGGCGCCCGCCATGTTCCGCCCGGCGTGCTTGCCCTGGCTCAGGGCGTTGTCCCAGTGCTCGATGCGCCGCGGCCCCAGGACGGCCTCCGGAAAATAGGCGACGTCGCCCGCCGCGTAGATGTCGCGATCGGAGCTCCGAAGGAACCGATCGACGACGACCCCGTCGCCGGTCTCCAGGCCCGCGCTCCGGGCCAAGGCGGTGTTCGGCTCGATGCCGACGCCCACCACGAGCACGTCGGAGACAATCTCACGGCCCGCCTGGGTGCGCGTTCGGTACCGGTCCCCCTCCCGCTCGATAGAGATCGCGCGGTCTCCGGCGAGTATCTCGACGCCCTTGGCCCGGTACCGGTCCGTCACGGCGAGCCCGAGCGATTCGGGAAACACGCGCGACACCAGCCATTGGCCCGGAAAGACCATGGCCACCGACAGGCCGCTGGTGCGAAGGGCGGCCGCCATCTCCGAGCCGATGAACCCCCCGCCGATGACCAGCGCCGACTTGCCCCCGGTCGCGGCGTTTCGCAGCCGCCTGTAGTCGTCCACGGTGCGGAAGTAGCTCAGGCCCTCGAGATCGCCCCCCGGGATTGCCAGCCGCCGCGGCGTGCCGCCGGTGGCCAGCAGGAGCTTCTCGTAGCGGTAGACCCCGCCGCGGCCGTCGCGGAGCACGTGCGCCGCCGGGTCGAGTTCCACGACCCGCGTGCCCAGCCGCAGCTCAACGCCGTGCCGCGCATAGAACGCCGGCTCACGGAGGAAGATCTCTCCGATCCGCTTGTCCCCGGACCACAGCTGTTTGGAGAGCGGCGGGCGGTCGTAGGGCGGATCGGCCTCGTCGCCGATGAGCATGATGGGCCCGTGGGGGTCACGCTCCCGGATCCCGTCCACGGCCGCCGACGCCGCGGGCCCGGCCCCGACAACGATGTAGGAGGACGAATGTTCAGCCACGGCGGGGCTCCTTTCCAGAAGCGGGCGACGTCGCTCCCTGGCTCCCACGGGGCGACGGCTCGGTTGCGTGTGCGTGCATGGCCTCTCCCGTGAACCTCATGCGGGCCTCGACGTGCCATGCATCAGGGCGAGAACCTCGGCCCGGCTGGCCTGGTCGGTCTTGAAGACCCCGCGTATCGCGCTCGTGACCATCGTGCTGCCCTGCTTCTTGATCCCCCGGATGGTCATGCAGGTGTGCGTGGCCTCCACCACGCACACGGCGCCGAGCGGCCGCAACCCCTCCATGAGGGCGTCGGCGATCTGGTCGGTCAGCCGCTCCTGGAGCTGCGGGCGCAGCGCGAACGCGTCCACCAGCCGGGCGATCTTGCTCAGACCGAGCACCCTCCCATCGGGCAGATAGGCCACGTGCGCGTGCCCCGTGAACGGCAGCAGGTGATGCTCGCACATCGAATGAAAGGGGATGTGGCGCAGCAGAACCACCTGGTTGTACCCGTCCTTGAACACCGTCCGCAGATAGACCTGCGGATCGACTCGAAGGCCCGCCATCAGCTCGGCGTAGGACCGTGCTACCCGATCGGGCGTTTTGCGCAGACCCTCCCGGTCCGGGTCTTCGCCGATGGCGATCAGGATCTCTCGAACGGCCCGCTCGATGCGGGGCAAGTCCACGCCGGGCCCCTTGGCGGTCGATGGCCGTGTGTCGTGGGCGTGGGCCAGATCGCCCGAGGGCGAGTCGTGCGTGATACGGGCGGGCGTGGGCAGGGTGGGCGTCATGATGATGTTCCATGTGTTCGGTGCTCGACAACCGCCGGATCGGGTCCGAGCGCGGCACGCCAAGGGGTGATCCCCATGCCGCCGCGCATCCGAGTGCCGCCCGTGGCGGGCCTCGAAGGGTGCATGTCCGTGCACCCGGGCGGGCTAGCCCTTCGCAACGGCGCCAACTTCCTTCTCCGCGCGGAGCCAATCGGAAACCTCGTCTCCCGGCCCGCCCTTGCGGGCCACAAAGATCTCGTACGCGCGACAGGCGACCAGATGCCGCTTGTCCTGGGGGGGCGACGAGGGCTTGGGTTCCGACCGACGCACGGGGGCGCCGTTCTTGGTGGCGGTGTTCGTGATGGTGCTCATGGTGTGCTCCTGTGAGAAGGGTGATCCGAGAGGCGACACGTCGCTGTCGCGATGGCGAGCGAGGTGTTGCCTCGAAGAAGGTCCGAACGAGCCGGGGTCGGCAACGATGGCGCTCGGGAGGACGATCGGGGCGTCGTGCGTGCTCGTCGCTGTCATCAAAGAAACCATGGGAACTCCCCGAACGCGCCGGGTTTCAACTCCTCGGGCGAAGACTCTCGTTCGTTCTGGGCGCGACGCCGCCGCCCTCTTGGCTCACCGACGCGATGTAGCCGGCCTGCCGAACGGCGCGGCTCAACGCCGCCGCGTCGCAGCGGGAATCGTGGACGATCGTGGCCTTCGCGCGGTACAGGGTCACGTCCACGGTCTCCACACCCGCCACCGCCTTGAGCACCGCCGCGACCCGCTCGCGGCACGTGTCTCCCCGCATGCCGGAGATCTGCATCACCGTGCTTCGGAGTCCTGTTTTCATCATGCGGCCGTCCCCGCTGAGCGGTGCTCCGGCGGCGTCGCACCCCCGCGGCGTGCGGGGGCGAACGGCAGCGCCGTGCGCGTGGGTTGCTCCGGCGCGCCGCCGGGGCCGGGGGCGCTGCTTCTGGTTCGCACGCGCCCGGTGTTGTTCCTTGGCGTGCGGTTCGGCGATGCCCGATCCCGGCGGCCGGGCTTGCCAGGCCCTTGCCGGGCGTCCGCCGCGGGCGCTCCCGAAGCGCCCGGCCGATCCACGAGTATCACCCGGGTCTCGCGGGCGTCCGCCCGGGCCTGCCCGACGATGCGCTGGAGGTGGAGCTCGGCCTCCAGCCAGTTCAGTTGATCATTCCCGCCGTACAGCCGCCAGAGCTCCTCGGCGATCGCCGCGACCAGGCGACGGGTGACATCGTGCTCACGCTCGGGTTCCTGGATAGTCCGAATCAAGAGTTTCATGCCCGAGTCCCTCGTGTTGCAAGCCCTCGTTCCGATGCCAAGATCATGACACCCTCGGCCCTGTCCCTCCACGCGGGCATTTCCCCAATCGGACAGCGGCGGACCCATGCCCGCGTCTCCGCAAGGCGACTCTCGCGACTCGCCACGATCGTTCGAGCGTGCCGGCCCGCGCGAGGATCGCGACCAACCACGCGCCGGACCGGTCGCCCCGCGCCGAGGCCGGGCCGAGCCCCGCGGTGTTGTGCGGTGTGCGTATCCACAGCACCCATCATGGGCGGAGCCGGCCGCCGGGTCGGCGCGACAATCTCCCCAATCGCGGCGCGCCCGAGCAGCCCGGAGCCGGCCCCGCCCGGCCGCGGCCGGCGCCGCCGGCGCGCTCACGCGGCGGGGGGTTGAACGCCTTCGCCGCCGATCGCCGCGGCGCTCCCACCGCCGCGCCCGCCCATCACCCGCTCCATCCAGCGGTGGATCACGAACCACGTCGCCAGCCCGATGCACCCCATGCCCAGCAGGAGCAGCGGGTACGCCACCCACCACGCGACGCCCGCCTCGGCGGAGAACGCGGTGAACTCGGACATCCCGCCGATCCCGGTCAACAGGCCCACGGGGAGCATCATCACGCTGATGACCGTGAGGTTCTTGAGGAGCATGTTCATGTTGTTGTTGATGATGTTCCCGCGCGCGTCCATGAGGCCGGAGAGGACCTGCGAGTAGATCGCCGCCTGGCGGGCGCACTGGGTGTTCTCGATCATCACGTCGTCGAGGAGCTCCGTGTCCTCGGCGGTGAAACCCAGCCGCTCCGCCGAAGCCCTGAGGCGGACCAGCGCCCCGCCGTTGGCCTCGATGGCGCTGACGTAGTACACCAGGCTCTCGCCCAGCGAGAACATCCGCAGCAGGTGCTCGTTGCCGATCGACATGTTCAGCCTCGTCTGCACCTCCCGCGCCATCGCCTTGATGGCCCGCAGATGCTCGACGTAGTGGCGCATCATCTCCAGCAGCTCCCGCAGCGCCAGATCGTGGAGCGAGCGGATCGGGCGCGCCCGCTTTCCTCCCCCCCCGAGCGACAACGGCTCTCTCGCCGTGACGAACGCGAGGCGGCCCCGATGCAGCACGATGCCGACCGACGAGACCTCGAACATCCCCGCCGTGCGGTACGAGGCCGGGTCGGGCCGCTTCCAGATGATGAACGCATGATCGCCGTCAACCTCGACGCGGGGGACCTCCTCCGGGTCGAGGGCCGAGTTGAGCGAGTGCTCGTCGATGTCGCACCAGGCCATCAGCTCGGCCCGCTCCGCCGGCGTCGGCGCCGAGTAGACACGGACGGGTCCGTCCTCCCCCCCGCCAATCGACTCCACGATCCGGCCCTGGTCGATGGTGAAATCCTGCCGCATGGGTGGTCCCGATCCTCCGCCCTCCCGCCTCGGCGGGCTTCGCCGGGGCGGCCCGTCGCG
Source organism: uncultured Phycisphaerales bacterium (assembly GCA_937871915.1). Taxonomy (GTDB): domain Bacteria; phylum Planctomycetota; class Phycisphaerae; order Phycisphaerales; family UBA1924; genus UBA4658. Next base: position 10,742 of record CALMPG010000072.1, read on the forward strand.
GGCTCCCCGGCGGAGGATAGGTTCGACCGCCAACAGCCCCGCGCCGAGGCCGGCGCGGGGCTGTTCCGCTGCGATGGGCGGTTGTGCCATCACGGATCGTCCGGGGGTCCACCCCCGCACGATCCCGCATCAGCGTTGGCCGGAACGAACGGCCGCGGGGGCGTCCTGCCCCGTGCCGCACAGCTCACGCTCCGCCCGGGCCCAATCCGACGCGCTGTCGCCCGGCCCGCCCTTGCGGGCCAGGAAGATCTCGTAGGCCCGCTGGCGGATGAGATCGGGCTTGACCTCCACGCACGCGGACTCTCCGGAACACGCCGGGCTCGACGCCGCTCCGCTGGGCTTGTTGCATGTGATCCTGCTCATGATGCGCTCCTTTGGCAAAGGGTGTGGGTGACTCGCGACGGCCGGGCGCGCCAAACGATGCCCGCCCGGCGCCGCCGCCAGGACGACAACCATCAGGATCGCAGACCGTCCGCGCGTCCTCAATGCGAGCATTTCCCCAATCACCGGCCCGCCATCCACGATTGGGGATGTTTCCGAGTGGGGGCGGCGACAACGCGGCCGAATATTCCTCAGCCCGCCGTGTTGGCTCGGGGGCCGAAACCACACGAGCCATCGCGCCCGGGCGCAACCGGAGCAGACAAGGAGGCCCAATGAACCGGGAAACAAAGCACGGGCGTCATGGCTCATCCGGCACAAGCCCCCACAACAGGAGGGGGTCCCCGGCGACCCGAGCCCCGGGGAGCGTCGCCCGCACCCAGGACGCGACCGATTCCGAGACTCGCGGAAAGCCGCGGACAGGATCCCAGAGCACGACCGCCACGGCCATGGCTCTTGCGAGGTGGGAAAACGAGGGCGGGCGCGTGGTGAGGGACGATCGGCCGCCCCTCGCCCACGCGTAGGACGGCGCCGATCCGCGTACACTCTCCGAAGATGCCATCGGATCGCCCAACACGCGCGCGACGGCCGGCTCTCGTGAAGAGGGCCCCAACGAAGGTCCCCTACCAGGCCGTCCTCGCCGCCGCGCTCGACCCGATCATCACCATCGACAGCGTGGGCGTCATCCAATCCGCCAGCGACTCGGTGCAGAGGGTGTTCGGCCGGACGCCCGCCGAGCTCATCGGGCGGAACGTCAACATCCTCATGCCCGAGCCCCACCACTCGGCCCACGACGAGTACCTGGCCCAGTACCACCAAACCGGACGGACCGAGCATCTCAACCGGGTCCGGAGCTTCGAGTGCGTGCGCAAGGACGGAACGCTCTTCCCCGCGGAGGTGTCCGTCTCGCGTGTGGATGTCCCGGGGGAGGCGGCGCCCCTGTTCGTCGGCATCATCCGGGACCTGAGCGCCCACGCCGGTGGCGGCCCGCCGGGCGAGGCCGGAGGGAAGAGCGCCGTCGGGCCGCACGGCGCGCGAGCGGAGTCGGCCGACAACGGCCGCCTGCACGAGCTCCTCGCCGAGCAGACCGCCGCCCTGCAGTCGGCCCACCTCCGGCTGCGCAGCTCGGACCGCCTGGCCTCGATCGGCGCCCTGGCCGCGGGCCTGGGCCACGACATGAACAACGTGCTCCTGCCCGTGCGCGCGCACCTCGAGGCCGCCCAGGCGATGACCCTGATGCCCGAGATACGCGACCACATCGACGCCGTCCGCAAGAGCGTGGCGTACCTCCAGCAGCTCGCCGACGGCCTGCACTTCCTGGCGCTCGACACCGAGGGCGAGGACGCCGAGCGTTCCGCCACCGACCTGGGCGTCTGGTGGGCGCAGGTCGGGCCCATGCTCACCAAGGCCGTGCCCAGGCACGTGAGGGTCACCGTGTCCCTGCCCGCCGATCTCCCGAAGGTCGGCGTTGCCGCGCACGGGCTGACGCAGGCCGTGCTGAACCTCTTCGTCAACGCCGGGGAAGCGATCCCTCCCCCCACGTCCCCCGGAAAGGGTCGGGCCGGAGTGGTCGGTCTGCGGGCCACGCGCGAGAAGCGCGGCACGCACGTGAGGCTCGAAGTCGCCGACAACGGCAAGGGCATGTCGGCCGAGATCCAGCGGCGCGCCTTCGAGATGTTCTACACGAGCAAGACCCGCGGGATGGGCACGGGGCTGGGCCTCCCGCTCGTGGCGAGGGTGGTGGGGCGCGCCGGCGGCACGGTGGATATCGCGTCCAGGCCCGGCGAAGGCACGACCGTCATGGTCCGGCTTCCCGTCGCGGGAATCGACGGATCCTCGGCCCCGCGTCGCGACGACGCGCGGGCGGTCGTCGCGTTGCAAGACCAGCGCGCCGCGGCCCTGATCCGGCACCTGCTCGACGTGGCCGGCGTCCGGGTCACGCCGGGCGACGATCCGGGCGGCGCGGACGTCTGGGTCCTGGAGCCGACCGGGGCGGCCCTCGACCGCGCCCGGAGGTGGCGCACGCGCCACCCGCACGGACGGCTGGTCCTGTTCGGCAAGGCGCATCCCGGTTCGGCGCGAGGATGGAAGTCGCTCGACCCGATTACCATCGAGGGCCGCGATGATCTGGACGCCATCGGCGCGGCGCTCGCCCGCGCGGTCGTCGGCCTGTAGAGGGGGAGCCGGCCCCCAAGGCCCAAGCGCCCCGCCACCTCGACCCGCCCCCGCCGTGCAACCCCGGCGACGCCCGCCGGCGCCCGCGCCGAGGGGCCGGCCCGGCTCGGCGCGCCCCCGGCCGCCGCCGCGCCCGCCCCCGCCGGGCCCGACCATGGCGACGCCGGGATCCGCGTGCTGTGCGTGGACGACCACGCCGTGCTGGTGGAGGGGCTCAGGGCGAAGTTCGCCGTGGAGGACCGGATCCGCATCGTCGGGAGCCTGGCCAGCGCGGAGCGCCTGCTGGAGGAGACCGCCCGGCTCCGGCCCGACATCGTCCTGCTGGACATCGAGATGCCCGGCCCGGACGTGTTCGAGGTGGCCGACCGCCTCCGTCGCGCGCACCCGGGGCTGCGCTTCGTCTTCCTCAGCGCCCACATCCGCGACGGCTACCTGGCCGCCGCGTACAAGTGCGGCGCCTGGGGGTACTTCGCCAAGGGGGACGAGCTCGACGACATCGTCGCGGGCCTCGGGGAGGTCGCCCGCAGCAGCGCGGGCACGTTCGTCATGGGCCCCAAGGTCCGGGCCCACTGCCGGCCGGCGACGATGACCGCCCCCGGCCGTCGCCGGCAGGGTCCGGGCGCCTCCCCCGCCGGGAGGGATGCTCCGGGCGGGCCCGCGACGCCGCTGGCCTCGCTCTCGTCGCGCGAGATCGAGGTCCTCCGCCTCATCGGCAAGGGCCTCTCGCGCGTGCAGATCGCCGACGATCTCAACCGCAGCCCCAAGACCATCGACCGCCACCAGGACCGCATGCTCAAGAAGCTGGGCGTCTCCAGCCGGGCCGACCTGATCCGCCTGGCGATCCGCGAGGGGTTCGCGGAGGCGTGAGGCTCCGCCCCGGGCGGGCACGCTCGCGCGGGTGCCCGCAACCGGGCATTATTCCGATCGATTGGCGGCGTCGGCATCCAGATGCACGGTCAGGAGCATCCGGCTCACCTCCCGCGCCAGCACGTCGTGCTCGACCCCGGGGGCCAGCGCCAGCAGATGGCCGGCGTGGAGGTCGTGCGCCCGGTCTTCGGCCGTCACCTGGATGTGGCCCTCGAGCACCTGGATGACCACAACGCCCCCGGCGCGATGGGCCGGGAGGCGCGTGAGATGGCCGAAGAGAAACAGGGCCACCGTCGTGGCGCCGTGCTTGTAGAGCGTCTCCTGGCGGTGCCCGGCCTGCCCCGCCTCGGCCTCCCGCCCGAGCCTGGTCGCCACCTCGTGCAGGTTGTAGTGGTGCTGCGGCGCGGCGAACCGCTCCGCGGGGTGCTGGCGCAACCGCTCCGATTCGGGGACCCCGCTCGACGGCCCGGTGTTCGGCTCTTCCATCAGTGGACCTTGCCTCTCTTGGTTGTCCGACGGACGGCGGCCGCCCGCTCGGTCCCGGGATAGGTCACCATCGGCGCCCCGCCGTGCTTCGGTGCCTTGGTCACGACCGCGAACCCGGTCAGCTCGTGGCGCGTCGCCGCCGCGGCGCTCATCACGTGCCTCACCGGGATGCCGCGGGCCACCTCCGCATCCGCGATCATACGGCGGTGGCAGCGCCACCACACCGCCTCCGAGCACATCACGCACACGCGCCGCTTCCTGCGCCGCTCGTTGAGCGCCCGCAGCCCTTTCTCGAAATCCTCCGTCTGCATGTAGTCCGCGTAGGCGCGGAAGCGGGCGTTCTTCCAGCCGGCGTTCATCGGGCTCTTCCCGGGCCGCCGGAGCCCGCCCAGCGCGGGGAGGTGGACGTACGCGATCCCCGACCTCGGCAGGGCCGCTTCCATGCGCCCCTTGTCGAACCACGGGAAGGCGCGCGACCGCGGCACCGTCCGCACGTCCACCAGCTCCTCGATCTTCCAGGTTTTCAGCAGCGCCACAAACTCCGCCCACCCGCGCGTGGAATGGCCGATCGTGAACAGGATGCGCTGGCCCATCCCCGGATCGTACCGCGGGCCCTCGCCCCCGCCGCCGCCGCGCGCCCGGCCGCAAGGCGTGGGCCACGGAGCCGCCGGCACGATCGCCGCGCGCGAAGATCACCGCCGAGGGACTCCCGGCCCCATCGGCGCGGCCGCCGCGACCGCCGCCGCCTCATTCCGGGCGGCGCGGAGAGCATTCCCATCGGCCGGGAATGCACTCCGGTTGAGCGAACTCACATTCCGGCTGGCACGGAATCCATTCCGCGTGGGCCGGAGTGCATTCCGGGGGAGCGGGAGTGTGCTCCGGGCCATCCGGAGCGGATTCCGGGCGGTCCGGAACGGGGCGGCGCGCGTGCCGGGAGGCCCGGGCCGCGGGCCACGGTTCCAAGGATGGAGCTCGGAAACGGCCGACCCGGCGTTCCCGGGCAGGCGCACCGATTGGGGAAGTTCCCGCGTGGATGCGGATGAGCCGGAGCGGGACCATGCTCCCATACGCGTCCTCTGGTTCAACGCCCACCGGACGCAGAAAGGGGATTCGCCTTCCATGAACGCCCTCCGCACCGTCGTCGTCGGCCTTGACTTCACGCCCGCCTCGCGCGGAGCGTTGCGCCAGGCCTCGCGGATCGCCGCCCGCAACGACGCGGCGCTCCACGTCGTGCACGCCATCGAACCCTCGATCGTGGACGAGATGCTCGCCCTCGTCGGCCTCGGCCGCGACCAGTCGTGGGCCGCGATCCGCGCCCGGGCCCGGGAGCTGGCCCAGCGTCTGGCCGAGGGCGACGACGCCGGGAGACCGGGCAGCGGGGGGGTCGCCGTCGGCGCCCACATCGACGTCGAGGTCGGCTCGCCGATGGAGGTCCTCTGCCGCGCGGTCCGGACCCACGCGGCGGACCTGCTCGTCCTGGGGGTGCGCAGCCCCACCAGCGCCGGGCGCGGCGCCGGGCCGGTCGCCAAGGCCTGCCTGAGGCACGCGCCCACCAGGGTGCTCCTGGCCCGCGAGGACCAGACCGGGCCGTACACCTCCGTCGTGGCCTGCACCGACTTCTCGGAGACCTCGTTCCGCGCCGTCGAGACGGCGGTGCGCATCGCGAGGTTCGACAAGGCGGCGCTGCGCATCGTGCACGTCGCCATGCCGCCGGGGCCGGGCATCGACTACACCGGCGACCCGCTGGGCCTCTGGCCCGGCCAGCCGGTCGAGCTCGTCGAGTCCTGGAACGCCTATCGCGCCTCGCTGGGGCCGCGCCTGGAGAAGTTCGTCGAGCCACTGGCCGCCGAGTTGTCCGGCGTCAACGCCAGGCTCGAGATCTTCGAGCACGGCCACTACGGGCGCGGCATCGCCGCGTACGCCGAGGACCACCGGGCCGATCTGCTGGTGCTTGGCGCCCAGGGGCGGAGCAACCTCCGCTACGCCCTTCTGGGCAGCACCGCCGAGCGTGCCCTGTCCGAACTCTCCTGCTCGGCGCTGGTGGTCAAGCCGGCCGGGATCGCGACGGACCCGAGCGAGGCCGTCGTCGCCGAGGTCGATCCGGTCCGATCGCTGCTGTGACCCGTGTACGAGAATCTCTGAAACCAACGCTCGGTGAACATCCGCGGCGTACGGAGGCACTTGAAATGAACACCCAGGCCCTGAATCACATCTACGTCCCGCTCCGGCTCTGCTACGGGCTCGTCCCGCTCATCGCGGGCGCCGACAAGTTCACGAACCTCCTGACCGACTGGTCCCAGTACCTCCCGGGGTTCATGACCAGGCTGATCCCGGTGAATCCCCACACCTTCATGATGGGCGTGGGCGTGATCGAGATCGTCGCGGGGCTGGCCGTGCTGACGGTGCTCCCGCGCCTCGGGGCGTACGTCGTGGCCCTGTGGCTGGTGCTGATCGCGGGCGCCGTGGTCCTGTCGGGCTTCTACGACATCGCCGTGCGCGACCTGGCCATGGCCCTGGGCGCCTACACCCTGGGCAGCGTCGCCGCGCTCCGGGGCGAGGCGATCATCCCGGGCAAGGGCCGCTCGTCCGGGGCGGTGCCCGCCCCGGGCGGTTGAGCGCGTCGGATCGGCGCGACCGCCCGGTCCCGACACGGAAGTCCGATGCAGAACCCGCCGCCCGGAGCCCTCGACGTGGATCGTGCCACCGCAATCAGGATCGTGGCCAACCGGTTGCGAACGCGGGGTTCGGCGCACCATCGCGCGGGCGCGGCCTCCGTGCGTCAACGCGCCCGCGATCTCCTCATCGAGATCCTCCCCTATCGCCATGGGTTCACACCATCCGAGCTCGACGACCTGGCATCGGCGTGCGTAGCGCTCGCGGCCCCGGCGGCGGGCGCGTGAGCCCGCACGGCGCCCGCGGGCGATACTCTAGAGGCACCACGGAGCACCCATGGCGATTCCTTCGACAAGTCATCCGGCGCACGGCGGCCCCGGGATCGAACCCCGCTGGACGCGCAGCGACAAGGACGGCGTGGGGACCGCGTACTCGGCCCTGAGCCGGGTCTGGTTCACCGTCTCCAAGGGCATCCTCAACGAGGTGTACTACCCGACGATCGACCGGCCGCAGATCCGGGACCTGCAGTACCTGGTCACCGACGGGGCGACGTTCTTCCTCGACGAGCGCCACCTGGACAACACGCTCGAGTGCATCGAGCCCGGCGCCCTGGGCTTTCGCATCGTCAACGCCGATCCCCAGGGACGCTTCCGCATTGTCAAGGAGGTGATCGCCGACCCCCACCAGGCCTGCGTCCTCGTGCACACGCGCCTGGAGGCGGACACGGCCATGCTCGCCAGGCTGCGGCTCTTCGCCCTGCTGGCGCCGCACCTGGAGGTCGGCGGCCGCGCCAACAACGGCAACGTCGTGGACGCCGGGTGGGGCAGGGTGCTCACGGCCCACAAGGGCGGCACCTGGCTGGCGCTGGCGGCATCGATCCCGTTCGCACGCTGCTCCTGCGGCTACGTGGGAGCGACCGACGGCTGGCGGGACCTGGCCCACGACTTCCGGATGGACTGGGAGTTCGATTGCGCGCCCGACGGGAATATCGCGCTCACCGGCGAGCTCGACCTCCGGCGGAGCCCGGAGTTCGTGCTGGCCCTTGCCTTCGGCGACACGCTCCATCACGCCCTGGTCACCACGGCCCAGGCGCTGGGAAAGTCGTTCGTCCAGCACCGGGCCCGCTTCGTCGAGCAGTGGCAGCACGCGTGCGCCCATGTGCGTCCCGGGAGCGAGCGGGCGGCGTCGGACGGCGGCCGCCTCTTCCGGGCCAGCCACAGCATCCTGCTCGCCCACGAGGACAAGACCTACGACGGGGCCCTGATCGCCTCGCTGAGCATCCCCTGGGGAGAATCCAGGAGCGGCGATGAGGTCGGCGGCTACCACCTCGTCTGGACCCGGGACATGTGCCACAGCGCCACGGGCCTGTTGGCGGCGGGGAGCGCCGAAGCCCCGCTCCGCGCCCTCATCTATCTGGCCTGCACCCAGAACGAGGACGGGGGCTATTCCCAGAACTTCTGGATCAACGGCGAGCCCCACTGGGGCGGAGTCCAGCTGGACCAAACCGCCTTCCCCCTTCTCCTTGCGCGGCAGCTGCACCACGCCGGGGCGCTCCAGGACTTCGATCCCGCTCCGATGATCCTGCGAGCCGCCGGCTACCTCATCGAGAGGGGGCCGGTCACCCCGCAGGAGCGGTGGGAGGAGAACAGCGGCCTCTCGCCCTCGACCCTGGCGGCGCACATCGCCGGCCTGGTCTGCGCCGCGGCCTTCGTTCGTGAGCGGGGCGACGACGCCACCGCGCGATACCTCGAGGACTACGCCGACTTCCTCGAATCGCACATCGAACCGTGGACCGTGACCACGGAGGGGTCGCTCGTCCCCGATATCCGCCGGCACTTCATCCGCATGCACCCGGCCGCCGCCGACGACCCGCGGCCCGATGAGGACGCCAACCACGGCCTCCTCCACCTGGCAAACCAACCGCCCGGGGCACGAAGCGCGTTCCCCGCCAAGGACGTGGTCGATGCCGGGTTCCTCGAGCTGGTCCGATACGGCGTGCGTGCTCCGGGCGATCCGCTCATCGAGGACTCCCTGCGCGTCGTGGACGCGGTGCTCGGGGTGGACACGCCCCGCGGCCCCGGCTGGCGGCGGTACAACCACGACGGCTACGGACAGCGCGAGGACGGCGGGCCGTACCGCGGCTGGGGGTACGGGCACGCCTGGCCGCTGCTCACCGGCGAGCGCGGGCACTACGAGCTGGCGGCCGGGCGCGATGTCGGCGTCCACATCCGGGCGATGGAGCGTTTCGCCAGTTCAACCCGCCTGCTGCCCGAGCAGGTGTGGGCCTTGCCCGACCTGCCCGCGGCGCACATGTTCCGCGGCCGCCCGACCGGCGGGGCCATGCCGCTGTGCTGGGCCCACGCCGAGTACATCAAGCTGGTGCGCTCCGCCACCGACGGCCGCGTGTTCGACCTGATCCCCGAGGTCGCCGACCGCTACCGCGGCCGCGTGCCGAGGGCGCCGCTGGAGGTCTGGAAGTTCAACCGCCAGGTGCGCTCGGTCCCCGCCGGCGGGGTCCTGCGGGTCCAGGCTGGCGCGCCGTTCCGGCTGCGCTGGACTTGCGACGAGTGGGAGCACACCAGCGACACCCCGGGCACACCGATCGCCACGGGCCATGCGTACGTGGACATCAAGGCGCCGCGCGGGAGGGCGCCGATCCGCTTCACCTTCTTCTGGACGGAGGCCGACCGCTGGGAAGGGCGCGACTTCGAGGTGGGGGTGGGATGAAGAATGCCCCCGGCCATCCCCGGGGCGGATAGCCCCGCGCCCACCAGGCTATTCGCGGACAACGAGGCGCGTGCCCACGCGATTGGCCTCGTCCACCGCCCCGCGCTCGAAGTCCGTCGCGTTGTCGATCGTGGTCGAGGCGATCGCCGTGCACGCCTCCCGCGTGAAGAACCCCTGGTGGGCCGTGATGAGCACGTTGGGAAACGTGAGCAGGCGAGCGAACACATCGTCCTGGATCACCTCGGCGGAAAGGTCCTTGAAGAACAGGTCCCCCTCCTCCTCGTACACGTCCAGTCCAACCGACCCGACGCCCGCGTGCCGGCCGCGCTTGAGCGACGCGATCAGCGCCCGCGTGTCGATCACCGCGCCGCGGCTGGTGTTGATGAGCATGACCCCGGGCTTCATCGCCGCGAGCGCACCCGCGTCGATCAGGTGCCTGGTCTTCGGCGTGAGCGGGCAGTGCAGAGTGATGATGTCGCTCCGCCGGAGGAGCTCGGAAAGCGGGACGTACTCCACGCCCATCGCCGCGCACGCCGGATTGACCTCCGGGTCGGTCGCCAGCACGCGACACCCGAAGCCGCCGAGGATCCGGCACACCACCTCGCCGATCTTGCCCGTGCCGACCACGCCCGCCGTCTTGGCGTGCAGATCGAACCCCATCAGCCCGTCGAGGGCGAAGTTCTGCTCGCGCACGCGGTTGAAGGCCCTGTGGAACTTGCGATTGAGCGTCAGCATCAGCCCCACGGCGTGCTCGGCGACGGAGTGGGGCGAGTACGCGGGCACGCGCAGCACGGTCAACCCGAGGCGGTCCGCCTCGTCGATATCCACGTGGTTGAAGCCGGCCGAGCGGAGGGCCAGCAGCCGCGTGCCGCCCGCGTGCAGGGCCCGCAGCACGGGGGCCGAGCCGTCGTCGCCCACGAAGAGCGACACGCCGGAACACCCGCCGGCGAGGCCCGCCGTCGCGATCGACAGCCGCGCGTCCAAGCAGACCAGCTCGTGCCGCAACGCCCCGCTCGCGGAGGTGTTGGCCGAATCAAGGAACGGCCGCTCGTACGGCCTGGTGGAGTAGACGGCCAATCGCATGATGACGCTCCCTCCGATGCAGGATGCTCAGAACGCGGTCCGCCGCTGCCCACCGTGCGAGGGCTCCGCGACGGCCAGCGGATGCTCGAACCCCTCGGGCTTCACGGCCAGCACCGAGCACGCCGATTCGCGCAGGACCTTCTCCGCCGTGCTCCCCATGACCACGTCGCGCAGATTCGTCCGCCCGCGCGTGCCCAGCACGATCAGGTCGGCGCCGTTCTTCCCGGCATACTCGACGATCCCCGAGCGATGGCCCCGCCATTCCAGCAGCGCAAACGTGGGGGCGAGGTACTCGATCTCGCGCCCGAGCCCTCCGGCAAACTCCCGCAGCCGGCGCTCCAGCCCGTCCCGGTATTGCTTCTGGAACCGCGGATCCGCCGCCTCCGGCGTCGGGGCCCGGTAGTGCAGCTGGTGCCACGGCGCCTCGTACACGTGCAGCACGTGCAGCGCGGCCCCGTCCTGCGTCGCCACCCGGGCCGCCTGGGACAGCGCCGACCGCGAGGTCGGCGAGAAGTCCACGCACGCGACAATGGTCTTGAACGGCTCGCCCTGCGTCTCCCGCACCAGCAGCACCCGGCTCATGGCGTGCCGGGCGCACGAGAGCGCGACCTGCCCGACCCCGGCGCCCTCCTCCCGCGCACCGCACGCCCCGACGACCAGCAGATCGGCCCTCGCCTCCCGCGCGGCCGCAAGGATCCCCCGGACCCGATGGTCGATGCGAACATCCATCGAGACGCCCGCCGCCCCCTCGATCGCGGAGGCAAACACGCCCCACGCCCGCGTGGCGTCGGCGATCAGGCCCTCGCGCGCGTTCGGCTGGAACGCCGCAAGGGCTTCCCCCAGCTCCTCCGCGACCAGGGTGTCGATGACATGCACGGCGTGCACGGCCGCGCGGTTCCACGTGGCGATGCGGATCGCCTGCCGCAGCGCGCCGGCCGAGCCGGGGGAAAACTCGACTCCCACAACGACCGACTCGAGTGACTGCATGGCCGCTCCCGGTTGGATCATCGTGCGCGAAAGTGCAATGCCAGGAGATGGTAGGGGCAAATGGGTCGGTCCACACGGACAACAATCCCCCGTGCCCTGGCCCCGAACCATCCTCCACGTAGACATGGACGCGTTCTACGCCGCCATCGAGCAGCGCGACAACCCCGACCTGCGCGCCAAGCCCATCCTCGTCGGCGGACGCGGCAAGCGCGGCGTGGTCACCACCGCCAGCTACGAGGCCCGCCCCTTCGGCTGTCGCAGCGCGATGCCCACGGCCCAGGCCCTCCGCCTCTGCCCCCACGCGATCGTCGTGCCCATCCGCATGCACGTCTACGCCCAGGTCTCGCGCCAGGTCCGCGCCATCCTCGAGCGATTCAGCCCCGACATCGAGCCCGTGAGCATCGACGAGGCCTTCGTAGATCTGACCAACGTGCCCACATGGTCAACACGGGGCGAGGCCGCCGCCGGCGAGATCATGCGGCAGGTGAAGGCCGAGACGCGCGTCACCTGCTCCGTCGGCCTCGCCCCCAACAAGTTCCTCGCCAAGGTCGCCAGCGACATGCACAAGCCCGACGGCCTCGGCGTCATCCCCCCCGAGCACGCCGCGCCCGTCCTCGCCCCCATGCCCGTGAGCGTGATCTGGGGCGTCGGCAGAGTCGCCGACGCCAAGCTCCACTCGATCGGCATCGAGACAGTCGGTGACCTCCTCGCCTTCGACGAGCGCGAACTCACGCGCCGCTTCGGCGACGCCGCGCCCCACTGGCGCCGCCTCGCCCTCGGCCTCGACGAGCGCGAGGTCCACACCGAGCACGCCAGCAGGTCCATCGGCAAGGAGCGCACGTTCTCCGACGACATCTCCTGCCCGGCGCAACTCCGCGCCATCCTCATGGACGAGACCGAGCAGGCCGCCCGCCTCCTGCGCGCCGACGGCCTCCTCTGCCGGCGCATCGCGCTCAAGCTCCGCTCCCCCGACTTCCGCACGGTCTCGCGCTCGAGCGTCCTCCCCGCGCCCACGAACCAGACGCCCGAACTCTGGTCCGTCGCCGAGCGCCTCCTCAGCGAGTTCCTCGCCGAGTCCCCCGGCCCCCCCATACCCCTCCGCCTCATCGGCGTCCGCCTCGAAGACCTCGGCGAGCCCGCGCAGCAGGGCCTCTTCGACGATCAGCTCCGCGAGTCCCGCACGCGAAGAGTCGACGCCGTCTCCGACGCCATCGCGGCGAAGTTCGGGCGCGCCGCCATCGCCCGCGCCGGCTCCCTCAAAGCCCGGGCCGCCCGACCCACGGGCAACGCCGGTCGCCACAGTCGCGATGGACACCGGCCCTAGCGACGAGCCCGCTTATCATGGACCGTGACCGGCCGCTCCCACCCCGCCCAGACGCCTCCCCTCAGGCGCCACGCCGCGCTCCAGCCCCTTTCGCGCGAGCACATGTCCGGCCTGATCCACGCCCGCACCCTCCGGCAGTCGGCCGAGCGCGACGTCGAGGCCAGGAGCGCGGCCGTCGCCGACTTCGTGCGCATCTGGGAGGCGGAGATCGAGCATCATTTCGACGATGAGGAGCGATTGCTGCTGCCGCTCACCAGCGACGCCCACCTTCGCGCCCGACTGCTCGACGAGCATCGCGCTCTCCGCGAACTCGCGGGGCGCTGCCGGTCGGAACCCGCGGAGATCGCGGCCGACCCGGCGGCCCTGCGTCGCCTCGGCACGCTCCTGCACGACCATATCCGCTGGGAGGAGCGCGTGTTCTTCGAGGCGGTCCAGCGCGAACATCCCGACGCGCTCGCGTCCCTGCTCGGGGCGGCCGGAGAGATCGAGCGCGATCGCCCCGGCGCGCGTGCCCGCTACCGACTCGACCAGGCCGCGACCGACCATCCCAAGGAGCCCCCCGCATGAGCCCCGACCGCATCCGTGAGGCGCCGACCGATCGCTTCGACGCTCCGGCGTTGACGTTCGACATGAAGGCCCAGGCCGCGGCACTCCGCGCCGAGCCGACTCCGGCCCGGCATGGGCACCGGCAGAAGACCCTCTACAAGCACGGCGGGCGCTCGATCGCCCTGTTCGTGATGGACCCCGGCGCCGCGCTCGCAGAGCACGCCGCCGCGGGCACGGTGAGCATCCAGGCCGTCGAAGGCGAGTTGATGGTGAGCGTGGGCGGCGCGGATCAGCGCCTCGATCCCGGCCACCTGCTCGTCATGGCGCCCGGAACCCGCCACGCCGTTCGCGCCGCGGGTCCCTCGGTGTTCCTGTTGCAGGTCTCCCTGGGAGCCTGAGGCCCACGAGCGCGCGAACTCGGGGGCCTCACGGCGTTCCCACTTTCGTCGGGTCCGAGGGCGCCATCGGTTCGGCCCTTCACCGATCAACGGCGATCACGCTCCGCGGGCGACCACGCGCTCCGCCCCATTGAGCCGGAGCTCCGGTCGCGATGCGCCCCCCCCCACCACCGACGCCCCGCCCTCGGCCGCGGCGATCGTGCATAGCCCCCCGATGCTCGCCCCCCCCGCCATTGCCATCGACGGGGCCGTGATGTCCCCCTGCACCCGCGCCGTCGCGTTGAGCAGTACCCGCTTGGTCCCCGTGATGTTCCCCTCCACCAGCCCGTCGATCACGACGGTCGCCCCCTCCAGCACGGCGCGGCACGTGGCCCCCTCGCCGACATGGATCTGTCCGCGAGAGGTGATGCGCCCCTCGAACGTGCCGAGGATGTGGGCGTCGGTGTCAAACTCCATCTCGCCCTTGATGTGGGTGTCGGGTCCGATGACGGTGGCGGTGTGTGGTGTGGCCATGGATAAGCGTGCCTTGTACAAAGCGGTATGTTGAGGTGCCGGTGGGGCCCGCGCCCCGCCCGGTCTCCCGCCCGCGGAGGTGGGAGGGGACAAGTCTACGTCGCTCGATCGCCCGCGGTGTTTGCAATGGCGATTCGAGCGCTCTTCTCGACGAGGGGGCGGGCCCGGTGTGGGGGAATCGTCGGTCCATGGACCGTCGCGTTGACGCACCGGTGTGCAGCGCGCGGATTCTGCCGGCATCTCTCCGTGACGCCGGCCGATCGATACCGACAGTCGGGAGTTTCCCGCGATCGTCACTCGCGCCGAGCGATGATCGGCCCGCATCGCACGTCGCAGGCCCGTCGGTACCTGTCGGTTCCTCTCGCCATCACTCGCGCCCGCCGCATTCTCTCGCACACCCGTCCAGTCTGAGATTTGCGCCCGCTCGATCGCGATCGTGATAAAAATGGAAGCATGCCAAATCCAAACAAACGCTTGACAAACAGATATCCGTTCAATACCCTAACAAAATGCTCGCCCGCACCTGTGTCCCTCTCCCCTCGGAAAAACTCGCTTTGTCCGCTCTTCCCGCGGCCATCGACGCCCTCCGCCACGCCTGCTCCCTCGCCACCCCCGCCCCCCGCGCCCGCATCATCTCTACCGGCCTGACCGACCTCGACAACGCCCTCCCCGGGCGCGGCCTCACCTGCGCCGGCATCCACGAATGGTTCGGCCTCTCCGACCCGGACCAGGTATCCCAACACCGGGTACCCCGACACCCCGTGTCGGACTCGGCCCGGGTACCCCGACACTCCGTGGCGGGTTCCGACGGGTCACCCCAACACTCCATGACGGACTCCGACCGGGTACCCCGACACTCCGTGGCGGGCTCTTCCTGGTCCCCCCCCCTCACCATCCTCTCCCTCCTCGCCACGCGCGCCCTCGCCGCGCTCGACGACTCCACTCACACGCCTGCCTCCTGCCTCATCTGGATCGGCCGCGCCGTCTGGCCCTACGCCCCCACGCTCCCGCGCCCCGCCCTCGACCGCTCCCTCTTCATCCACGCCCCGCGTCCCGCCGATCGCCTCTGGGCCGCCGACCTGGCCCTCCGTAGCCGCGTCGCCGCGGCCGTGGTCCTCGACGCCTCCACCTTCGACCTTCCCTCCACGCGCCGGCTCCAACTCGCCGCCGAGAGCGCGAGCGCATCAAAGGAAGTGGGGGGGTTGTGTCTTCTGGCTCGTCCGCCGTGGGAGCGTTCCACGCTCTCGGCCGCCACCACGCGCTGGAACATCTGCCGCGCTGTGTCCCCTCATCACGCTCGACGCTGGAGCGTCGAACTTCTGCGCTGCAAAGGAGTGCGGCCAACCGACCACGTCCACGCCCAGACGCGGGCGTGGACCCTGGAGCACTCCCATGCGTCGCGTGCTCTCGCTCTGGTTTCCGACACTCTCGACGGACCTCGTCCATCGCAGGTTGAAGCCGCCTGACCCCAACAGAAGCCCGGGCGCAAGCCCGGGCACGGCGCTCCAACACGCCCCCAAAACCCCCGTGCATGGGCTCGCGCCCACGCCTCCGCATGTCATCCTCACCCGCGCCGTCGCCGCGCGCGATCTCGTCGCCCGCTGCTGCGCCCGCGCCGTCATCGCCGGCGTCCGCGAGGGCATGGACCTCGCCCACGCCCGCTCGCTTCTCCCCGATAGCGCCACCCTCCACCTCGAACCCCACCGCCCGGATCGCGATGCCCAGGCCCTCCACGCCCTCGCCTGCTGGGCCGTCCGCTTCACGCCCCTCGCCGCGCCCGACCCGCCCGACGGCCTCCTCCTCGACATCTCCGGCACCGAGCGCATCTACGCCACCGAGCACCGCCTGCTCCGCGCCATCGCCACCGGCGCCCGCCGACGAGGCCTCCACATCCGCATCGCCGCCGCCTCCACCTTCGCCGTCGCCCAGGCCGTCGCCCGCCACGCCCCTTCCGACGAGCGCCTCTTCCGCGTGCCGCGCGGCCGCGAGCGCGAGGCGATCACCAATCTCCCCATCGCCGCTCTCGCCCTCGACCCCGCGACCTCCATCGCGCTGGGCGAAGTCGGCATCACCCGCATCGGCCAGGTCCTCGACCTCCCGCGCGCCGCCCTCGCCTCCCGCTTCGGCCTCCCCCTCATCGACCGCCTCGACAAAGCGCTCGGCCGCTCACCGGAGCGCATCGATCCCGTCCGCCCTGCCCCGCCCCTCAAAGCCTCCATGCTCTTCGACGGCCCCACCGACCGCTGGGAATCCATCGAAGCCGCGGCCCAAAGAGTCCTCCACGACCTCACCACCCAACTCGCCACCCAAGAGCGCGGCGTCCGCCGCCTCGACATCCAACTCCTCCGCCCCCCCTCCCCCGCTCCGGCGGGCGGGGTGCCGGAGCGCAGCGACGCCGGAGGCGGGGTACCCGTCCGCTCACTCAGCACTCCTTCCCCCCTCGGCACTCGGCACTCGGCACTCGGCACTCCTCCCCCCCTGCTTCTCAGTCGCCCCAGTAGAAACACACGCCACCTCTGGACCCTCCTCCGCACCCGCCTCGAACGCATCGACCTGCAATCCGGCGTCGAGGGCATCATCCTCACCGCCACCCGCACCGCCCGCCTCCGCCACCAGCAGACCACCAGCCAGGCTCTCGGCGCCCCCGGCGCATCCGAAGACGCCACCCCAGACCCCGCCTGGGGCGAACTGGTTGACACGCTCATCCCCCGCCTCGGCCCCGAGAACATCCGCCGCATCGAG